>JAPSKX010000036.1 GCA_031181325.1 Paenibacillus sp.
CAATACGCCTTCGGCACCTCGATGCGCTTGGTCGCGCCGCGCTCCGTGAAGTACAGATGAACGCCGTGGTCCTGATCGTCGAGGAACGTCGAGACGAGCTTCGGCTCGCCCTTCTTCATCGGCACGAGCAGCGCCGCGATGCGGTGCGACAGCGCCGGCTTCGTCTCCGCGCGCAGCCGCGAGTGGAGCGGAAGCCCTTCGATCTCCGAAGGCTCGACGTCCTCGAAGCCCGTATGCGCGGTCAGCCGCAGCTCGCCCGAGGAGCAGTAGACGAACTTCCCGGCCAGCTCGGCCTTCTCCCCTTCGACGCGGAACGTCTGCCGGTCCGTCGCCGGCTCGCGAAGCGTCTGAAGCTGCCAGGTCACGACGCCCGGCCGCTCCAGGTCGACGAGGTCGACGACGACGAGATACGAGCCTCCGACGAAGTACAGCTCCCTCACGACCCGCCTCGCATACGGCAGCTCGACCCGATACGCGGCCGTCGCATCCAATCGCGCATACCCGACGCCGTCCCGATGCCAAGCGTCTTCGACGCGGCCCGCCGCTTCCAGATTCAGCGACTTGTCGCGTCCCGCGTATTGCCCTAACCCGTCGATGAGCAGCGCGTTCTTCGACCGAGTCTGCCGGCGCCAGTGCAGATGCATCGTCGAGCCGAACGCGACGTAATAGCCGCTGTCGATCGCGAGCGGCTCGCCGTAGGCGTGCAGCAGGAAGCCGTTCTGATCGCCGTGGCTGTGGCTGATCGAGCCGTACGGACTGCTCTTCGCGAGCAAGACGACGTGCTCCGCCGGATCGTCCATCCGATGGTGCATCGCGACCCAGCCGACGTCCCGGAACCAACGGAACGGCTCGACGCCGTCCAGCGAGCCCGCCGGATCGTCCGGATGTTCGGATCGGTGCATCAGCTCGTCGAATCGGAAATCCCACCAGCCGTAATTGTAAAACTTCGTATCCGCTTCCTCCGGCGTCTCGCGCGCCCGCACTCGCTCGTAATACCACTGGTACGCCGGATTGCCCGTCGCGCCGGCGAACCCCCGCATAAGCGCGCCCGTCTTCAAGCTCGGCGGGTCGCCGAGCGTCGACTGGTCGCCGAAGCTCGCCCGCGTCGTGTCGGGCGAGAAGCAATACAACGGGAAATCCCCGGTTTTCCGGAAGAAGGGCCGTCGGTACAGGTCGATCCCGACGTACCTTTTCAACAGGCTCATCGCTTCGGTGACGAACGCCATCCCGGTCGTCCAATACATCGGCCCTTCGGCCCAGCCGCCGTCCGCGCCGCCCCAAGGCGAATAGAGGCACGCGAAGTAGTCGATCGCGTAATCGAGCCACGGCGCCGCTTGCTCCTCTTCGTGCAGCATCGCGATGCAGCAGGGCGTCAGCACCGAGGAGAGCGAGCGGACCGCGTGCGAGTCGTATGGCACGTGGTGGATTTTCGACCGGTCGATCACGTGGAACGCCACCTGCTCGGTACGGCGCAGCAGCGAGGCGCGCACGACGCGCCGCTCGTCGTCGGTCAGCTCGCCGTGCAGCCAGTCGTACCCCCACGCGAGCGCCCCCGCGACGCGGAACGCCGCCTCGTCGTTGTAATCGCGCGACGTCGTTCCGTCCGGATCCCAAGAAGCGACGCGCAACAGCCATTCTTTGGCCTTCGTCAGCAGCGCGTCGTCCTCCAGCACGACGCCCGCCACTGCAAGATGCCGGATCGCGTACAACGTCTCTTGGCAATCCATGTACATGCGCCGCCACAGCGCGGCGACCCGCTTGTTGTCCGGATACCGCGACGGCTCGGGGATCGGATCCCGCGACGCCCAAGGCAGGACGGACCGCTCGTAGAAAGCGGTCCAGCCGCAGCCGTCCGCGTCCTCGCGCACGCGGGAACGGAGCGCCTCGACGCCGGACGCGTCCAGCCACAGCCGCGGATGCGACGGCGACGTCCGCGCGTACCGTTCGGCGCGGGACGGCAGCGGCGTCTCCGGCAGCCCGGGCGGCACGTCGAAGCGGCGCGTCCGGCTCCAGTCGGACGCCGGTCCGTCGTCTTCCCAGAGCGCGTACCGCCAGAAATACGTCCCCGGCTCGAGCGTGCGGTCCGGCGTATAGAAGTTATACGGTAGCGGACCGAACGTCGCCGTCGCCTCGTCCTCGAACGTCTCGGACGACGACAACTGCAGCGCATAGCGCTCGTCGTCCCACGAGCCGGCCATCCAAGCGAAGCGCGGCGGATTTTCTTGCACGACCTTCTCCTCGGTCGGCGCGTACCGGACCGTCAGCGGTCCGTCGATCGGCTCGAACAACGTCTTCTTCATCGCTTTCACTCCCCATGAAGTCCTCGTTCGGTCATGCGGAACCGGACCGTCGGCGATTCGTCGACGCAGACGTCTACTGCGCCGGCGCTTTGCCGCAGTCGCGTCCGCGTCGTCATCGCATGAACATGCCGCCGTTCACCTCGATCGTCTCCCCGGTGATGTAGGCGGCTAGATCCGACGCGAGGAACAGCGCGGCGCCCGCCACGTCGTCCGGCGTCCCTTCGCGGCCGAGCGGAATGCCCTGCACCGTCGCCTTGCGCGCCGCCTCGGGGGTGAACGTATCGTGGAACGCCGTCCGTCCGATGAAGCCCGGCGAGACGAGATTGACGCGAACGCCCGCGCCGGCCAGCTCCTTCGCCAGCCCCTTGGAATAAGCGATCATGGCCGCCTTCGCCGCCGCATATACCGCCGCGCCGGCGCCGCCGCCGTTATGCGCCGCGACCGACGTCACGTTAACGACGCTGCCGCCGCCCTTCTCGCGCATTCCTCGCCCGAACGCGGCGCACATCAGCACGCAGCTCTTGAAGTTGACGTCCATGACTTTCGCATAATGCGCTTCGGTCATCTCGAGGCTCGGCACCCGCGCGACGAGATGTCCCGCGTTGTTCACCAAGACGTCGACCGAGCGGCCGAACGTCGCTTCGATCTCCGCCGGGAACCCCTCTACCCGGTCCGCATCGCCGGCGTCGAGCCGGAATGCGGCGCTGCGCACCCCCTTGGCCCGAATCGCCTCGGCCGCCTCCTCGCCTTGCTCGCGTCGGTTCATATACGTCACCGCTACATCGGCCCCCGCGGACGCCAGAGCGAACGCGATCGCCCGCCCGATCCCGGCGTTCGAGCCCGTCACGAGCGCCAGCTTGCCCGATAAGTCGATGTTCATTGCGCATGCCTCCCTTGTCGTAACCGTCTAGTACCCATCTTAGTCGGTGCTCGGGTCAGGCAACAAGGGACTCGTTTGCCGTGCGGTTGTGTTTTTTTTAGGTGGAACTTTCGCCCGTTCGCCGCGTCTCATGGGTAAAGGAGGAATGATGATGAATCATTGGAAAACGATGACTGCGGTCGCCCTGACGGCGATCGTGTCGACAATCGCGGCGGCCGACGTCTTCGCGGGGCCGATCACCAGCTACGAAGCTCATGTCTCGCCCAGCGGCTTCAACGCGACGCCGGTCGCGACGCCGCGGTGGACGGCGGCGCTCGAAGCCGGAGGACCGTCGACCGTCGAAGTCGCCGAGGGGAAGGCGTTGTTCGTTCGGGGCGGCGTTCTCACAGCGGTCGACGTCGACACCGGCAAGACCGTGTGGACTTATGGAGACGGGGTGCTCGGTTCGTTCCAGACGTTCCGCGATGGCGTGCTCGCGGCAACCGCGGACGGCCGCTTGCATTGGATCGATCTCGCGACGGGGAAGGCGGCATGGTCCGCCGCGCTTCGCGACTCGGTCGATCCGGAGGAGGCGGTCTATTTCTCCGCGGCCGCGGCGGACGACGCCGTCTACGTCACATCGTACGGCGGCCTCGCCGCGTTCGACCGGGATACCGGCAGGAAGCTTTGGACCAACGACACGTTCGATAACGGCGGTTACGTCTCCCTGCGAGGCGAGCATCTTCTCTTCATCACGGCCGAGCAAGGCGCGTTGACGGTTATCGCGAACTACGGGATCGATCGCGAGTCGGGCAAGACGCTCTGGAGGCTCGGCGGAAGCCATGGTGCTTTGGAGCGAGTCGAAGGAGACATCGGATGGTTTCGCGACGATTGGTCCCCGACCTTCGCCGCGGCGTCGGAACCGAGCTACGTATCGTTCGATCTCGTCGATCTGAACGCCGGCCAGATCGCCGCGACGAAGACGTACGGCCCCCTGCCCGCACGCTCCGATCCGTCCGTCTTCGGCGGCGGCCTCGCCGTCGTCGACGACGAATGGATATTCGCCTCCAGCCCGACCGGCGAAGTCGCTCAGTACCATATCGAAGCCGAGGAAAGCGCGAAGCCGACCGCCGCGTTCGGAGGAAGAAATCAAGAGTGGATCGCCGGCCCGTACGACGGGAAGCTGTTTTTCTTGGACCGGGCGCGGCAAGGCGCATTGTACGGCATCCGGCTGCTCGACCGAACGCCCGTGTACTACGAAGGGTTGGACAATCCGGCGAGCCGGATCGACTGGATCGAGCGAGGCGTATTCGTCGGACAAACCGACGGCGAAATCTACGCGCTGAACGTCGCGACGGGCAAGGCGGTATTCCGTTACCGGACGGAAGCGAGGAATTACGGTCCGTTCCATGTCGAGAACGGCGTTCTGCTCGCGCAAGCGGACGGCCGACTGTTGGCCTTCGATCTGCCCGCGGAGCTGCTGCATGCGGAGAACGCCGATCAAGCGACCGCTCCGCCGGGAACGGACGCCATCCTGACGATCGACGGCGCGTCGCAACGGTTCGAACCGGCGCCGGTCATGATCGACGATCGGCTGTTCGTGCCGATGCGCGCGTTGTTTCAAGCGGTCGGCGCCGGCGTGCAGCACGATCAAGCGACCGGCCTTGCGAACGTCACCTACGGCGACCGCGCGTTCGCGCTCAAGGAAGGCGCTCCGTTCGCCATCATCGGCGGCGAGCAGCAGTCGCTCTCATACGCACCGGTCCTGCTGAACAACGCGTTGTACGTTCCCCTTCGCGACGCGAGCGATTTGCTGGGAATCGAAGTGCTGTGGGTGACGGAGACGCGCGCGGTAGAGATTAGGACTACGGCGAATAAACAATAAGCAACTGCCGCGCGATTTCTTCCGTTCGGATGCGAATAGCCGGAGACAACGCCGCCGCCCTCGTCATCTTCTCCGCGGCATGCGCATCGTGAATCGGGTGCCGCGGCCCTCCTCGCTCTCGATCGCGAGGCCGTAGCCGTCGCCGTACACCATGCGGATGCGCCGGTGCACGTTGACGACGCCGATGCCGCCGCGGCGCAGGATCGTGCGGGTTGCGCCGCCGGCAGGAACCGCGGAGGACGCCGCGACGGCCGCCTCGGCCTCCGCGGCGTCGTCCGACAGCTTCGCCCGCAGCGCGGCCAGCTTCGCCGCATGCATACCGACGCCGTTGTCTTCGACGATCACGCGGATCTCTTCCTCCGTCTCCTCGGCGTCGATCCGGATGAAGTGATGCGGCTCCATGCCGCCCTGGAACGCATGCTGCAGCGCGTTCTCGACGAGCGGCTGCAGCGTCAGCCGCACCATATGCCGCAGCAGCAGCGAAGGCGGCACGGCGACGTCCAGCTCGAAGCCGTTGCCGAGCCGATGCCGCATGATGACCATGTAGTTGCGTACATGGTTCAGCTCGTTGACGAGCGTAATTTCCTCGAGATGCGTCTGCACCGAATAGCGCAGCATGAACGCCATCGCTTCGACGATCTCGGAGATTTCGTCGGAATCCTGCACGATGGCGTAGCAGTTGATCGTCTCCAGCGTGTTGTACAAGAAATGCGGATTAATCTGCAGCTGCAGCGCTTGGAACTCCGCCTGCTGCCGCTCGAACCGGCTGCGCTGCAGCTCGAGCTCCGACTTCTGCTGCTTCAGCTCCGCGTCGTAGACGTAGTCGATCATCTCCGACAGACGGCTGACCATCAGGTTATATCGATGGATCAATCCGCCGAGCTCGTCGTCGCGGCCTTGATCCTCGAGGCGGCTCCAGATGCCCTTCTCCGTCTCGCGCATGCCTTCCATGACGGAGCGGATCGGCCGGGTGATCGTCCGGCCGAACCGATATGCGAGCAAGAGGGCGATCAGCAGCGTCGCGAGACCGACCGCCCACGTCGTCGTGCGGATCGAATCGACCGGACGGCGTAGCTCGTCGACCGGGAACGATACGATCATCTTCCATTTTAAATAGGAAGACTCCCGCGCCACGAACAGCGTCGGCTCGCCGACCAGCGGGATGACCTCCGATCGCTCCGTCGCGCCCGTCAGGCGGGACAGGGCGGCGATCATGTCCGCCTCGGTCAACGCCGACGACGCCGGCTCGTACACGATGCGCCCGCTCTCGTCCACGATGAAGAACGTCGCGGACGGGCCGAGGTCCGCCATGTCCCACAGCGGCGCCAGTTGCTCGGTCTTGATTTCCATCGCGAGGACGCCCTTCGGCGCGTAAGAGGCGAAGCCGCGGATGCGGCGCGCGATCGTGATCGTCTTCTCGCGGTCCTGCTCGCCGTCGTTGCGGAAGATCGCGATCTTCCCGTCCGGCGGCACCTTCGCGGTGATGTAGGCGAGCGACCGCTCGGGATCGAAGTCCGTATACGTCGACCAGTTCTGATTGTCGTCGATGACCGCCTTGCCGTGATCGCCGATAATCGTGATCGAGTGCACGCTCGGATACGCGATGAACGTCTTGCGGAATAAATTTTTCTGAATCGTCTGGGTTAGTTCGTAAAATCGATAGCTGTCGTCGGGGTCCATCTCCATGAATTGCTTCACCGCGTCTTCGGACAGCAGCGAATCGCTCGCCAGCTCGTACCGGCGCAAATACGACTCGGTCTGCGACGTGGAATGACGGATCAATTGGCTGATGTAGCGCTCGACCTGATCGTCCAAGGCGCGCGACGATTGGATGTACGACACGATGCCGACGCCGAGGATCGACAAGAGGATGACGACGGTGAAATACATATAGATTTGCCCGAATAAGCTGCGTCTCATGGATCGATACCCAGCTTCTCCCGGTATTGTTTCGGCGTGTCGCCGGTCAGCTTCTTGAACGTCTTCGTGAAATGGGGATGATCCGCGTAGCCGACTTCGTACGAGATGTCCGTGATGCGGTGCCGCGGCTCGGCGAGCAGCCGCTTCGCCCGCTCCATGCGGCGGCGGATCCGATACGACGCGAACGTCTCTCCAGTCGATTGCTTGAACAGCTGGCTGAAGTAGGAGGCGTTCAGACCGAGCATGTCGGCGACTTCCTCCAGCGAGAAGTCGCGCGACAGATGGAGCTCGATGTATTTCTTCGCTTCTTCGATCGGATCCTTCGCCTTCCCCTTGCGCTTCGCGCGGAGCGCGTCCACAGCCGCGGAGGCGTACGCCGCGAGAGACGCGCGCAGCGTCTCGATCGAGTCGACGTTCTCCTTCCGGAACGACGCGTCGAGCGGATAGACGTCGCGTGCGTTCAGCTTGCGCGCGAGCAGCTCGCACAGCTCCGCGACGATCGTCGCCTGCTGCTGCGTCGACAACTCCTTGCCCCGCAGCTCGTCGAACAGCGCCGCGACGCCCGCCGCGACGCCTTCCTCCGACAACGACCATATGGCCTCCTCCATAGCGTCGATCCATGCGCTGGATTTCGCCAGCGACGGAATCGATCGCTCGCGCCTCCGCTCGGCGTCGAGCAACCGGCCGACGACTTCATGGATGCTCTTCTTCGTGATCGGCTTGAGCAAGTACTCCTTCACGCCGCAGGCGATGCCTTGTCTCGCGTAAGCGAAGTCGTCGTAGCCAGTCACGATGACGATTCGCACATGAGGATAGTCGCGGGCGACGATGCCGCAAAGCGCAAGTCCGTCCATCTTCGACATCCGGATGTCCGTGAATAGGAAATCGGGCGCCCGCTCCCGAATCCGCTCCAGCGCCTCGACGCCGTTCTCCGCCGTGCGGATGTCCGCCAGACCGAAGCCGCCGCTCTCCAACAGCTTCGTCAGCCCCTTGCGAATCATCGGCTCGTCGTCCACGACCAGCACGTTGTACATAGAGCGCCTCCTCCCGCCTCGCAACAATATGAAACCGCTTCCATTTCACCTGTGTTTCCATCTTAAAAGAAAGACGCTCCCCGCGCAACCGCGCAGGGAGGCCTCCTCGTCTCGTTTTCTGAGTTCGTGCGGCGCCCGATCAGCGCTGCGGCGCGTAAACGCCTTTGCCTTCGTTATACAGCTTCGTCGCTTCCTCGATCAAAGCGTCGCCGCCCTTCGAGCGCCACTCCTCGATAACCTTCTGCCAATCCTCGATCGGCTCTTGGCCGAACACCATCTTCATAATGTGCTCGTTGATCAGCGGCGGGTACCGGTCCGAGAACGGGTTGATGTCCGGGTTGTTGACCCACGTCTGCAGCGGATCGTTGAACTCGTAGCCGTCGCGCCCTTCGTTCGCCAGCAACGTGTCGTAAATGTCGATCAGCTGCTTGCCTTCCTCCGTCTGGCTCAGCACGAGCTTGTTGTACGTCGTGTCCTGTACCATCCACAGCCAATAGTTCAAATAACGCTGCTTATCGAGCTCTTCGTTCGTCTCCGGCGCCTTGTAGACCGGTTCGCCGCCGTTCATCGTGTAGTCCGTGCCCTCGAGCCCGAAGCTGAAGAACCGCTCCGCTTCCTCGGTCGTCTGCCACTCGAAGAACTTGACGATGTCGACGACCTTGTCCTCCGCTTGCTTCGTGATCAGGAAGGAGCGCGTCACCGGGCTGTACAGCGAGTACCCTCCCTTGCCGTCCGGGCCGATCGGCGACGAAATGAGCGCCACCTTCGCTTCCGGGACGTTGTTCTTCAGCTGCTCGCCCCAGATCGGCAGCTCGTTCGCGTTCATGCTCCACATGCCCGCCTTGCCGCCTGTTATGTTCGCCTTGAACGTGTTCGGGTTGACGGTAGCGAATTCCTTGCTCATCAGCCCTTCGTCGAACATCGTCTTGTAGACGCCGATCGCGGCTTGCATATTTTCGACGTCCAGAAATTTCGGCTGGATCTTCCCGTCGACGAGCTCCAGCTCGTTAGTGTAGCCGTACACGTCGTACGCGCCGAAGAACGTATCCGCGTATTTGAATTCCGCGCGGCCGGCATACGGCTCTTCGACGCCCAGCTTCTTGAACGCCCGCAGCACCTCGAGAAATTCGTCGACCGTCTTCGGCACCGGCAGCCCCGTCTTCTCGAGCAGGTCCATCCGGATCCAGGTCGCCCGGCGGGACGGGTTGCCGAGGTATTCCGGAATGCCGTAAATCCGTCCCTCGTTGTCCGTTACGCGCTCCCATGCAGCCTCCGGAATCGTCTCGAGCAGCCGCTTGCCGTGCTCCTCGAGGTACGGCTTCAAGTCCACGAAGACGCCCGCTTCGACCGAGCCCGCGAGCTCCTTGCCGGTAATGCCGCCGCTCGCCTGAATGACGTCCGTTAAGTCGTTCGTCGCGAACATCTGCACCATCTTCGTTTCGTATTCCGCATGGGGGATGAGGCGGATGTCTAAGTCCGTGTTCGTAAAGCCTTCAAGCGCCTTCACGTACGCATCGTCGTTCAGGTTCGCATGGTTCTCGACGTACTTTACGTTCAGCGTCCGCATGGCGATCGAAAATTTCGTCGGCTCCTTCGCATCCTCGGGCTCGGCCGGGGTCTCGGTCGCGGGCTTCTCCGTCGATGCCCCTCCGTTCGCGGCGGGCGCCTCGGGTTTCGGCGCGGCGGCAGGGTTTTGCGTGCAGCCGACAAGAAGGCAAGTCGAAAGAACGCTTACAAGAAAGATCGTTGACCCTTTCTTCAAGTGAATCCCCTCATCTCGAATAATATCGATTCGCCCTCATTATGGAATCATATCTATTTTCTAACAATGGATTCGGATCGCGTCGTCTTGTCGTTTTTTTAGGTGCGCGCCGCTTCGTCGATTACGACTTGATCGAGCCGACCATCATCCCCTTGACGAAATACCGCTGCAAGAACGGGTAGATCATGACGATCGGCACAGTCGCTACGATAATGACCGTCATCTGCACGCCTTGCGGCGACGCCGTCGCGAGGTTCGAGAACAGATCGTTGCCCGTGTCTACGATGTCGTCGGTAATGAGCATCTCGCGCAGCTTGATCTGCAGCGGGTACAAGGCCCTGTCGTTAATATAGTACAACGCATTCTTATACGTGTTCCAGTTCATGACCGAGTAGAAAATGCCGACCGTCGCCATCACCGGCTTCGACAGCGGCAGCACGATGCTCCATGCCATGCGCAGCTCGCCGGCGCCGTCGATACGCCCGGAATCGATGAGCTCCTTCGGAATTTGCATGAAGAACGATCGCATCACGATCAGGTTGAACGCGCTGATCGCCGTCGGAATCATAAGCGCCCATAACGTGTTCGACAGCCTCAGCTCGCGGATCAAGATGAATTCCGGAATGAGCGGCGCCGTGAAGATCATCGTGAAGACGATCAGCAGCAGCAGCTGCTTCCGGCCGACGAATTCGTCGCGGGACAGCGGATACGCGAGCGACGACGTCGCGGCCAGGTTGATGAACGTGCCGACGACGGTGACGACGACTGAGATGCCGAAGGCCCGCCAGATCGAGGCGTCCTGGAACACGTACTGGTAATAAATCGTCGTAAATTCGACCGGCCAGAGCAGCACGTCCCCGCGGTCGATCGCGAACGGGCTGCTGAACGACTGCGCGACGACGTTCAGCAGCGGCAGAAACATGCTCAGCGTCGCGAGCGTCAAGAAGATGTAGTTGAATACGGTAAACGTTCGATACCCTGCGGTCGTTCGCGCGTTCAATGGGATTCCCTCCTCAATACAGCGACTCGCCGGTCGCTTTGCGGCTCAGCGTGTTGGCGATGACGAGCAGCGTCAGGCCGACCAACGACTTGAACAAGCCGATCGCCGTCGCATAGCTGTACTGCATCTGCTGCAGGCCGGCCTTGTAGATGAACGTGTCCAAGATTTCGCTGCTTTCGAGGTTCAGCGAGTTCTGGAACACGAAGACGCGCTCGAAGCCGAAGTCGAGGAAGTCGCCGATCTTCAGCAGGAACAGCACCGTGATGACCGGCAGCAGCGACGGCAGCGTGACGGCGAGCGTCTGCTTCCATCGATTCGCGCCGTCCATCTCGGCTGCTTCGTACAACTCCGGATTGATGGAGGTTAGCGCCGCCAAATAGATGATCGTGCCGTAGCCGACGTCCCGCCAGATGCCCGAGCCGACGAGCACGGGACGAATCCAGGCGTTCTCGACGAGGAAATAGATCGGCTCGACGCCGAACCAGCCTAAGATTTCGTTCACGAAGCCCGACGACGGCGACAGAATGCCTACGAAGATGCCGCTGATGATGACCCATGACAAGAAGTGCGGGGCATAAATGATCGTCTGCACGGTTCGCTTGAAGGCAAGCCTCCGCACCTCGTTCAGCAGCAGCGCCAGGATGATCGGCGCCGGGAACGCCAAGGCGATATCGAGCAAGCCGAGGTAGATCGTGTTTTGTAAAATACGGAGGAAGTCGTAGTGCGCGAACATTTTCTGGAAATGGTCCAATCCCGCCCAAGGGCTCCCCGTAAACCCCTTGAACAAATTGTAATTCTGGAACGCGATGACGGAGCCGAGCAGCGGCACGTACTTGAAGATCAGGAAATACAGCACGCCCGGAATCGCGAGCAAATATAACGTCTTGTATTTCAGCATAAAGCGGATAGTCGCGCGCGGCGTCGATGCGTTCGAATTCATGGCTCCCCTCCTTGTCGGACGATCGTCAGTTGGGCGGTGCGTCGATGCTCTTATCGTACGCCAATCGCGCAAGCGGCAACAATGGAGCGCGACGCTGCGAGCTTGTGTTTTTTTTAGGTAAGGCGGCTCTATCGGGAAAAGTAATAAGCCTGCGGGGGAGCCCCGCAGGCTTATCGTATCCATTAAAACACCGTGACGCCGACGTACACGCCGGCCAAAAAGATCGTAACGATAACGATGGCGTGAAGGACGATCCAAGCCCATCTTCCGTATCGAAGCGTCTCCGGATTCAGCGGCCTCCGCGATGCCGGGGGGATCAGCTTGCCCCCTAACAACTCGAACAGGAGATAATAGATCCACCATAGCGTATACGAATCCCATAGATCCCATTCCGGGCTGAAGACGAGGATCGGCGTCGACAGCAATATGACCTCGCTGAGCACGCCGATGTGAATGATCGCCCAGTAGAACGGTATCTTCCATGCCCAGCGCTCCGGGCTGTACCGAACCCCGAACAGGACGGCCGAAGGGAATGCAGTGGCTACGAGGGCATACGGAATCGACAAGGTCCCGTGCAACACATTGACGGGGAACCGATAGAACCCGACGTAGGTGAACAAATAACAGAGCGCGACGGCCGTCGACGCGCTAAGGAAATATAGGAGGCCGTACCTCCTCCAATCGGCGCGGGCGACTATGATGCAAACCAAACCAGTCGTCGCGATGACGGCAAGCAAAGCGAGGGCTTCGAATCGCATGCATGAACCTCGATTACACATTTCCTGTAAGTATTTGCCAAAGCCGCCCAAATTAAACCGCGTCATTCGTACGAATCGTTACAGTGGCAGGACATGGCGCCCGGGACCGACGACGAGCGGTTCGCCCGCTCCGTTCGGGGGGACGATACGAGCGGAAACGACCGCCGCAGGGATGTCGACCACGAGACGCAGCGTCTCCGCTTCCTTCCTCCACGATGCGGCGATGCGTCCTCTCGCGGTGTCGACGCTCGCCTCGACCCACTCGAGCCCGCTCGGCACGTTAGGCTGGATCAAGACGGTTTCGTACCCGGGCGTCAACGGCCGGATGCCGGCCAATCGGCTGTAGAAGGAAGCGCCGATGCCGCCGAACATCGCGTGATCGTGCGAATGCATGCCGCCCTTCGGGCTCCACTGCTCCCACAGCGTCGTCGCCCCTTGGGCGATCTGATACCCGAAGCTCGGATAGTTTTCTTGTTTCAGCAACTCGAACGCTAGATCGACGGCTCCATGGTCGGCGAGCACATCGAGCAAATACCGCGTGCCGTAGATGCCTGTATCCGGATGATTGCCCTTCGCGGCGATCGCCTCCGTCAAACCTCGAACGGCTGCAGCGACCGTTCCCTCGGGAACCATGCCGAAGGCGAGCGGCATGAGCTGCGCGGTTTGCGAGCCGCCGCCGTACACGCCGTCGCCGGCGTAGAACCGGCGATGGAACGCATGCCACACCTTCTCCGCCAGCTCGGCGTAACGGCGTTCGTCCTCCGTTCGGCCCAAGACGCCGGCCGCCTCGGAGACGACTGTCGCTTGCTTGTAATAGAGCGCGGTGTTCACGATGTCCACCTCGCGGAAATACGACTCCCATCCGTCCTCGTTCGGGGCGCACCAGTCGCCGAAGCCCTCCGTCACGACCCCTTCCGGCCACTTCGAGTCAAGGTGGTCTATATAGGCTCTCATCGTTTCGTAATGTTCGCCGAGCGTCTCGAGATCCCCGTAATACCAATATAAGTGCCAGGGGAGCGTCACCTTGTCTCCGCTCCAGTCCGGATTCGTGAAGCTGTCTTCGACGTCGCCGAGCCACTTCCGATAGTAGCTTCGCATATCGAAGTTATAGATGCCCGCCTCCTCGACGACGGCCGAGTCCATCATGCAAGGCGTGCGCTCGTCGCGCTGGCAGCAATCCGTCGGGATCGTGACCAGATTGTTGAGGAACGACCAGCGAATATTGCTCTGAATCCGATTGAGCAACGGATCCGAGCATGCGAACCGGCCGGTTTCCCGAACGTCCGCATGGATCGGCACCGCTCGGATCGAGAGCGGCTCGACGTCGCCCGACGCCTCCACGTATCGGAAGCCGTGGTAGGTGAATCTCGGTTCGTACGTCTCGACGCCCTCCCCGCTCAGTATGTATACGTCCGTCGCCTTCGCGTTCCGATTCGTCCAAGGATCGATGTTGCCGGACGCGTCGATCAGCTCGCTGTACTTCAGCGTGAGCCGGGCGCCCGCCGCGCCCTCGGCCCGCGTCTCGACCCAGCCTGCGACGTTCTGGCCGAAGTCGTAGACGATTACGCCTTCGCGCGGCCGGAACGAGGCGACCGGTTCGATCGGGGCGAAGGCTCGCACCGGCGGCTGCGCATTCGGCTCGAGCCTCCCTTCCGGCGGGACGGCCCTGGCGGCGGGCAGCCAACCGGACTCGTCGAAGCCGTAAGCGTCCCAACCCGGTTGCTCCCTACGGGCGTCGTACGTCTCGCCGTCGTAGATGTCGTTGACGAGCAGCGGGCTGTCCGCCGTGCGCCAGGTTTCGTCCGTGACGATCCGCCGCCGGCCGCCGTCGGCCAGCTCGATGTCGAGCTGCAAGAGAACGGCCTTGTCCCGTCTCCACTTCCAGCCCCACCGGGAGTAGTTGAGATTGTAGCCGTTGCCGAGCCACAGACCGACAGCGTTCCCGCCGGCGCGAAGGGCGGGCGTCACGTCGTAGGCGTCATATAGCATCCGGCGTTGGTACGGGGTGTTGGCCGGGGCGAGCGCACGATTGTCGACCTTCCGACCGTTGATGCGCAGCTCGTACCAGCCCACGGCGTACACGCGGGCGACAGCCCGCGTCACGTCCCCGCCCAAGTCGAACGACTTGCGGAACAGCGGGCTGTCGACGACGACGGGCGACTCGCATACGGAGAGCGTCCGAGGTTCCAATAGCAGCCCGCTCGCGCCCTCGATGCGCCCGGCCGAGAATTGAATCGCCGCAGGGTCGTAGAAGCGATTCGCGTACAGGGCGCGGCCGTCCTCCGCGAATACGCGAAGATCGCGGATGACGGCGCGCTGCCCGTCGCCCGTGGCGAAGCCGAACGCGCCCGCGGGCACGGCGTCCGCGTCCGCCTCGCAGACGAACGCGCCGTCGACGTACGCCCGGACGGCGTCGCGGCCCCACGCGATGCGCAGCTCTACGCGGTTCGGCGCCGCGGCGCTCGGCGGGAGCGGCGCGCGGCTCAATTCGGTTCGGACGCCCGCACGAACGGCATAGAGCGTCAGGACGTTCCCGGCCGCGTCGACGCCGCACCCGGCGTAATGGCGATCGTCTCGGAAGCCGAACAGCGCGTCCGCGCCCCCCGACTCGATCGCGACGTCCGCTTCGATCGTATATCGCGCCCAGTCTCGATGGTTCGCCGTCGGCTTCTCGATCCATATCGCTTCCCACTCGTCGAATGGCGCAAGATCGTATGCAAAGTTGGTCAAGTTGGATCCCTCCGCTGCTTGTCGCTTGTTCTTTGCCCTATTATCGAACGACCGGATAGCGAAGTCAATCATATTTTATTGTTTTGTATTCTTTATTATTGTTACGTTGACGGCGACGGTAATAAAAAAAAGCCATCCCGTATCCGGGACAGCCCTTATCCGTCCTTCCCCTCGATTACATCACCGCATCTTCGTCTACGTCCCGCAGATTGTCCGGATCTTCGCCTTGAGCCAAGTTGTCGATTTGGTTCGCGATTTCGGCTGGCAGCCGCGTACGGAAATACCCCACGATCGTTTCTACAGCCTCGTTGGACAAATCTTCGGACAACCCCGTCTTGTCGGACACGAGCTTCGTCAATTGATGCTTCACCGCGACTCCTCCTATGTCATGCGCCATATTTTCCCCATTTATAGTGCACAGGTACGGCGGTCGTATGCATGCCGAGCTTTCCGCAGTTGGTTGATCGCGGTTTCGATCAACTTTCAGCTAACGTTCAGTTGGGCTTCATGTACGTTTCAGCTTCCGCCTTCATACTTGGGTCGACGGACAAGTGCGTCCATAGCTAAGATGGGAAGGGTGAAGCGCTTCGCATGAAACGACGGTGGTGGGTCGCCGGAATCGGTCTCGTAATGATCGGGGGAGCGGCGGCCGGGTGGAATGTGTGGAAGGAGGAATCTGCGCCGGCGGCAGCAGCGGCCGTCACGACGGTCGTCCGGAAGGGCGAATTGACGGCGAGCGTCAGCGGTACCGGCGGCATCGAGCCGCTCGATCGAGAGACGCTCGTCTCGCCGGCCGCGGGCACGGTCGAGACGGTGCGCTTCCGGGACGGCGACGCGGTCAAGAAAGGCGACGTCCTTCTCACGTTCGAGCAAGAGGACGCGGCGGAGCAGCTGGAGACGAAGCGCGTCGAGCTCGAACGGCAGCGCCTGGAGCTGGAGCAGCTGCAGCTGCAGTACAAGGAGGCTGCGGAGGGCGGCGAGACGGCCCAGCAGTCGATCGCCATTAGCATCAAGAAGCAAGAATTAACGATTCGGTCGTTGGAAAACGAGATCGCTTCCCTCCAACAATCGGACGCGGTCGATCCGATTACGGCCCCGATCGACGGCAAGCTGTCCGGCTTCGACGTCGAACCGGGCGATGCGCTTCGGGACGACGCCGAGCTCGGCGAGATCGTCAACTTCGCCGGCATGAAGATGATCGTCGGCGTCGACGAGCTCGACATCGCCGACGTGGCGGTCGGCCAAGAGGCGACCGTGCGGGTCGACGCGCTGCCGGACCGGACCTTCGCAGGCAAGGTGGCCGACATCGCCGAAGAAGGCACGGCGAACAACGGCGTGGCCGCATTCGACGTCACCGTCGTCCTGACGGACATCGAAGGGCTTAAGGCCGGCATGTCGGCGGAGGCCAGCATCGTCACGGCGAAGAAGGAGGAGACGCTGGTGCTCCCGATCGACGCGGTGCAGTCGTTCCGGGACCAATATTTCGTTCTCGTCCCGACTCCCGATAGCGAAGCGGCGGCCGGGGCGCAAGCCGAAGGCGCCGCCGCCGCGCCGACGATCGACGGCGCTCGGCCGGGACGCGGCGCAGCGGGCGGAACGGCGGGCGGCGCCGCAGGCGGAACGCCTAGCAGAGCGGCAGGCGGAACGGCGGGCGGGGGCGGCGTCGGGCAAACCCGCGTCGTCGTCGAAGTCGGCATCCATAACGAGGACAGCATCGAGATCTTGTCCGGGCTGTCGGAAGGCGACGAAGTGATCCTGCCGACGCCGACCGCCGCCGCGGCGACGGAGGCCGGCGCCGCGCGAGCCGGCTTCGGCATCGGCGGCTTCGGCGGAGGCGCCGTCCCCGGGGGCTTCGGCGGCGGGGCTTTTCCTGCCGGCGGCGGCGGCTTCGGCGGCGGAGGGCGGAATTAATGGCCGCCGCGACGCCCGCCCTGATCCGGATCGACCGGCTGACGAAGCAATACCGCATGGGCGGCGAAATCGTCAAGGCGCTCGACGAGGTGTCGCTGACGATCGAACGGGGCGAATTCGTCGCCATCATCGGGCCGTCGGGCTCCGGCAAGTCGACGCTGATGAACGTGCTCGGTTGCCTGGACGCCCCGACGTCGGGGGAATATTGGCTGGACGGCGAAGAGGTAAGCGCCTTGAAGGACAATCGATTGGCAGACATTCGGAATCGGAAGATCGGGTTCATTTTCCAAGGATTCAATCTGCTCCCGAAGCTCAGCGCGTTGGACAACGTCGAGCTCCCCCTCATCTACAGCGGACTCCCGTCCGCTCGCCGCAGGGAGCTGGCGATCGAAGCGCTCCGCAAGGTCGGCCTCGAGGAGCGCATGCGCCATACGCCGCTGGAGCTGTCCGGCGGACAGCAGCAGCGCGTGGCGATCGCCCGAGCTCTCGTCGGAACGCCGCCGGTGCTGCTCGCCGACGAACCGACGGGCGCCTTGGATACGAAGACCGGCCGCGAGGTCATGTCGCTCATCCGCGAGCTGAACCGCGCCGGGCACACGATTATTCTCATCACGCACGATATGGATATCGCGCGGCAAGCGGGCCGCGTCGTCCGCATCTCGGACGGCCGCATCGGAGAGGAGGTCGCGGCGGACCATGAACTTCATCCAGGGCTTTAAGATGGCGTTCAAGAGCATCTTAGGCAACAAGCTGCGGTCGCTCCTCACGATGCTCGGCATCATCATCGGCGTCGCGGCGGTCATCGCGCTCGTAGCGATCGGGCAAGGGGCCACGAAGCAGGTGACCGAGCAAGTGCAAGGGCTCGGAACGAACTTGTTAACCGTTACCATCCTTGGACGGGGGAGCACGTCGACGCTTACGTACGATCAGGCGGCGAGCCTCGGCGAACTCGAAGGCGTCGAGTACGCCGCGCCGTACAATACGAACAACGGCAGCGTGAAGTACGGCACGGACAGCGTCTCCGTCAGCGTCGTCGGCACGAACGCGCAATACGCCGACGTTCGCGATTACGCGGTCGCTTCGGGACGGTTCGTATCGCAGATCGATCTCGATTTCTACCAGAAGATCGCGGTACTCGGCTCGGCGACGGCGGCCGACGTCTTCGGTTTCGCCGACCCGGTAGGCGAATACATTCAAATTAACGGCATGCGGTTCAAGGTCGTCGGCGTGCTCGCGGAGAAAGGCGACTCCTCCCAAGGCTCGAACGACGACATCGTCATCGTGCCGCTCACGACGGCGGAGCGGACGTTCCAAAGCAAAGGCGTTCGGAACGTGTACATCCAGGCGGAAACCTCCGATGCGGTCGACCGGACCGCCGACTTGCTCGAAGCGGAGCTCGCCGGCCTATTCCGAAACAATACCGACAGCTACCGCGTCTACAACCAGCAAGACGTACTCGACACGGTATCGTCCGTTACGGACACGTTGTCGCTCGCGCTCGGCGGCATCGCGGGCATCTCGCTGCTCGTCGGCGGCATCGGCATCATGAACATCATGCTCGTATCGGTCACCGAACGGACGCGCGAGATCGGCATCCGCAAGGCGATCGGCGCGAAGAAGCGCGACATCCTGATACAGTTCTTGATCGAAGCGATCACGCTTAGCGGCATCGGCGGAATGCTCGGCGTTGGCGCCGGCGTCGGCGTCGGACTCGCCGTCTCGACGGCCTTAGAGATGGAGGCGGTATTCGCCTACGACACCGTTGCACTGGCCTTCGGCTTCTCCGTCGCCATCGGCGTCGCATTCGGACTGTTTCCGGCGAATAAAGCGGCCGGGCTCAAACCGATCGACGCGCTGCGCTTCGGCTAGGGGGTGCCTCCGATGTCGAGCTCCCCGACGTTCGAAGCGCTCGTGTCGCCGCATCTCCAGGATTTGCTCCGCTACTGCCGGTATTTGACCCGCAGCGGATGGGACGCGGAGGATGTATACCAGGATGCTCTGCTGAAGACGTACGCGTATTTCCGGAAGCACGAACAATGCCCCATTACGAAAATGTTCCTCCTCCGCGCCGCCAAGCACTGCTGGATCGACCGCTGCCGGAGAAAGCCGAAGCGGGAATGGATCGACTGGCGCCCGGAGGCGGCGTTCGACGCCGATTACGTCGAAATTCGAAGCCTCATCGAATGGATGGCCGAGCGGGCGCCCGCAAAGCAAGTCGAGATCTGGCTGCTGGCCGACTATTTCGGGTATTCGATGCAAGAAATCGCGGAACGGCAGCGTACGAGCGTCTCGGCGATCAAGTCTGCGCTCTTCCGTACGAGACAGGGCATCCGGAGTCCTCGAATCGATTTCCCTCCGCAGCCTTCCGTCGCTGCGAGCGACGAATACGCCGTGGATCGCTGGGTTCTCGCCGTGCTTCGGGACGAGCCGAAGCGGATATCGATGTAGCTGGCAAGCCCCCTTCGTTCTCTTCGCGAGAACGGACCGGGGGCTCTTCTCGCGAGGGCCGGAGTAAAACGTAGAGATCTGGGGAAGATATGGAAAACAAGCCTAAGAGGCGGGAGCGCAAACATGGACAGACAGAAAACGATTAAACATCTGAATGAATTTCTCGAAGGCCGGTACATGGGGATTCGACAATACGAGCACTTGATCCATCAAGCGAGCGACGAATCGTTGAAGGATTTCTTGCAGCGCTTACAGGCTTCGACGAAGCAGCAGGCGGCGCGGATCGCCATGCGTATCCAAGATTTAGGCGGGGAAGCTTCGAACGACATCAGTATCGCGGCCCGCATTCAGGAGTGGATGTCGCAGCTGCAGCGCGAGCCGCGCACGGCCGAAGAAATCTTGCTTCATGCTTACAAAGGGGAGGACAAGTACGGCATCCGCGTATCTCATGACATCGTCGAAGGCGAACTCGACGCGGCGAGCGCGCGGCTGATCGACGATATCTTGGATGAAGACCATCGGCACGTCGAACAAATTCGGGAACGCCTCGCCAAAGGGGAGACGCCTGGTCCGCGCTGACCATGCGGCTAGCGGAGGGTTTGTCCCTCCCGCTCATGACCGTTTCGGCTTCGCGCACATGTCCGCCGAGCGGTCGGTGTCTCTCTCCCCCGCTTCTTTCCCAGGTGATTTCCTTTGCTCAGGCGTCGGTAGTCCTTGCCCCCCCTCCCTAGCTCCTTTCCAAGGTGGTTTCTCTTGCTCAGGTACCCAATTCATCGGTTCATCCGCAGATTCATTCATCGTCTTGACGAAGGGAAGTACCCGTGGGGAAAATTATATCCCGCCCGTAACTTTTGCCCCAGGGAGGCGACCTATGTCCCAACCCGATGGGCATAACCCCAGAGCGACCTGAGCTAGTGGAATCACATCGGAAAGGGGCTCCGGAAGTTGTGCGGTCACTCCCATCCACCGGCTTCGATCGTATAAAGAAGAGGCGCCGAAGCTCCATGAGCTTCGACGCCTTACAATTACATATCCACCGGCTTCCCCGTTTCGCGGCTTTCGTTCGCCGCCTCGATGAAGCGAATGAGCTCCGCCGTCTCATCGATCGATACGGGCGGCGCCCCGGTGCGGCAGAAGTCGACGATCCGTTCGACGAGACTCGCGTAGAACGGCTTCGCGTAACCGCTCACATCCGCGAACCGAGACTGCTCCCGCCCGTGCACGATCGCGCCGAAACGATGATTGCCGCTGCGGTTGCCTCGAGCCATGCCGATACGGCCGTCGCGCCATTCCCCGACGACGAGATCGTGCTCGTCGCTGACGGACGCCTTCACGCGAACGCATCCGGCGCCCATCGCGGCGTACAGCATCTCGATCGTATGGATCCCGTACCAGTACCAGCCCGGCTGCGACGGCTCTAGCGCCATCGGGCCGAAGCAGTCCGCGCCGATCACGCCCTCCCGGCCGCCTACGCCGTCCAAAGCTTCGACGAGCGCGCCGGAATACCGAAGCGAGGAGCCGCTCAGGAGCGGAACGCCGTTCGCCGCCGCTAAGTCGAGAATCGCCTTGGCGTCTTCGGAGCTGACGGCCAGCGGTTTATCGATGAAGACGGGCTTGCCGAACGAAGCGATCTCGCGGAAGATCGGCAGGTGAACTCGTCCGTCCATCGATTCGATGAGAATCGCGTCGGCCTCGGCCGCGACGGCGGCCGGCGCATCGACGATTTTCACGCCGAAATCCGTCTGCATGCGAGCGGTAAAGCCGTCCACCCGCGTGCGGCTGAGCTCGATATCCGGCGAACCGCCCGGGAAGGCGACCGTCACCGTCGCTCCGGGAACGTGATGGGGATGGTTCGCGTCGTGCAGTAGTTCCGTGAACGCCGTACAGTGGGACGTATCGAGTCCGATCATTCCGAGCTTCATCGTAACACAGCCTCCTATGTATGGTTGAGGGAGCGGGCCGACGATCGCTCGACTCCGCTTCCCAAATAATTACTTCTTCATCGATGTTCGATGTCCTGCACGAGCCCGCGTTTCGCCGCGATCGTATGCCATGATCCGTCGGTACATCGAACGGTCTCTCAGCTTCCGGAAGAGCCCCGGGTCCGGCGTGAAATTCGCCTCGATCACCCAGATTCCGCCCCGATCGTCCAACCCGACGTCCAATCCGCATATGCGTATAGAGTAATAGCGCTGCAGATGCTCCGCCGCGGCCAACGCCAAGGCATCGATGCGCCGTTCCGTCTCCGCGGCCGAGACGCCATGCACGTTCGATTGTCGGTACGCCTCGGCGAAGGGGACGACCTTGCCGCCGCTGCGCCGTACGTTCGTAATGAGGTACCCCGCGCCCGCGACCTTGGCCAGCTTCCCCGTCACGGTCCAAGCGCCCCCTCTCTTGCGCTGCACCATTACCCGCAGGTCGAACGGCTTGCCGTTCACGACGGCCAGCGATATTCTGCGCTGCACGATGCAGCGTCTCCCTTCGAGCAAGCCGCGTACATAGGCATAGGCGGAGTTCGCGTCCTCGAACGACTTCCGGCGCTTGCCGTACCGCGCTTCGCAACGGCCGTCGGCTCCGGCCGCGACGGAGACGACGCCGTCTCCGCCCCAGCCGCCGACCGGCTTCACGATGATATGGCCGTACCGCGCCAAGAGAGAGCGGAATGCATCCCGCGTGAAGCGCTTCGTCTCGGGCAAGTGCGGCGCGATCGCGGGCGACTTCATCATCACGATGTGCTTTCTATACTTACTACGGCTGTAGCGCAACCCAATTCACTTCCCCCGTCTCGCCGTACAACGGATGCTCGACGCAGGCGGTGATCCGGTTGCGATCGTCCACGAAGACGACCTTCGGCACGAGTCGTTCCACTTCTCGTTCGTCGAACAGCCCTAGGCTCAAGATGATGACTAGGTCTCCGGGCTGGAACAGATGCGCGGGCGGTCCGTTCAAGCAAATCTTGCCCGAGCCCTCCGCTCCGGGAATCGCGTACGTCTTCCAACGCGTCGCATTGCGCAAGCTCGTCACCTGCACCATCTCGTACGGCGTAATCTTCGCCGCCTTCATCAATCCGGCGTCGATCGTAATGCTGCCGACATAATCCAGGCTGGCTTCCGTGACGGTCGCCCGATGAATTTTCCCCTTACACATTAACCGCAGCATCTTCTTGCTCCCTTCCTCGTTCGCGTTCGTCGCCACGACATCTAATAACAACCTATGATCGCGCGATGGAGCGGACGTGGGCCATCCGGCAAAAGATTTCCCGGTATCGTGCAGACACCCTGCCCCCTTGGCTCGTTTTCTCATAACCTACCGTACCACGGCATGAGGAATAGGAGGATGACATGGACTACTGGTTTCGATGTTGGGCGTGCGCGGCGCGTTATCCGTTCGAGCTGCGGTCGACGAAATGCGCCTGCGGCGGAACTTTGTTGGTAGAGTACGATCTGGAGCGGATGGCGCGCGTCTTGACGAAAGACGACCTGCGCCTGCGGACCGCTTCGATGTGGAGATATGCGGAGCTGCTGCCGATATCGAATCCAGCGTCGATCGTGTCGCTCGGCGAGGGCTGGACGCCGCTCCTTCGCATGCGCGCGGCGGAGCGCAAGCTCTCGCTGCGCAAGCTTTGGGTGAAGCGGGAGGAGCAAAATCCGACCGGCAGCTTTAAAGCGAGAGGCATGTCCGTCGCGGTATCGATCGCGCTCGAGCATGGCGTTCGCAAGGTCGCCGTCAATTCGAACGGCAACGCGGCATCCGCGCTTGCCGCTTACGCGGCGCGGGCGGGCATAGAGGCGTACGTCTTTCTGCCGAAGGATTGCCCGTGGCTCATCGCGGAGGAATGCCTGCATTACGGAGCCCATACTACGCTTGTGGACGGTTATATTCACGACGCGGGAACGATCATCGCGGACGGGGCGGCGGAGCAAGGATGGCACCATGTAGGGACGCTTCGGGAGCCGGGCCGAGCCGAAGGCAAGAAGACGATGGGGCTCGAGCTTGCCGAACAATTGGGGTGGAAGCTGCCGGACGTCATCGTCTATCCGACGGGCGGCGGCTCCGGCATTATCGGCATGTGGAACGCGTTCCGTCAGCTGCAAGAGCTCGGTTGGATCGACGGCAAGCTGCCCCGGATCGTCGCCGTACAGGAAGCCGGCTGCGCGCCGATCGCGCGAGCGATGTCCGGCGACGCCCCGACGGCGGACGTCGTCGATTCCTCGCCGACGGGAATGCGCGTGCCGAATCCGCCCGACGGCGCATTGCTCGTCAAGATTTTGCGCGAGACGGGCGGGACGGTCGTCGAGGTGTCGGCGGACGACATCCGGGCTTCGCAGCGGCTCGCGGGCGGGTTCGGCATCTCCTCTTCGCCCGAAGGCGCCGCGACATGGGCCGGCTTCGCCGCCCTGCTGGATCGAGGCTGGATTCGGCCCGACGAGGAGGTCGTTCTGTTCAACACGTCGCACGCCATGAAGTATTGGCCGAAGGACGGCCGAACGCTGCCCGTCGTCCGAGGATACGAGGAATGGAAGAGGAAACAGCCATGTAGGCTGCGTCATGGCTGTTTCCTCTTCCTCTTTATTTCAATGTGTACACCCAGTAATAAAACTCGTTCCACGTCCGCGTCTCGCCGTCCTGCACGTATTCCAAGCGGACGGCGATGTCGCGCTTCCCCGCGGTGTACGAGGCCGGAATGACGAATTCGTCCTCCAGCCACCGCTTATACGGATTGCGGTCCGCGACGTACCAGCTCCGCTCCTTCACGAGCGTGCCGTCGACGTAGACGTTCGCGCGCTGGCGGCCCGTCATTTGGTCGGAGCGTCGCCGGAGCTTGACGCCTGCATTTTCCGGATGGATCGTTACGATGAACTCGCTCCACCCCTCCGTCTCGTGTCCCGTATCGCGAACGAGCGCATCGTCTTCGTCGCCTTCGTAATAGGACTCTAGTGTGTAATACCCGCGGCTGCCCGACGTGCGGTACGAATGAATGCCCTCGGACGCCTTGCTGCCGATGTCGAGCTCGTCGGTCAGAACCATGCCCGGTTCGTCCACGCCGTAGTAAAACAACGCGCCGGAATGGCGAATCCACTGGTTGTTGGCTTCGCCGGCTTCGATGCCGAAGACGAGCTCCGTTCGGAACGGATACCAGTCGCCGCCAAGCAGCCTAACCATCGACCACGGGTTGTCGGGCTGCCCGTCGTACGCGCTGGACGGATTCATCTCCGGCGGCGTCGGGAAGCCCCAGCCGTAGCATACCCAGCTCTCCGACCCGTCGCTCTCCACTTGCGGCGTCGCGATGCCGTCGATATGGACGCGCACGTCGCCCTCGCAGCTGATGACGCCCGGCCGGCGCGTGAAGCCGGTCACATGGCCCGCGACGAGATGGCCCCGGCCCGCGATCCGCCCGATGACGCTGTCCGCGCCGTGCGTCGCCTTGGACGCGTAGTACGGCGAAGAGCGGAAATATCCCGTCCGCCCTTCGACATAGTCCGCGTTCCATGCGGTCGTCGTCCGCGTCTCCCAGGCCGCGAAGACGATCGCCCCTTCGCCCCGGTTGACGAGCTCGATGCGAGCGCTCCGCCAGAACGGCATCGGGAAATAGTTGTAGAACGTACCGTCCTGCTTCCTGCCATGAGACAAGACGCCGACGGGATGCAGTCCGAGTTCGTTCGCGAAAAATACCCCGATCGGGCACTCCACGTCCGCCCGCTCATGATCGTCCCATGTCGCCTTGATCCAGACGTTCGCTAGATCGCTCGGCTTCGCGTCGACGAGCTCGGCGAAGATCGCCGCCACGCTGCCTTGGCCCCGCTGCTCGAACACGACCGCCGATCCGCCGGGCGGCAGCGCGAGCCGTTCCAGCCGATGCGAATCCGCCGGCGTCCGCGGCTTCGGATCGTCGCCGACGCGGCTCCACGTCTCGAGCAGCCGGTCGTAGTTCTCGGCCCCCGTGAACGTGACGACGCCGTCGGCCGTGTCGTACGCGTGATACACGATGTGCCCCCAGCCGCCGTCCCCTTTGCCCGGCGCCTTCAGCCGCAGGTTCGTCGTCACCTTGCACGACTTCGCGTACGGCATCGGCACGAAGCTGCGCACGACGCGGATCGGTCCCCGGCCATTGTCGTCCGGCCCGAGGTACGCATCCGCAAGCGGCGCGAGAAACGGAGGCTTGCTACCGAACTCGGACGGTTTGATCTCGAACCGCGGCGCGTCTTCGCCGTCGAAAAAAAACCGGAACGTCGGCTCCGGGCTGTCCGGGTAGCGGTGCTGCACGAAGTTATAAATACAGCCCGGCCCGTCGACGTCGAAGATGACCCATTCGTCCCGATCCCGATATAACCACCAGTCCCAGTCCGCGTTGAACCCTTGCTTGTCGATGCTGCCCTCGTACCGAACCTGCACGCCGTCCCGCAGCAGCGGCAACAGCTCGAACCGCTCCATATTCGCTAAGCCTATGGGCAATGACACTTGTACACCCTCCATATTCAACGAATGATAATGATAGATGATCGTTTGCGATTAATTTTTATCATTTACCATTATATATTATCGTTTAATTGTGGTGTCAAGCGTTAAATCGGCGATCTCGCTACGCCTATCGCGAGGTGATCCCATAGACAGTCTTCGACCCGCTCCGCCATCGCATCGTCGCAATCGACGACGAGGATTACTTCCGCATGTTCCCCTTTCAAGAGTTGCTTCTTCTTGTCGACCGTCTTCAAGTAGAAAAGCTTGATGCAAAAACCAAGGACGAACCCCGACGCCGCGCCGATCAATCCCCAATATATCGGTCCCCATGATAAAATAAATCCGATGCTGGCGCCGATGACGGAGAAGCCCGTCGCCATCGCCATCCCGATGTCGATCAGGGATACCCCGTCCGCCCGGTGAAGCGTGTCGAACAGGTTCCGCTCCTCCTTCCGGTTCGCGAGCGGGACGACCAATATCCGCTCTTTTCGGATTCCGTATTTCTCCAGCGCCGTAATCGCCAGTTCTAAATACATGGAGTGCTCGAAGGTCGAGAAAATTTGGATCATATATTTTCCCCCGTACCCTTCCCGATTCTGACTCGCAGTTGTTGGTACAGCGACTGTAAATACCTCTTCTGTTCGCTGTCGAACAGCTTATTATTTTCCACGGTATTCACATAAGCGTCATATACGGCAAACCCGTATAAGGAAGGCAGGAATAACAGCCATTCCGGATTCAGAACGGACGTCGACTCCGCGATTCGCCCCACGAACAACAAACTGAGCGCTTCCAGCTCCCGCGAAAAATAGAAAAACAGTACCGACCAGACGATGACGAAGGCCGCCGTCGCGACCCGGTGAATATAGAGCTGTCCTAGACCGGGCATGAGGAGAGACCAGACGACGGACATCCTCGGGTTCCTCTTGTCCAAATAATTAATCTCCAACGCCCCCATGAGGAAGGTGTTAAACCGATGATTTTCCCGTTCCGCCAATAGATACACCTTGTTTAAATCCACCGTAGTTCGGTAGCTGTCCCAGATCCCGAAGATGTACACCGGTATGTATGCCAGCAGCCAGCGCGTGTTTAATACGTCCGCCGCCAAGGCGACCTTCCCTTGGAACGAGTACACCATCGCCAAGTTAACGTTCGCGTTGAGGTTGACGACGACTTCCCACATGAACAATAAGTAGCCTCGTACATACTTAGAAAGCAGGAGATGTCCGAACCCAGGGAACGCGGCGGACCACCATGCGACAATATACGGATTTCGCAGATGCAGTTGGGTTGTGCCCATGCTGCTTACATACGCCTTATACCGCCTAGCGGTGTTATCTTCCTTGAAGTTTTGCATCGCTTCTCCTTCCGTTCCGTTTCCACCAACGTCCGTACATCTCGACTGCCCCCCGCGTCCACCATGATTTCACAGACACGCTGATTAGGGAATGATACCACTTCCAGGCCGTCCCCCACCGGATCAAGCCCGTATAACGGTCTGCCCATATTTCGATCGCGGTCAGCGGGATGGAGAAGAAGAACACCTTATACAGGCTGGGAAGGAACTTTTCCTTATACGTCATTTGGTTGTAGATAACCGTAGCCGTCGGGTATAGCAATGTATCGAAGAGAACATGGATCGAAAACAGCCTCGGAAACAGCCGCGTGGGGTAGGCGACCCAACCCTTCTTGACCGCGATTTTATCTAATAAGATATTGGTCGCCGCGTTCCAGATGTACGCGAAAGCCCATTCGTGCTTGGGCGGCTTCCTCAGGAGAGCGGGCAATGCGCTCGCCGTCGCAAAAAACAAGACATACAAGAAACTCTTTTCAAGTTTCTTTCGCACCGCCGCCATGTTCATTCTCCTTCATCGTACATTTATCGAGCCTTGGTTTTCTTAGCATACCCTGCTATAAATTGAATTATGGTTACCTTCCATAACCTGCCTCGCCAGCGCAAAAAAAGGACCGCTCCCGTTTTACGGAGTGCGGCCCGCTTGCAATGGATTCGATTCGAAACGTCAACCGGATGCCTTCCTGTCGTTCGCTTCATGTCGCATAAGTCGAATGGATGAAAGCGAAATCTAAATCCTTATCCTACAAATCCTACAAAATCGCCCGTTCGGAGGAAAATGGTACCATTGCGAATCTTAACGCGAATAATTAGGAAAAGGCCTTATTGCCGCCGCGACGTCGATCGCCGAACGAACAGCGCGTAACAGAGCAGCGCGCCGCCGTTGCAGGCCGCGATCACGATGCCGATCGGCAGCACCGTCTCGCCTCCGCCGAGCCCGGTGAGCGGCGAAATCAAGGCGCCCGCCGACATGCCGATCAGCCCGAGCAAGCCGGCCGCGCTTCCGGCGGCTTGCTTATGCTTCTGCAGCGCGAGCGACGTACACGTCGTGCCGATGACGCCCATGCAGGCGACCTGCACGAACAGCGCCGGCACGACGAACGCGAGGCCCGCCCCGCTCGCCAGCGCCGCGAGCAGATACAACCCGGAAGCGGCCGAAGCGATCAATCCCGCGAATAACAGCGTGCGCTCCTCGAAGCGTCCGACGAGGCGCGCCGTGCCTTGAGAGCCCAGGATGAACGCGGAGCCGCAGATCGCGAACAGCCAGCTGAACGCCTGCGGCGATACGCCGAAGTGGTCCTGCATCAAGAAAGACGAGCTCGATATGTACGAAAATAATCCCGCCTGCGCCAAGCCTTGCGTCACGGCGAAGCCGATCAGCTCCCGGTTGCGAAGCAGGCCGAACATCGCCAAGGCGGACTTCCCGACGCCCCCGGGGTTTCGCCTCTCGCGCGGCAAGCTCTCCGGAATCGCGACGAACAGAGACGCCCATAGGAAGAGTCCGAACACGGCCAGGAACACGAACACGCCGTGCCATGACGTGAGGAGCAGCAGCTGTCCCCCGACGATCGGCGCGACGATCGGTCCCGCTCCGCCGATCAGCGTCAGCAGTGCGAAAAACTTCGTCAGCTCCACGCCCTCGAAGCGATCTCTCGCGATCGCCCGCGCGATCACGACGCCCGACGCCCCCGCCAGTCCTTGCAGCAGGCGAAGCGCCGCCAACCACTCGATCGTCGGCGCGACCGCGCATAGCAGCGAGGCGGCGATATACACGCACAGTCCGATAAACAACGGCTTGCGGCGGCCCCATGCGTCGCTGATCGGCCCCGCCACGATCTGCCCGAGCGCCATGCCGAGCAGGAACATCGTCAGCGTCAGCTGCGTCCAAGCCGCGCTCGTTCCGTACTCCGCCGCCATATCCGGCAGCGCCGGCAAATACATATCGATCGAGAACGGCCCGATCGCCGTCGCCGTCCCGAGCACGACGCCCGTCAGCAGCGTTCGCCTCGACCGCCCGCTCCGTTCTTGCTTTCTCTTCGACGCTTGCGCTTGATTCATGTTGTCCTCATCTCCATTTTTGATCGACCACCGTTTAGATCAGAATACCAGAAATCGAAGCGAGCCTCGAAGAAAATGAAGCCGCCCGACGCGAGGATCGCGCCGGGCGGCTGCTTACTGCCGTTAGACTTGCCAACTTTATCGGTAGACAAAACAGCGACCTTAGCGTTGCGCGAGTTCGGACGCCGATTGCTCGTCGAGGTACAAATGGAAGTTCGCATGACGCTTCAGCATCGTCGCGGGCACTTCGTTCGTGAACTCCCGCTCCAGCGTATGCCGCACCGCCCGCGCCTTACGCTTGTCGGGGACGCAGGAGAGGATCGTCTTCGCCTGCATGATTTGATGCACCGTCATCGTCACCGCCCGCTTCGGCACGGCGTCGATCGACGGGAAGCAGCCCTCGCCGACCTGCTGCCGCTTGCACGCTTCGTCTAGATCGACGACGATGTAGGCTTCATCCGTTTCGAAGTCGGCCGGCGGGTCGTTGAAGGCGATGTGCGCGTTCTCCCCGATACCGATGAACGCCAGGTCGACAGGCGCTTGCCGCAGCAGCTTCGTCAGCGACGCGATATTCGCTTCGACATCTCCCTCGACGACGACGTAATGCATCGCCCCGATCGGAATGCGATCCGCGAACCGCTCCTTCAAGTAACGCCGGAAGCTTGCCGGATGATCGGCGGACAAGCCGATGTATTCGTCCAGGTGGAACGCCGTCACCTTGGACCAGTCGACGTCCTCCCGGATGAGGCGCTCCAGCGTCTCGAACTGGGAGGCGCCCGTCGACAGCACGATCCTCGCCTCTCCGTTGCGCTCGATCGCATCGTTCAGGACTGCGGCCGCGTGCCGCGCCGCGGCCGCGCCCAGTTCGGACGGATTCGGAAACACTTGCACGTTCATTCCCGTCATCTCCTTCTTAAGAATTCGTCACCCGCATCAAAGCGTCCGTCGCAGCCAATCGTATGCCGCGGCGCCGCTGATTTCATGCTTGCCTTCGAACGCGTCGCACGCCAGCTTCGCTGGGACGCCCAACAAATCGTACACCTCGCGCAGGCGTCCGAACGCTTCCATCGACGCGGCGATCGGGAAGATCTCGTCCTCCGTCCCCGCCTCCATGAGGAGCGCCCTTGGCGCGATCAAGCTCACGATATCCGGCATCTCCGCGAACTCGCCCAAGGCGGGGACGTAGTTGTCGATGCAATGATCGAGGTCCAAGATGCTGGCCTTGAACGTGTTGACGTAGCCGCTGACCACGGTCGACTTGATCCTCTCGTCCAACGCCGCCGCGAACGAAGCGACGAGGCCTCCGCCGGAGATGCCCATGCATCCGATTCGCTCCGCGTCCACATCCTCCCGCGAGCATAAATAATCGACGGCTCTCATCGCTTCGTGAACGCGGTGGCCCGCCATCGTACGGCCCAAGTGGAGCAATACCTTGCTTAGCCTGTCGCAGGAGGAGTACTTGTCGCGGGCGTACTCGTCTCGCAGTCTCCGGTCGCCGAAGCCGAAGATTTCCGGCGCGACGACGACGAAGCCGCGCTTCGCGAGCTCGACGCCGAAATTCTTCTGATACGTCGGCCGCTCCAGGATCGACTCGCCGGTCGGCGACAGTCCTACCACCTCTCTGCTGCCGTACCCGTGCCCATGGAACGCGGCGACGGCCGGCAGCCGCCCGCTCGAAGCCGCTCGCCCGGTCGGGACGAGTACGTACGCCGGGCAGCGCAAGCCTTCGAACGTCGCGAATTCGACGCGCTCTCTCGCGTACCCGTCGCACTCGACGCGTTCGAGCAGCTTCGGCTCCAACGCCTCCGGAGCGGCCGGGAACCGTCCCAGGCTGTCCGCGAAGCGCCGACGCAGCCGATCCCGCCACGTCTTCCATTCCCCCGCGCTCGTCGCCGCGAATCGCAATTCCGGGGTACTTCCCTTGTACAACGACTCAAGATATTCGTCCGGATGCCACATTCCCATGTCCTCCTCGAATTGTCCCATCGTTCCGCTCGGGGGCGGTCGCGCATCTTCGTCCGCTTCGAGATCGGCGTTACGAGCCTTGACCCTCCCTCGCTCGCATCCGAACGGCGCGCATCCATCCAAGCCAATTACACCCTAGAAGCACGAGCATGACAACCGTCCATCCACCGATCGCCGCGGTCCAACCCAAGCGCTGCGCGGCGAGACCGAGACCCATGACCGGAAGGCTCACGCCTACATACGTAATAGCGTAGTATAACGAGATGAAGTCCGCCCGCGCCGCATCCGGCGAGATCCGGTTCACCGTGCCGAGTCCGACGGCGTACAGCGGTCCGTGGCCGAAACCGACGCACGCCGCACTCGCGATCAGCCACGCGAGCGAAGACGTCGCGATCGCGGTCGACAAGCCGACGAGTCCCAGCGCCATGCAGGCGCAGCCGACCGATGCCGCGACGGCGGTCGTCGCCTTCGAGATCGAATGCTGACCGACGACCGACAATCCGAGAACGAACGCGGCCGCGCAGCCCATGACGAGATAGCCGGAACGGCCGACCCACTCGTCCAAGTAAGACGGGACGACGCTGAGGAAGAGACTGACCGCGGACCAGGCGATGAACGAGGACCCCGAAGCGGTGACGAACGCGCCTCGCATGTCTTTCGGGACGAACGGCAG
>JAPSKX010000216.1 GCA_031181325.1 Paenibacillus sp.
CGCGTGGCCTTGGGAGCCGTAACCGATGACCGCTACCGTCTTGCCGCTGAGTACGCTTAAGTCTGCATCTTTGTCGTAGTACAATGTTACTGCCATTTCGTATGATTCCTCCTTGGAATATATAGCTTTGTTTATATATTGAAGGACCTGGGTTAGAGGTCGATTTCAACGCTTGGTTCGAAGTTCGGTTCGTCGCGGATCGGAGAGAACCTTCGCTGCCTCTTCGGAAAATGTCTCCGGAATTGGGAACATTCCTGTTCGCTATTCGCACGAAGCGACGTCGGCGCGACGGCCGGGGCTTACGCCCCGCGAGTCGTCGCCGTCGCGCCCGTGCGGCGATCAATCACGCCCCGCGAGTCATCGCCGTCACGCCGGTGCGCGTCAGCTGCAGAATGCCGTACGGCTTCATCAGCTCGACCATCGCGTCGATCTTCTCCGTGTCGCCGACGACCTGCACGATGACCGTGGAGGGCGAGATGTCGACGACGCTCGCGCGGAACGTATCGACGACGGCGAACAGCTCCGGCCGCGCGCTCGGCTCCGCGCTGACCTTGATCAGGGCGAGCTCGCGGGAAATCATCGGATTCGCGCTCAGATCGATGACCTTGATGACGTCGATGAGCTTATACAACTGCTTCTGAACTTGCTCGAGCGTCCCGTCGTCGCCGGTCGTCACGATGATCATCCTGGAAAGCCCCGGATCTTCCGAAGTGCCTACCGTGATGCTCTCGATATTGAAGCCGCGGCGGCCGAACAGCCCCGAGACGCGCTGGAGCACGCCCGGTTGGTCGTTGACGAGGACGGCGATCGTATGCTTCTTCGTCATTCCGCATCCCCCATTATCATGTCGCTGATGGATGTGCCGGCCTGTACCATCGGATACACGTTCTCGTCGCGTCTTACGACGAACTCGACGAGCACCGGCCCCGGCGTATTCATCGCTTCCTGCCAAGCGGCTTCCGCCTCTTCCTTGTTCGAAGCGCGCAGTCCCTTCACGCCGTACGCTTCGGCCAGCTTCACGAAGTCCGGGCTTCCGGCGAGATCGATGTGGCTGAACCGCTGGCCGTGAATGATTTCCTGCCATTGGCGCACCATGCCGAGTACGGTATTGTTCAAGACGGCGATCTTGACCGGAATGTTGTGAATCGCGCAAATCGCGAGCTCCTGGGAGCACATCTGCATGCCTCCGTCGCCGTTGATCGACACGACCGTCGCGTCGGGATTGGCCACCTGCACGCCGATCGCGGACGGGAAGCCGAAGCCCATCGTGCCCAGGCCGCCGGACGAAATCCACCGCCGCGGATGATTGAAGCGGTAGTACTGCGCCGCCCACATCTGGTGCTGCCCGACGTCCGTCGTCACGAAGGCGTCGCCGTTCGTCTGACGGTGGATCATCTCGACGACCCATTGCGGCTTCAGCTCTTCGTCGGAATCCTTGTAAGATAACGGATGCTGCTTCTTCCATTCGTCTACCTGCTTCAGCCACGCTTCGGACTTCGCGGGCTTCGCCTTCTGATTGGCGAGCTCCAGCACCATCTTCACGTCGCCTACGCAAGGAATCGCCGTCGGCACCGTCTTGCCGATCTCCGCCGGATCGACGTCGATGTGCGCGATCTTCGCCTTCGGCGCGAACGCGGACACCTTCATCGTCACGCGGTCGTCGAACCGGGCGCCGATGCCGATGAGGAGGTCGCAATTTTGGAGCGCGGTGTTCGCCGCCCATGCGCCGTGCATGCCCGGCATGCCCATCCACAGCTCGTTCCCGCTCGGGAAGCCGCCGAGGCCGAGCAGCGTCGTCGTGACCGGAATGCGCGTCTTCTGCGCGAATTCGAGCAGCTCCTCGTGCGCTCCCGCATATACGACGCCGCCGCCCGCCAGAATGACCGGCCGCTCGGCTTCTTCGATCGCTTGCAGCAGCTTGTTGACCTGACCCTTGTTCGGCATCACCGTCGGATTGTACCCGCGGATATTGACTTCTTCCGGGTACTGGAACTCCGTCAAGTGCGACGATACGTCCTTCGGAATGTCGATCAGGACCGGACCCTTGCGCCCCGTATTCGCGATATGGAACGCCTCGCGGATCGTCTTCGCGAGATCCTTGACGTCGCGCACGAGGTAGCTGTGCTTCGTGATCGGCATCGTGATGCCGGTAATATCGGCTTCCTGGAACGCATCCGTGCCGATGGCCGTCGTCGCGACGTTGCCCGTAATGACGACTAGCGGCACCGAATCCATGTACGCCGTCGCGATGCCGGTAACGAGGTTCGTCGCCCCCGGCCCGGACGTCGCGATGCAGACGCCGACCTTGCCGGTCGAGCGGGCGTATCCGTCCGCCGCGTGAATCGCGCCTTGCTCGTGACGGGTAAGCAGATGTTTAAAGTCGGGATTCCCGTGCATCGCGTCGTAAATATACAACACGGCGCCGCCCGGGTATCCGAAGACGCACTCCACGCCCTCGAGCAACAAGGAGCGGAGCAAAATTTCGGAACCGGAGATGACATCGGGCTTCAGCAGTCGGGTGCGCAGTTCTTCACTATCCAACTTCGCGGCACTGAGTTGTTGTACGCTCACATGAGACCCTCCATTCGTATGGCGAGAAAATGGTAATAAAAAACCCTTCCGTCCCTGCCGCCGCATGCGCGGAGCAAACAAGGGACGAAAGGGGTTATCTTTCGCGGTACCACCCAGAATTCGCTGTCGCCTTGCGGCGGCAGCCTCTTGCAGATGCGCGGACGTAGCTGGGGCGTCGACTCTCCCCTGCGCGTTCCGGCGCCTGCGGCACGATAACGAGTGCCATTCCGATTCTTCCTAATAAGCGCGAATTCGCATTGAAGCGCTAAAGCCGCGCGGTTCAGAAGAACAGCTCCGAGGTGAGCTCGCATATACGGGAGTTATGGCGGAGGTTGCAGCTGATCCTTCCGCTCTCTGAACATAAGAGCCCGTAAAGCTTCGTCCTCTTCACAGCCGATCGAGGTATAATGTACAGTGTGTTCATTTTGCTTAAAGATTATTATAGGGTCGCGTGAATTATGCGTCAAGTTTTAATTTACCGAATTCGAATTTCGAACGGTTCGCGGACATAAGCCGGATAGTTGAAAATGCGGAAGCGGAGCGGCTGTACGTACGCTTCTTTCGGAATTCGAAGGGTGAACATTTGACCGTCCTCCTCGCGATTTTCAAAGGTTTGACCATTTCCCGTCTCGTACGCGCGGCCGTCGCCGTCGGTGAACGTACTCTCGACGACGGTATACAGCATATTATCCTCCGGGTCGATACCTTGCAGCAAGAAGCGAAGCTCGAGCTCTTCGCCCCAATCCGTCATCTGCCGCAGCGAAATTCGTTCGTCTGGCGCATCAATCACTCTCCGTTTCCCTAGATCGACGACGAGATCGAGCTTCTCCTTGTCGACGGCTCTCGCGGCCGAGCCTCGCAGCGTCAGCGTCTCGGGAATCGCGAACGAGCTGCCTTCGAAGTATATCATTCTTGAAGGGTAGCTAAGCACCGAACTCTGTTCCGTATATTCCTCCCCGTCGTCGCCGACCAGCTTCAGATCCAAGAAGGAGAAGATTCGCTTCCCGTTCGTCTCGTCGAACTCCGCCTCGACCGCGATGCGCGTCGGGTACACGATCGCCCGCTTGAATGTCACCCGTTGCCCCTCCAGTTCGACCGTCCGATCGATCGCGTATTCGGTCCGGAGCGCCGCCGGATCTCGCGCCTCCAACTCGACGGGAATTTCGTAGGTGCCGCCGAACGGCGCGATGCCGCGGCGCAGTCCCATCTCCAGCGTGAACCTCTCCGGCAGCTTCCCGCCGCCTGCGAACTGCACGTCGACATGTCCCGTACGCGTCCGGACCGGCCCCTCGCTTTCGATTCCCGGACTCGCGAATCCCCATGAGTACATCGCTTCCAAGTCGGAGCCGTCCGGGAGAAGAAACTTCGGCCGATCGACGTCGATATGCGCTGCGCCCCCTTTAGGGTCGGCGATCGTATAGAATAACACGAGCCTGCTCTCGTCCGCGATGACGCCGTCCACCGTCAGCGTGACCCCGTCGATCGTCCGAGATACGCCGATCGGTTGATAATAATCGTTCCTTACCGCTTCCGCCAATCCGCGGTCGTGGGCGATCAAGCGCACGATCGCGTCCATGCCCGGCAGCTGGCTGAGCGCCAGCGCGAAGCCGGGGAAGAGGCGAATCGACAGCGCGAGGAACAGCAGCGCCGCCGCCGCTCCCGCGCCTAGCCGCGCCGCTGCGACCCGGGCTCTTCGCGCGGGCTTCCGCTCGGCGCTCGCGCGGCGCATGCCTGCCCGCAACGCCTCTTCCAGACGGTCCGTCGGCACGGCGACGTCCCGGCCCGCTTCGCCCATCTCTTCCAGCATCCGTTCCATCTCGTTCCCCTGCGTCATCGTCCGCCCTCCTCCTCTTCGACGAGCGGCCGCATCGACCGCAGCGCTTGATGCAGCCACGTCTTCACCGTGCCGAGCGGCCGTTCCAGCGTCTCCGCGATTTCCGTCAGCGTCATATCCTCGAAATATTTGAGCACGATCAATTGCTTATACTTCGGTTCCAGCCGCGCGACCGCCTCGTCCAGCTGCAGCCGGGTCGCCCACTCGTGCTCCCTCGCCCCCGCACGGTCGTCGATGCGATCCGCCGCCGGCTCGCTCTTCGCGAATCGCTTCCTCCGCTTCCACTCGTCGTTGCAGCAGTTCAGCAGAATGCGCACGACCCACGTCGGGAACCGCTTCGCCTCCCGCAGCCGCCCGAACGTCTTCCAAGCCCGGTACGTCGTCTCTTGGATCGCCTCGAGGGCGTCGTCTTCGTTTCTTAAATACGCGTAAGCGATACGGTACAGCCGCTCCTTCTGCGAAGACATCAGCGCGTAGAACGCTTCTTCGTCCCCTTGCTTCGCCGCGCGCAGCAGCTCCTCGATGTCCACCGGACCCCTCCTCCCGAGCGTTACTATGGATTAGACTGTCGACGACGGCGAACGGTTTTGGCAAAATTGAAGTTTCGCAGCGCCCGAATTAAGAAATAAGAAAGAAATCTCATTAATAATTAGGCTGGCCTCACTATTAATGCATTTTCTTTCTTATTTTCGATCCACCGCATCCCGGCAGCAAAAAAACGCCGCCCGCACGAGGTGCGAGACGGCGTTCCTATGACGACGCGTAGCTTACGCGTTGATCTTCTCTTTCGCTTTGCCGGCGAGCGCGTTGAACGCGTTGATGTCGTTCACGGCGAGGTCGGCGAGCATCTTGCGGTTGACCGTGATGCCGGCGAGCTTGAGGCCGTGCATCATGCGGCTGTAGGACAGGCCGTTCGTGCGAGCCGCGGCGTTGATCCGGACGATCCAGAGCTTGCGGAAGTTGCGCTTCGTCTGACGACGGTCGCGGTATGCGTAGAGCAAGGACTTCATGACTTGCTCGTGAGCTTTCTTAAACAGACGGTGCTTCGCACCGAAATAACCTTTGGCAAGCTTGATGAATTTCTTATGGCGACGACGAGTCACGAACCCGCCCTTAACTCTTGTCATGGAAATACCCTCCTATATATGGTCCTGCGAGTAGAATATTATTTGAGGTTGAGCAATTGCTGCTTCATACGAGCGTAGTCGCCGGAGTGCAGGAGCGGCTGCGTGCCCAATACGCGCTTCTGACGCGGGCTCTTGCCGGAGAGCAAATGGTTCTTATGCGCCTTGAAGCGCTTCACTTTGCCCGTGCCCGTAATTTTGAAACGGTCTTTCAAGCTGCTGTGTGTCTTCATCTTTGGCATGACAGGTGTTCCTCCTAGGGATTTGTCTTGATCGGGGCCAAAATCATGATCATGCTGCGGCCTTCGAGCTTCGGACGGCGCTCTTGCACGGCGATGTCCTGCACTTCGGCCGCCACGCGCTCGAGCACCTTCTGGCCGACGCTCGCATGCATGATTTCGCGTCCGCGGAATCGAATGCTGCACTTCACTTTATCTTGGTCGTTGATGAACTTCACGACGTTGCGAAGCTTGGTCTGATAGTCGTGCTCGTCGATCGTCGCGCTGAAGCGAACTTCCTTGAGCTCGACGACCTTCTGGTTCTTGCGGTTTTCTTTCTCTTTCTTCTGTTGCTCGTACCGGAACTTCCCGTAATCCATGATCCGGCATACCGGCGGTTTCGCCGTCGGAGCGACGTTCACCAGGTCGAGATTCGCGTCGACCGCCATCTGCATCGCTTCGCGGAACGATACGATTCCGATTTGCTCGCCTTCCGCGCCGACGAGACGCACTTCTCTGGCGCGAATTTCTTCGTTAATCTGATGATCCTTGCTAATGGTATGCCACCTCCGAAATGTATCGTGCAAGCAAACAAAAAAACGCGGCGCACGGCGGAAATCCACCAGTGCCCGCGTCTACCGACGAACGTGAAATGCGCATATGTACGCGCTGCTCGTTAGCGGCGAACCAGCCGATCGGAACCGGACAGGTGAGAAGCGGGCGCTTCTTCTTTTGCTCACTCGAGTCCTTAATATATCACAGTCGACGGACTACAGTCAAACTAAAATTTCTGCACGTCGTCGAGCCGCAGGACGCGCGTATGCTTCGTATGACTCCAGCTCTTGTTGTTCTGCGTGAAGAACGCGTGGAACGTGATCGGATACCACGACAGCAGGAACAGTGGGAACAGAAGGAGCGACAGGTACATTTTCCAAGACTTGACCTTCTCGAGCGCCATCGCGAGCGGGAATCCCATGTAGACGACGATCAGCCCCACCGATGCGAACCAGATCGGCACGAAATCGTACATCGAGACGAACGTCGGCTTGCCGGGGATGATCTGATCCACCCACAGGACGACCGTGAAAATGAGCGACAGCAGCACGTTGTACACGCTGACGGAATAGAGCGCCGTGTCGATCTTCGTCCACTTCCGCTCCTTGATGCCTTGCCAGAGCAGCGGCAAGAAGTAGCGGCGCGCCACGTCGAAGTGGCCTTGCATCCAGCGCAGCCGCTGCCGGGCGGAAGCCTGGAACGTGAGCGGCTTCTCGTCGTACACCTTCGCGTCGTAGTTGAACGTCGGGTAGACGCCGCGCTGCACGCAGCGCATCGTGAACTCGAGATCCTCGACGAGCG
>JAPSKX010000217.1 GCA_031181325.1 Paenibacillus sp.
GCCACGTAGCCTTCCGGAACTTTCACGCCGTACTGCTTGAGCACCGCTTTCGCTTGATACTCGTGAATGTTCATCTCGAAACCTCCTATTCGATTCTCTGGACACAACTACTCTATTGTATCACGATCGTGAAACATTTTCCTCTTTCGGTTGCGGCATTCGACATTAAATTTGGTTGTACCCCTAATAACTTTTCCCAATAACGGCGGAATAACAGGAACGTTGACGAAAAATTTAATTTCTCGGGAAAATGTTGTATACTGATCGGTAGAACAAGCGATGAGGAAGCACCTCTCCTTCGAACCATTCATTCGAAGAAGGGGTGTTTTTTAATATGTATGGACTCTGTTACGGCGCCTGCATGCACGGCATCGACGGCCGGACGGTGACCGTCGAGACGGATCTCGCCAACGGGCTGCCCGCGTTCTCGATCGTGGGCCTGCCCGACAGCGCGGTGCGGGAATCGACGGAGCGCGTGCGCGCCGCGCTGAAGAACAGCGGATACGAGTTTCCGATGCGGCGGATTACAGTCAATCTCGCGCCCGCCGACGTGCGCAAGGAAGGCGCCTCGTTCGACCTTGCGATCGCGGTGGGCATCCTGCTCGCCAGCGGCCAATGGCCGTCAGGGATCGCGGCGGGCGCCATGTTTCTAGGCGAGCTTAGTTTGCTCGGCCACGTCCGCCCGGTGCCCGGCGTCTTGTCGATGGCGCTCGCGGCGAAGGAGGCCGGGCTCGCGCGGCTGTTCGTTCCCGCCGAGAACGCCCGGGAGGCGGCGCTCGCGGGCGGTCTCGACATCGTACCGGTGCGGAAGCTTGCCGACGTCTTGGATACAGGCTCGGGCGGCGCGGCGCTCGACGCGAGGCCGGCCGAGACGACGTGCGACGTCGAAGCGGACGAGCTCGACTTCGCCGACGTCGTCGGGCAGATCATGGCGAAGCGCGCGCTCGCGATCGCCGCGGCGGGCGGCCATAACGTCGTCTTCATCGGTCCGCCCGGCTCCGGGAAGACGATGCTGATGAAGCGGCTCGCTTCCATCCTCCCCCCGCTCGACGACGACGAGGCGCTCGAGGTGACGAAGCTGTACAGCGCTTCCGGCCAGCTCGCGAACCGCGGCGCGCTCGTCCGTCGTCGGCCGTTCCGCTCGCCGCACCATACGATTTCGCCGCAAGGGCTCATCGGAGGCGGCGCGACGCCGCGTCCCGGCGAGGTAAGCCTCGCCCATCGCGGCGTCCTGTTCCTCGACGAACTGCCGGAATTTCCGCGCATCGCGCTCGAATCGCTGCGCCAGCCGCTCGAGGACGGGGCCGTGACGATCGCGAGAGCGCGCGGCGCGTTCACGTATCCGGCTCGCTTCGCGCTCGCCGGCACGATGAATCCGTGCCCGTGCGGATACGACGGCTACGAGGAAGGCGGCCGCTCCTGCTCGTGCGCGCTGCCGCGCAAGCTGGCGTACTTGTCGCGTCTGTCGGGGCCGCTGATGGACCGCATCGACATGACGTTGGACGTGCCCAGGCTGCGGCCGGAGGAGGCGGAGCTGCTGCGCGTCAGCCTGGGCGATCCGACGCGTTCGAGCGGCGACGCGCGGCTCGATACGAGCTCGCTGCTCGAGCTCGTCGAGCAGGCGCGGGCGGCGCAGCGCGCCCGATACGCCGGGCTCGGCATTCGCTCGAACGCGGAGCTGTCGGGGCAGCTGCTGCATCGGCATTGCCGCCTTACGGTCGAAGCGTCGCAGCGGCTTATGCAAGCGTACGGCGCGTTGGAGTTCAGCGCCCGGTCGCATGACCGGGTGCTGAGGGTGGCCCGCACGATCGCGGATGCGGAAGGCTCGCCGCGGATCGAAGCGGAGCATATGAACGAGGCGCTCACGTACCGCGCGTTCGACTTCCGCCGGCAGCGGCTGCGGGAGGGGGATATGCAGGAGGCGACGAAGCGCGCGGGCGGGAAATGACAAGAAGGACCGATCGGCGCATCGCGTGCCGTTCGGTCCTTCTTGCGTTGGTGCGGGCACAGCGCGAAAAAAAGAACTGCGAGTTTCCTTATTTGCGAGGCTCCCTATGGAAACGCCCGAATTGCGAACGCCATGCTTCTCGATTTCGTCCGCATCGGGCGATTTGACCGATTTTCGATGCCAATAAGGAAAGTCGGCGTTCTCTATCCGGTACTTGAATCGGTTCTAGCGAAAACTACGGATATTTGACGTTCTCTATGGCGCGTCGCCTGCCGTCGAGCTTAAAACGCATGCTCGATATGCTGGATCGACACGGACCGGCCGTCGGCGTCGAGCACGATACCGATGCAATCGAACCTTACGGCGGCGGGCGGATTCGACTGGCGCTGCTGCAAATAGGCTTGCGCGCATCGGCGGATCGTCAGCTGCTTCTTCGGCGTGATCGATTCGAGCGGCGCGCCGAAGCGGCTTAACGTGGTTGCCGAGCGGGCGCGCACCTCGACGAAGACGACGGCGCCGTCCTTCGCGGCGATCAGATCGACTTCGCCGAAGCGGCATCGCCAATTGCGGTCGACGATGTCGTACCCCGCCTCTCGGAGATGCGCCGCTGCGGCTTCTTCGCCGGCGGCGCCGGTACGCTTGCGGCGATCCCCGCTCACCGCGGCCCGTCCTTCCCCGCGACGCGTTCCTGCGCCGCTTGGTCGGTCCGGTAGACGAAGCTGAGAATTTCGGCGACGAGTTGGTACAGCTCCGGCGGGATCTCTTGCTCGAGGTCGAGCTTCGAGAGCACCTCGACGAGCGAAGCGTCTTCGCGAACCGGTACGCCGTTCTCGGCCGCGACCGCGACGATCCGCTCGGCGACCGCGCCCTTCCCCTTCGCTTTGACGACCGGCGCGGCGGCCGCCTCCTTCGCGTACGACAGCGCGACCGCTTGTTTGGGATCCTTCGTCGTCATACGCGCAGATCGACTCCTCTGTACTTCGGCGGGGCATAGGCGGCGGATACGCCTTTGGCCGGAGCGCCGGACGCGTTCGCATCGCCCGCCGCGGCCGCGGTCTCCTTCGGCTTCGTGGAATGCTTGAACGTCAGCAGCTGATAACCGATGTCGCGCATCGCCGCTTCCATTCCCGCTTTATGCGTCTCCATTAACGTCTGCGCCGCCGGGTGGTCGTTCCAGACATGCAGACCGATGATCTTGTTCATCACCGTGACGTCGACCCACGTCTCGCCGAGCGAAGCGAGGAACAGCTGGAACCAGAGCCGGCAATTGTCGGCGTCGAGTTCTCCCTTCTTCCCGCGTCGCGTATGGATCTGAACCGATGCGTTCCCGTCGCCGCCGTCCCTGCCCTTGAGGGGGACGAACATCGTCACGTGCGCGAACGGCGCGGACTTGTCCTGGGCCATCAGCAGCTGCTGGCCCGTCACGGACTGGAGCGCCGTCTGCGCCGCTTCCTTGAGCGCCGGCGGCGCGTCGTCGGCGCCGGCGATCTGCGAAAGCAGCGACTTCAGCGTCTCGATCGGCGCTTTATCGGCGGCGGCCTGCGTCGCCGCATCCGCGGCGACGGCCGCGTTCGGCAGCGGCGACTGCGGCGGCGCCGGCTCCGCCATGAGCCGAAGCAGTCGCTCCGCGGGCGCGGCGCGCTCGCCCGCCGACGTCGCCGGCGCTCCTCCTTCCGGCGGCGGGGACGGAGCGGCGGCGAGCTTGAGCCACTCGCGCTCGGCGTCGACGCGGAGCAGCTTCAGGAACGACAGCAACGGCGGTCGTTCCGGTGCGACGGTCGCGGCAGGCGCTTGCGGCCCCGGCGCCGCCGGCGGCGGAGCCTGTGCCGGCGGGGCGCCTTCCGGCGCGCCCGAGGCGGCGGCAGGCGGCGACGCCGAGGCGCCAGGGCCGGACTGCGTAGGCACAGCGCTCGACCCCGGGGGAGGCGTCGGAGCGGGAAGCGTTCCAGCCGATGCCGCCGGCGCCGGGCTCGACGACGCGGCGATTGGAGCAGCTTGCGGCATCGGGGAAGCCCCGGTCGCAGGTGCCTGAGCCGGAGGAGCCGCCGCGGCGGCGCTCCCCGCGCTCGCTTGCGGCACAGGCGCCGCCTGAGGCGCAGGCGCGCCCGCCGGCGGCCGAGCGCCGCCGGCCCCCTCCGCTGCCGCCTGCGGCCGCAGCGCTTCCCCGAGCAGCGCGTCCGCGCGCTGCAGCACGTCCAGCAGGCGCGTCGCCGCCTGCTTCGCCGTCGCGCTCGTCCCCGGCGCGGTCAGAGCGTCCCGCGCGCCCGCCTCGAGCGCGCGCAGCACCTCCGTCGGCGTCGGGCCCGTCATCGCCGTATGCAGCGCGCGCACCGTCTCCGCGGTCGGCGGCAGCCCGCGCTTCGCCGCGGTCGCCGCGGCGCGCAGCAGCGCGTCCGTCTCCGCTTCCCCGGTAGGAGCCAGCGCCTCGACCGCGCTCGCCACCGCCGCGTTCGTCGCGCGCGACATCGGCGCGCCTTCCTCGTGCAGCACGCGCACGACGGCGCGGTTGAGCGGCGTATCCTTCATCCCGAAGCTCTTCAGCACGCCCGCGAGCGATTCCGTCGCGAGATCGACCGTCGAAGCGGACAGCGGCTTCAAGAAGACGGCGAGCTGACCGGCGTTCGGCTGCACCTGGAACAGCGTCGCCTGACCGACGGGAATCGGCGTCTCCAGCTTCGCGCGAATCGTCGTCCCGCCTATATTCAGCAGCGCCTCGTTCTCCGCGAACAGCTGCATCACGATGCCCCGGATCACTTGCCCCGGCTTCAGCTCTAGCGCCTTCCCCTCCGCCGGCGCCGTCTCGCCGAGCGCCGCGCGCATCAATCGGCCGACGTCCATGCCGCCGCCCCCTTCCATGCAATGCTAATAACATACTATATCGACGGAAGCCGTCCCATTCGTTAGCGCGCATTTCGCCGAGCCGGTTTCAAAACAGCTCCAGCTGCTCCAGCTGCGCCGCGAACAGCTTGCCGAGGAACGACTGCCGATGCATCGGAGAAGCGCCGAACGCGAGCAGCCGCTCCCGATGCAGCTTCGTCGCGTACCCCTTATGCCCGGCGATGCCGTATTCCGGATACAGCGCGTCCCACTCGCGGCACAGCCGGTCCCGCGTCACCTTCGCCACGATCGACGCCGCGGCGATCGACAGCGACAGGGCGTCGCCGTGAATGATCGCCGTCTGCGGCGTATCGACGTCGACCGACTCCGCGTCGACCAATAAATGATCGGGCGTCACCCCCAGCGCCTTGACCGCCTTCTTCATCGCAAGGCGCGACGCTTGCCGGATGTTGATCGCGTCCACCGTCTCCGCATCGACGCGGCCGACGCCGACGGCGACCGCCCGCTCCGCGATGAGCGGCAGCAGCGCCTCGCGCTGCTTCTCGGTGAGCTTCTTCGAATCGTCGACGCCGGGCAGCTGGTCCATCGCGCACCCGACCGGCAGCACGACCGCCGCCGCGACGACGTCGCCGAACAGGCAGCCGCGGCCGACCTCGTCGACGCCGGCGACGAGCCTGAGCCCGGCGGACCATAAATCCTTTTCGTATGTAAGCATGATTCCGATCCTCCACGAGATAAACAACGATACATCCCATTGTACAGCAAAAAAAGCCCATCGTCCTCGATGAGCTTCCTCCCAAAGTTTCCCTCGCGTTCGCGGAACGGCGCCGTATGCGCGGGCCGTCTCCCGTCCCGCGCGAAGCCGCTCCGCGCGCCCGTCCGAAGACAGGCTTATGCCAACCCCGGCAGCTCCAGCGTAATGCGCCCCAGCTTGCCGGTCCGCAGGTCGTGCAAGAACGCGTCGGACGCCTTCCCGAGGTTGATCTTCCCCCCGCTCATGACCGCGCCGCGACGCCGGCCGATCGCTTCGAGCAGCTCGACGACCTGGTTCGGGTCCTCGAGATCCTCCGGCAGCGATTCGATGCCGTACCGCTCCGCGAACACGTGCGGATATCGCTTGCACAGAAACTTCGCCGTGAAGAAGGCGACATCCTCCGAATGTAAGATGTCGTCCCGAATGGCGCCCGTCGCGGCGAGACGAAGACCGACGAGCGGATCCTCGAACTTCGGCCATAGAATGCCCGGCGTATCGAGCAAATCCATCTCCTTGCCGAACTTAATCCACTGCTGTCCCTTCGTCACCCCCGGCCTGTCTCCGGTCACGGCGACGGCTCGTCCGGCGAGCCGGTTGATAAGCGTCGACTTGCCGACGTTCGGGATGCCGACGATCAGCGTCCGGATCGCGCGCGGCTCCATGCCCTTCTTCCGCCACGCCTCGTACTTCGGCGCCATCAGCTCCTTCGCCCGCGGCAGGATGTCGCGCACGTTCGTGCCTGCGTTCGCGTCGATCGGAAGCACCTTCACTTGATCGGCCGCCAGCTTCTCGACCCACTTCTCGGTCGCGGCGGGGTCGGCCAGATCGCTCTTATTCAGCAGCACCAGCCTCGGCTTCGCGCCGAGAATGTCGCCGATCATCGGATTGCGGCTCGAAGCCGGCAGACGCGCGTCCAGCAGCTCGATCGCCACGTCGATCAACTTGAGCTTCTCTTCGATTTGCCGTCTCGCCCGGGTCATATGCCCCGGAAACCATTGAATCGTCATCGTTACGCCTGCTTTCGATCGCGCTTGCGAAGCGTTGCGGAAGCCGCCGCTCCGGCGAAGCGCGATTAGTTATGTCCGATCAACCGAATATCGCCGATCGGCCAGATGACGACGTCCGCCCGACCGACGATCTCGTCGTACGGAACGAAGCCGATGTCCCGGCTGTCGTGCGAGTTCGGACGGTTGTCGCCCATCACGAACACATGCCCTTCCGGCACCGTCTGCGCCGAGAAGTCCTTGTTATTATAAGTTCCCCCCGACGCCGCCGCCGTATCCACGGGCCCCCGGATGTACGGCTCGGGAAGCGGCTCGCCGTCGACGAGCACCGTATCGCCGCGCACCTCGACCGTCTCTCCCGGCAACGCGACGACGCGCTTAATGTAATCCGCATCGTATCCGGAATGGAAGACGAGCACTTCGCCGCGCTGGGGCTCGCGGATATCGTATAAGATTTTATTGACGATGATCCGCTCTCCGGTATGGAAGTTCGGCTGCATCGAAGGCCCGTCCACGATGTAGGGAGAAAACAAAAACCATCGAATGACG
>JAPSKX010000218.1 GCA_031181325.1 Paenibacillus sp.
TCGAGCGCGACCTCGATGACATCGCCCGGATGGAAGTCGCCCTCGACGCGCCTCACGCCGGCGGGGAGGAGACTCTTGCCGCCCTCCGCGAGCGCCCTGCGGGCGCCGTCGTCGACGACGACGCGGCCCTGCGGCACCGAGTGGAAGCCGACCCACTGCTTCTTCACCGACAGCTTCTGCAGCTCGGCGTCGAAATACGTGCCGTCACCGATGCCCGCCGCCGCCCGCAGCACATCGCCCGGGAGATTCGCGCGGCCGACGAACGTCTGCACGCCGCCGCGAGTGGCGATGCGCGCAGCCTCCAGCTTCGATCTCATGCCGCCGGTGCCGACGGCGGATCCGCTGCCGCCGGCCATCGCGAACAGATCGTCGCTGAGCGCCGAGACGCGGTCGATGCGCTTCGCGTCCGGATTTTTCCGAGGGTCCCCGGTATACAGGCCGTTCATGTCGGTGCAAATGACGAGGCAGCGCGCTCCGACGAGGTTCGCGACGAGCGCGGACAAGGTGTCGTTGTCGCCGAACTTGAGCTCGTTGACGGAGACGGTGTCGTTCTCGTTAATAATCGGAATTACGCCGCGGTTCAGCAGCTCCTCGAGCGTCGCGGTCGCGTTGCGGATGCGGTCCCGATTCGAGAAGTCGGTGCGTGTTAGCAGCACCTGCGCGACGACGATGCCCCGGCTCGCGAACGCCTCGTTGTACGCTTGCATGAGCAGCGCCTGGCCGACGGCGGCCGACGCTTGCTTCTCGTGCGTCGCCTTGGGGCGCTTCGCGAAGCCGAGCCGGGCGAAGCCGGCGGCGACCGCGCCGGACGTGACGAGCACGACCTGTTCTCCGTCGCGGGCGAGGGCGGCGAGTTCCTCGGCGTAATATTCGATTTGTTCCCTTCGCAGTCCGCCTTCGGAGGCGGTGAGGGAGCTGCTGCCGATCTTGACGACGGTGCGTCGGCGGTTCGTGCCGGACATGGCGGACAGCCTCCTATGTGTCATTTTCCGGAAAATAAAAAAACAGCCCATCATCCTTCAATCGTTAAAGGACGAAAGCTGCTCGTATGTTCTGCTCCCGCGGTACCACCTTTATTGACGGCGCATGTCGTTCGGATCGTTCGCGCGCCCGATAGGGTTGCGCCGCTGCGATCCGGATGCCGTCCGGCTCCATGTCCTCGTATCAGGAGGACCGCTGTCCGGCTCTTCGCCGGCCGTTCCGGGGTGGGTCGGCGCGTGCTGCGGCGACGAATTCTCTCAGCTGGCGAATCCGCTCTCTGACGCCCGTACGTACGCTTACTGGCCCCTTCATCACGTTGAGGTAATGAAGTTTCCCAATACTATACCATTGGAACGCGTCGTTTGTAAATAAGCTGCCGCGCATTCGCAACATCTTGGCGACGAACGTCGTCTTCATGGATAAGAGGTGAGGCAAGTGTACAAAATGTCGTACGGCTCGATCCTGTTCATGTGCTTCTTGATGTTCGTCCTCGGAGGACAAGACCGTCTCTCCTGGGCGCCGGGGCCGCCGATGATGGAGACGGCCGTCGTCGCGGAGCGCGCTTCTCCGACCGCGGCGGAAGGGACGCCGGAGCGGGTGCGCGTCGCGTCGGCGGAGGAGAGCGGCTCCATCGCGCCGCTGACGGTCGCGTCGACCCGTCCCGGCCCGCCGACGGCGAAGGCGCTATCGACGGCGCTTAGCCGGCCGCACAGCGGCGCCGCCGTCGCTTGCGAAGCGGGCTTTCCGCTGTCGCTGCCGCCGGAAGCGCCGGATCGGTACGCGCTGCTCGACTGGGCGGCGGAGGACGGCCGCGCCGCGACGATCCGGTATGCGTTCGCCGGCGGGGGGGTGCTGGAGTTCACGCAGTCGGTCGCCCGCGGGACAGAGGAGGTCGAAGCGGAGTCGCCGCCGCCGCTGCCGTTGCCTTCCATGTCGCCCGCCCCGTCGGGTTCTATGGTCGACATCGCTTGGCAGAATGACGGCCGCCGATTCGGCGTACGTTCCTACGGCTTAGCGAAGAACGACATCAGAGCGTGGATCGGAACGCTTGCGACGGTTCGTGCCGCCTGCGCCGGGGCGTCGACTTGACCTTGTCGGACGAAGTTGCGATGCGACCGGAGGGTTCCGGTCGCCTCAAATTATCTCATTCGCGCCCGCCGGAAAGTACGCCTTCCGGCGGGTTTGTCGTTGGGCGGTATCGCGTCCCGGGGGAAAGCGTCCAAGAGTCGGAAGACCGGATGCGAATTTACACAGGCTTGACAATGAGGAATCTCGCGAATGCTATTATAGACTGTCGATTACCGATATTATGATGCCCGAAGTGGACGGCTTGTCGTTGATTAAACGAATCAAGGAGCATCGACTTCCCATCGTCTCCCTCATCCTAAGCGGCTACGACAATTTCCAATACGCGCAGAAAGCGATGATTCACGGCGTGTCCGAATACTTGCTGAAACCGGTGGAATTCGAGACGTTGGCGGAAGCGCTCAGCCGGTCCAAGGAGAAGCTGGAGACGTTGCGGGATTTGAATCAGTACGTGATCCGCTTTCAGAATTTATTGGAAAACAAGCAAGGACTCCCTCCCCAGGTCGTCTTACAGAAGCACTCCGATTTGCTGAAGTCCGTCCTCCAACTCCATCATATCAATAAAAATGCAAAACTCAGCCTGCTGCGCATCTTCGACAATAAATTGAAGTCCGCGCTCGGACACGGATTCATCCCTATTCGCTTACTTCAATCATTTGCTGGAAAAGTGGTACCTGGAGCATCCCGTCGCCGTCGCCGCCGGCAAGCCCGAAGCGATCGAGCGCTCCTGCAAGTATATCGCGGCCAACTTCACGAGGGACATCGGCTTGATGGAAATGGCGGAGCTGACGAATTTCAGCATTTCGCATTTCAGCGCGTTATTCAAAAAACATACCGGGCGTTCCTTAATCAGCTATGTGAACGACCTTCGCATCGAGGAGGCGAAGAGGCTGCTGTTGAAGTCCTCGTTTTCCGTATCGGAAATCGCGGATGCGGTAGGCTTTTCGACGACGCCTTATTTTACGAGAGTATTCAAAGCGGCCGTAGGCGTATCGCCGCTGCAATACAGGAAGAAGCTGAGTCCATGAAGGGGAAGCATTGGCATTACCGGTTTTCCGTGAAAACCAAAATCTTCGCGACGGTGTTCTTCGTCAGCTTCCTGTCTATCGTCCTCATGGGAATGATCTCCTCGTACTACTACACCGAATCGGCGAAGAACGACTTCTACTTGATCGCGCAGGATTCGACGGCGCGGATCAATCATCAGCTCGACCGCTACTTCGATCAGCTGTCGAGATCGACGTATTCGTCCATCGCCGGACCGCTGCCCGCGAATCCGATCCTCGGGAGCAATCCGGAGAGCGGCATGATTCAACAATGGCTGACGGCGGGTCAACATTTCGATCGGGAACAAGAAGCGCTTGTGGAAGGCATCTTAACGAGATATATCGCATTGAACGACTCCAATATTTTGGGCGTCGTTCTCCGATCGTCGGACCAGAGACTCATATATTCGAAAGACATCGCGCTGGCGAAGCGGCTGAAGCCGATGTTTCTCGATTACGACTTCAACCGAATCACGCCCGACGAAGTTCGCGCCTGCCGAGCGGCCGGTATCGAAGTGTCGCTGTGGACGATCAATCGACGCGAAGAGAGCTTGCGCTTTATCGAAGCCGGCGTCGATTATATCACGACGGATACTTTATTAACGGAAGAGTAAGGGGAGGCGGTAGGAGAGGACGAATCGGCGGCGTCGCCTGCGGGCATCGGGGGCTGCCCGGCTTACCGATCGTCGGACGCGCCGATCATTCGCGTCCGCGACCGGTCGCGGTTCGCTTACATTCGGATTCCCCCGTCTGCGCGCCTGACTGCTACATGCGCTCCGGCGCCTGTACGCCGAGCAGCGCAAGCGCGTCGCGCAGCGTGTCCGCCGCCGCCCGCGCCAACCGCAGCTTCGCCGCCGCTTCGGCCGGGTCGTCCGCGAGCACCCGCTCGGCATGATAGAATCGGTTGAACGCCTTGGCGACGTCCAGGGCGTATCGCGCCACGACCGAAGGGGCGAGCCGTGCCGCCGCCTCGCGCACCGCCGCCGGGTAGCCCGTCAGCAGCTTCAACAGCGCCCAGGCCTCATCGGTCGCGAGCGCGGAAGGTTTCGCCGCCGCCGAGCCCGCGGAGACCGCCTCGCTCTTCGCGAGGAGCGTGCGAATTCGCGCGTGCGTATACTGCACGTACGGGCCGGTCTCGCCATCGAATCGAACCGCTTCCTCGAGCCGGAAGTCGACGGCGCCTTCCCGGTCGTGCTTCAGATCGCCGAATACGACCGCCCCGACGCCGACCGCCTCGGCCGTACGTTCGCGGTCGGGCAAATTCGGATTTTTCTCTGCGATGACGGCGTTCGCCCGTTCGACCGCCTCGCCGAGCACATCCTCCAGCTTCACGACCCGTCCCCGCCGCGTGGACATTTTCTTCCCTTCGACCCGCATCAAGCCGAACGGCACGTGCTCGCACGCGTCCGCCCATTCGCAGCCCAGCCGCTTCAACACCTCGAACACCTGTCGAAAATGCACCGCCTGCTCCGCCCCCACCACATACAGCAGTCGGTCGCCCCCGAGCGTCTCCCGCCGGTAGAACGCCGTCGCCAGATCTCTCGTCGCATAGATCGACGATCCGTCGGATTTGACGATTAGACAGGGCGGCAGGGAGGCGTCGTCCAGCCGAACGACCCGCGCGCCGTCGCTTTCCTCGAGTATGTTCGCCGCCTGCAGCCGTTCGACGACGGCTTCCATCTTATCGTTGTAGAAGCTCTCGCCGAGCTCGTATTCGAAGGCGACGCCGAGTCGATCGTAGATCCGGCGGAATTCCTTCCGGCTCGCTTCGACGAAGAAGCGCCACAGCGCCGCCGCTTCTTCGTCGCCGCGCTCGAGCTTCGCGAACCAGGCGCGCGCTTCGTCCTCGAGGCGCGGATCGCGCTCCGCTTCCTCGTGGAAGCGGACGTACAGCTCGAGCGACGCCTCCAGCGGCCGGCGGCGCAGCGCCTCGGTGTCGCCCCAGGCCCGGTAGGCGGCGATCATCTTGCCGAACTGAGTGCCCCAGTCGCCGAGGTGGTTGACGCGGACGACGTCGTAGCCGTCGGCCGTCAAGATGTGGCGCAGCGCGTTGCCGATGACGGTCGAGCGGAGGTGTCCGATGCCGAAGGGCTTGGCGATGTTCGGCGACGACATGTCGATGACGACTCGCTGCCCGCGCGGCGATGACGGTGCGCGGAAGGCGGGCGCTTCGACGGCTTCGAGCCATTGCATCGCGATGCGTTCGCGGCGCAGCGCGACGTTCAGGTAGGCGCCGACCGCACGGCATTCGAGCATCGGATGCAAGATAGCCTCCGCCAGCTTGGCGGCGATCGACTGCGGCGATTCGCGCAGCGCCCGCGCGAGCTCGAAGCAGGGCAGGGCGGCGTCGCCGAGCGCCGGATCCGGAGGCGTCTCGAGTCGTCGCGCCGTTTCCTCCTTCGTAAGTTGTACGTACGGGGCGATCCACTCGCCGATCGTCTCCATGATCATCGCGTCTTCCTCCTTTGTTTTGGCGATGCAGCGTTCGACGCGACCTTCGCAGGCGGCGCTAGTGGCCGAAAAATTGTGAACGGGCGATCTAAGCGCGTTTTCGCGCTTAGCTGAGCGCCACCGCGCTTGAGCGGGCGATCTAAGCGCGTTTTCGCGCTTAGCTGAGCGCCACCGCGCCTGGACGGGCGATCTAAGCGCGTTTTCGCGCTTAGAAAACGCGTGGCGACGATGGGGCATCGCACGAACATAAAAAACCTCTCGCCTCCAGGGAAAAATCCCTAAGAGACGAGAGGTTGCATAGAAGCTCCCGCGGTGCCACTCTTCGTGCCGAAACCGTACGCATGCCGCTGATCCGCATACGCCGCCCGACCGCTCAACGCCCGATAACGGGGGCTGCCGGACCCGCCTGCCGCGGCCGAGCGCCGTCGCGGCGCAAGGAAACATGGGCGAGCCGTCTCGCGGGTGCGCTTCGCAAATTCGCTCGTTCGGCGCCGGCTTCCACCATGCCCGGCTCGCTGTGCCGTCGGTCGCGCGCTACTGTCCCGGTCCACGACGATGCTGCATCGATTTCGAACTAGTATACCTATATTCCTAGCGCGTGTAAACCGTGAATCGCAAGGCGGAGCGGAGCGGCCGACAAGTCCCGAGCGCCTCGGCCGTCAACGCTTATACGCGGCCCGCCAGCGCCGCCGGCACCTGCGAGATCGATTCGAGCCGAAGCAGGCGTTCCGACGCTTCGAGCGGAATGTCGACCAAGTCGAACGCCCAATTCGACAATGGAGGGATGTACACCGCGCCGATACCGCATGTCACAGCCGGCGCGATGTCGGTGCGCAGCGAATTGCCGATCATCCACGTCCGCGACCGGTCGAAGCCCATCCTCGTCAGGATGCCTTCGAGCGCCGAGGCGTTCTTATGCTGCGCGACGAAGATGCGGTCGTCGAAGAACGGACCGAGGTTCACCTTCGCCACCTTGGCGCGTTGAATCTTCTCCACGCCGCCGGTGTACAGCGAGATGAGATGCCCTTCGGACCGCAGCCGCGACAGGGTGTCCACGACGTTCGGATACAGCTCGAATTCGCTGTCGTACACCGTATACCCGAGCTCGAGCACTCGCTGCCGTTCCTCCGGATCGGACGACCGCTCGAACATCGCGCTATAGTGATCGTACGTCTCCGCGAACGACTCGGGGAACCGCTCCGCCGCGAAGCCGTGTACGTGAATGCCGGCCAGATCGAGCTCGAGCTGCTTCTTCTTGATCTCGTCTTTGGTCAACCGGTACCCGGCGAACCACGTCTCCAGCAAATCCGCGAACTGATCGATGACCAGATCGAAATATTTATTGCAATGAATGAGCGTGTCATCCAGGTCGAACAACAGATTCAGCATGCCATTCCCTTTCTTCACCGCCGCCAACTCCCGTCTTCCGAAGCGAACCTTCTTTATATATCGTTTTTATCCGAAAATGCCGAGCCGCCCGATCCGCGCCGCCGCCTCACGCAGCC
>JAPSKX010000219.1 GCA_031181325.1 Paenibacillus sp.
ACGAGCTCGACGAACGGGTCGAGAAGCTGGCCGATCAGCATCCGGGTATGTATCATCGCGAACGGCGCGCGGAGCTGAAGGAAGAGCTCGGCCACCTGCCGCAGGAAGTGGCCGCCGGCGCCTTGCTCGGCATCGCGGCGGGGATGATCAGCCATGCATTGGAACGGTAAACGAGGGGCCTTCCGCCGAGGAAGGTCTCTTTTCCTGCTTTTCCCACTTCTCCGACTTTGATATAGTAGTTCTAACCAAAGTGAGAGGGGAGCCGCGCATGACGTTACGATATTGGGAAGGGGAACGGGTCGCGCTGCGGGCGATCAAGGCGTCGGACGCCGCGCTGTTTCGCTCGTTCGACGACGAGGTGTCGCGTTGCCTCGACGGCGTGCACGGGCCGATGTCGGACGCGAAATTCCAAAGCTGGTTCGAGCAGCAGCAGAAAGCCCGATTCGACGATTCGATTCGACTGATCGCGGACGACAAGGAGGGCGTCCCCGTCGGGACGATCGATACGTTCCAATGCCATCGCCGGCACGGCACGTTCAAATACGGAATCGCCGTAGCGGAGGAGCGCCGAGGCCGCGGGTACGCATCCGAGATGATCGTGATGACGATCCGGTATTATTTCCTGGAGCTGGGCTATCAGAAGGCGACGCCGCACGTCTTCGCGTTCAACGAAGCGTCGATTCGCCTTCACGAGAAGCTCGGGTTCCGATTCGAAGGCCGGCTCCGCAGCATGATGTATACGAACGGCGCGTACCACGACGAACTCCATTACGGCATGACGCGCGACGAATTTCTCCTCCGTCACGGAGCGGAACGATGACGATGCGATCGACCGCTGCGCTGGGCGTCCGTCTGCTGGCGATTTATTGGGGCGTCCGCAGTCTGGACGCTTGGGGACAACTGCTGACGCTGTTCGTGCCGGGGCTGCCTTGGGACCAGGTGAATTTCGGATCCATCGCGACGGCGACATTGATTCCGGGACTGGTGCAGAGCGGAATCGCGCTCTCGCTTTGGCTTGCGGCGGGTCCGATTTCGTCCGCGATCGTCCGGGCCGCGGGATCGGACGCCCGAGAAGCTCCGCAGGCAAGAGCTAAGGAGGGGTGGCCGGCAGCGGCGATATCCGTTGCGGGCATCGTCATCGCGGCTTCGGCGTTGCCGGGTCTTGCGGGGGCCGTCTATCAAAATCGCGCAGCCCCCCGTGCAAGGATTCGATCTTAATGTATACCAGCTGTACCTGAATCGCGCCGTCGTCGTCGAGAAGGCTGCGCAGGCGGCGGTCGGCGCCTTGCTGGCGATCGGAGCGCGGCGAATCGCAGCCGTTCTCGTCAAGCCTCGCGGTCCGCGGGATTGAAGGCATGGAAGACTTCCGATTGCGGTCGTCTTCCTTTTTTAATATAGTAGAGAAAGTTTTCGTCGTTAAGGAGGGGAGTCCGCTGGGCGCTGCGAAGGAGTTTATCGGCATCGACGCCGGGGGCACATTGATCAAGATCGCGCATGAGACGCCGGATGGCGCCGTCCGCTTTCTTAAATTCGGGACGACCGGCCTCGCGGAGGCCGCGGCTTGGGCCGCCGCCCGCGAAGGCGCGGCGATCGCGCTTACCGGCGGGAAGGCGGCGCCGCTGCAAGCGTTGATCGGCCGATCGGCGGGACATCTGGTCGAATTCGAAGCGACCTGCAACGGCGTGCGATGGTTGCTTCGCCGGGAGGGGGCGGAGCTGGAATCGTTCCTGCTTACGAATGTGGGGACCGGCACGTCCATTCATTACGTCGACGGCGCGCGGCATAGCCGCGTCGGGGGAACCGGCGTCGGCGGCGGCACGCTCGTCGGCTTGTCCGCGATGACGACGGGCGTGAAGGAGTTCGACGAGATCGTACGCCTCGCCTCGGCGGGATCGAGGGATCGCATCGACTTGCTCGTCCGTCATATTTACGAGGGGGCGACGCCGCCGATCCCCGGCGAGCTGACGGCCAGCAACTTCGGAAGATGGCTGCAGACCGGCGGCAGCGACCGTCCCGAGGACATTCTGGCGTCCGTCGTCGGCCTCGTCGGGGAAACCGTCGCGACGGTCAGCGTTCACGCGGCCGGCCAATGCGGAGCGTCCAGCGTGCTGTACATCGGCTCGTCGTTCATCCGCAACGAGTTGTTGCGCGAGGTGGTGGCCGGGTATACGGAGCTGCGCGGCTCGCGCGCGGTCATGGTGAAAGACGGGGAATACAGCGGGGCGATCGGCGCGCTGCTTTCGCTGAGGAACGGCGGAGCCGCATGAAGCGATGGCTGCAGCGCGCCTTCGGCGTCTTCCTCGGGTATGCGTTCGCGGAGCTGCTGTCGCATGCGGCGAGCGCGTCCGCTTACGGCCTGAAGGCGGAGACGCTCGCCGGGAAGCTCGGGGCGTTGGCGTTCGGTGCGGCAGCGCTCGCCGGCTGCATCGTCTGGACGAAACGGAAGTTTCCCCCGAGCTTCTACCATGGCTTTATCGTGTCGACCGGGCTGTTCTTCAGCTTCGATATCGTCGCGTTCCATTGGATCTTCGGTCTGCATCGGATCACGGACGGACCGGAAGCGAACGCGATCGAGCCGATTCTGGTCGCGGTCGGGATCGTGTTGCTCGTGCGCGGACTACGGGCGGAGTTTCGCTTTTCAAGCCGATAATGAAAATTTATGAAAAATATCCGTTGACAATTCCGCGGCGAATCCAGTATAGTAACTCAAGGGAAAACAATCCCAATTCTTAACGAAGGGGTGATGGAACATGTTTACGATCGCGACGACGGCTCTTACGGCACAACTGAACAGAACGTCTTTGCTTCACCCGGTTCCGTCATACCCGGGAGCGCATCGCTGACGAAATTCGTCCGCAGTCTGCGTTTTTCCGAATTTCATGACGGGGATATCAGCCACGGTGAACGACGTTCGCCGTGGCTTTTCGACGTCCAAAATCGAGAGGAGCGATTCACAAACATGCAGCAGCAACCGCAGCACACCGCCGGTCATGTCACGAACGTCATTGAAGGTCTTACGCAACGATTCGCAAAGCACTGCCAACTTACAAGAAAACGAAGGTGAAGGTTACCCATGGAATTGATGAGTTACGTAGCGGAACAACTAGCCGCACAGAAACATATCCAGTTAGAACATGAAGCTCGTCTAGCGCTTCTCGCGAAGACGAACGCAACGCGTCTCTCTTGGAAACGCGCGTTCGCGATCAAGCTTTGGAACGTCGAAGTGACGGTCCGCACCGCACGCAAAACGGTAAACACGTAAGAAAAGCCAGGCGCGGCTTGAAACCGGAAGGGTTTCGGCCGCGCCGTTTCATTTCCAAGACGAATTCGCCGTCCTATGGTAAAATGACTTCGGCAGATAATCGAAAAGGAGACATCCACTTGACTATCGCTTTATTGATCATCGACATGCAAGTCGGCTTCGTCGGGGGAGAACATCGGAGGGAAGACGTCCGAGCCGCCGCGGAGTATATGAATTACGCGGCGAATCTCGTTCGAGAGAGCGGCAACCTCGTCGTTCATGTACAGGACGAAGAAGTCGAGGGAGGCCGGGGCTCCGCGAATTACGAGGTCGTTCCGTCCATCGCGCGCGCGCCGGAAGATTTGTATATTAATAAGAGATGGTCGAACGCCTTCTGGAATACGGAGCTGGAGTCGCTGCTTCGCGAGCGCGGCGTACGGTACGTCGTCGTCTCCGGGTTCGCGGCCGAACATTGCGTGCTCTTCACGTACAACGGCGCGTCGGAGCGCGGTTTCGGGGCCGCCGTCCTTCAGCATGGGGTCATCGGCGAGCGAGCGGGAGCGGCGGAGGCGCTGCAGCGAGACCGAGCCGTAATCTCCTGCGCCGCGCTCGGATGGCTCGCGAAGAAGTAGCAAGAGGCATAGCATCATAGAACATACGGAAAAGAGAGAACGCAATGAAGGCTGGCGTCGGTTACGCAATATTAGCCTATATTTCTTGGGGCCTGTTACCGCTGTATTGGAATTTGTTTAAGGGACTGCCGGCGGACGTCGTACTCGGTCACCGCGTCGTCTGGTCCTTCCTCTTCGTGTTGGGGTTGCTGGCATGGTCGAAGCGGTTGAGGGAATGGAAGTGGATGTTTCGGTCGAAGCGATCGTTCTTCTCCGCCTTCGCGGCTTCGGCGCTCATCTCCGCGAACTGGCTGCTGTTTATTTACGCGGTGAACAGCGGGCATGTCGTCGAAGCCAGCCTCGGCTATTATATCAATCCGCTGGTCAGCGTCGTATTGGCAGTCTTCTTTCTGGGCGAACGCCCGAGTCGAATGCAGTGGGCCGCGATCGCGCTGGCGGCGGTCGGCGTCGCGCTGCTGACGGTCTCGTTCGGCAAGCCTCCATGGATCGCGTTACTGCTCGCGATCTCGTTCGCGTTCTACGGCGTCGCGAAGAAGAAGTCGACCGCCGACGCGGCCTCCGGCTTATTCGGCGAGACGCTCGTCGTGCTTCCGCCGGCGGTGCTCTATCTCCTATTCGCGGGCGGAGGGGACGCGCCGTTCCGCAGCGCCGAAGCTTGGCCGCTCGTTCTCGCCGGCGTCGCGACGACGCTGCCGCTGCTCTGGTTCGCCCAAGCGGCGAAGCGGCTGCCGCTCTCGACGGTCGGCTTGATCCAATACATTTCCCCGACGATCACCCTCGCGATCGGCGTGTTATTGTTCCGCGAGCCGTTCACGAGCGGTCACGCTTGGAGCTTCGTCTTGATTTGGAGCGCGCTGGCTATTTACACGATCGCTTCCTTGCGGCAGGCGTCAAGGAAGGCCGAAAAATCAGTTCATGTCGTTAATGTTAACGAGGTTAAAAATATATGAGATTAATCGATTGGTGGGAGAAGGATGATTCGATCGGCAGCACCGCGCGACGTCCCGTCTATCTTGGACATCTATAACGAAGCGATCCTGCATACGACGGCCGTATACGATTATGAGCCGCATACCTTGGAACAGCGCATGGCTTGGTTCGAGAGGAAGGCGGAAGACGGATTCCCCGTCTTCGCGTACGACGTCGACGGGCGCGTAGCCGGATTCGCTTCGTACGGTTCGTTCCGCGCCTGGGCGGCGTATCGGTATACGATCGAACATTCGATCTACGTCCATAAGGACTTTCGTAAGCAAGGCGTCGGACTCGCCTTGCTGCAGCGCCTGATCGAGGATGCGAACGAACGGCAATTCGCCGTAATGGTCGGCGGGATCGACGCCTCGAACGAGCAGAGCATCCGTCTTCACGAGAAGGCCGGCTTCCGACATGCGGGAACGATTCGGAAGGCGGGGTACAAATTCGGACGATGGCTCGATCTCGCATTTTATCAGTTAGAATTGAAAGGTCCGATACGGCCTTAGAGAAAAGAAATTGGATAAGGAGTGGGCATTATGATTACATTGGCGGCATTCGATGTCGACGGCACGCTGCGAGACCGGGATTACTTGCCCGAATCGACGCGCGCGGCGCTTCTGCGTCTGAAGGAGAAGGGCGTATCGCTTGCGATTTGCACCGGACGCAGCGAATTCGAGCTCGCTTCGCTTCGAGAGGAGCTCGAGATCGATTGGGCGGTCTCGTGCAACGGCAGCCATCTCGGCTACAGGGGAGAGACGGTGGCGGGTACGCCTTTCCCTAGAGAACTCATACAGGCGTGGCTCGCGACCGCGGAAGCGAACGGACATGAAATGCTGCTGTACGCGGCGGATTCGATCTATTTGAATCGCGCCGACGCGCCGCGGTTCCGACAGGCGCAATCGGAGATCGGCTTCCTCGAACCGACGGTGCTGTCGTCCGAGGCTCGGGCGTCGATTCCGGATATCTATCAATGCATCGTCTTCTGCGAAGCGGACGAGCAAGCGGGATATACGGCGCTCTCGGACGGGGAGCTTTACGTGCACCGCTGGCGGCCCTGGGCGGTCGACTTCAATCCTCGCGGCATGAACAAAGCCGTCGGCTTGAAGCGCCTCTTGGAGCATCTGAACGTGGCGCCGGAGCAGGCCGCAGCGTTCGGCGACGGCTTGAACGATCTGGAGATGATGAAGCTCGTCGGCCATGCGATCGTGATGGGCAACGGCTGCGACGAGCTGAAGAGGTTCGCCACGTTCGTGACGAAGCCGCTGCACGAGGACGGCATCGCGCATGCGGTAGCGCATCTGGAACGCATGAAGGCGATCTAGTCGGAGCTTCGTCGAAGGAGGAAGGTCCCATGGCATACACGGCATCGCGCGTCGCGCTCGTAACCGGCGCTTCGAGCGGCTTCGGCCTGCTGACGGCAGTCGAATTGGCGCGCCGCGGCTATACGGTCGTCGCCGCGATGCGCGACCCCGTCGGCCGCGGCGAACGGCTGCGCGAAGCGGCGGCGCGAGAAGGTTTGGAACGGCTCGTCGTTCCGGCGCGGCTCGACGTGACGGACGCGAGTCGGGCGGCGGCGGTCGTCGCGGAGACGGTCGCCTCGTACGGCCGCCTTGACGCGCTGGTGAACAACGCCGGCTTCGCGCAAGGGGGCTTCGTCGAGGACGTCGCGCTCGAGGCGCTGCGCGCGCAGTTCGAGACGAACGTCTGGGGCGCGATCGCCGTAACGAAGGCGGCGCTGCCGCATATGCGGAAGCAGCGCAGCGGCAAGATCATCAACATGAGCAGCGTCAGCGGGCGGATCGGCATTCCCGGCTTCGCGCCGTATGCCGCGTCCAAGTTCGCGCTCGAAGGCTTCAGCGAAGCGCTGCGTCACGAGATGCGTCCGCACGGCGTCTTCGTCGTGCTGGTCGAGCCGGCTTCGTACCGTACGGAGATCTGGGACAAGGGGTTCGCGGGGATGGCCGGCGGGCCCGAGTCGGCGCATGCGGCCGCGCTCGCCCGCATGCGCCGCATGGCGGAGCAGTCCGCTCGCAAGGGGGGCGATCCGCAGGACGTGGCGCGGCTCGTCGGCCGCATCGCGGATGCCCGCAGGCCGAAGCTGCGGTACGCGATCCCGCGTAGCGCGCGGTGGATGCTGGCCGCGAAGCACGCGCTGCCGTGGGCATGGTATGAGGCCGCGATCGGCCGCTTCTTGCGGTAACGCCGGCATGTGCGGT
>JAPSKX010000037.1 GCA_031181325.1 Paenibacillus sp.
CGTCGATCAAAATCGATTTCCCTGCGCCCGTCTCCCCGGTAAACACATGAAACCCGGTTCGGAACGATACGCGCACCTCTTCGATGACGGCCAATTGTTTGACGGAAAGTTCAAGGAGCAACTGCGCTTCCCCCTTCAAGACAGCATACTTAAAATTTCGTCGACGACGCGCTGGCTGGCTTCGCCGCTGCGGCAGATGATGAGCACCGTATTGTCGCCGCAGATCGTGCCCATGACGTCCGGCCAATCGAGATTGTCGATCAGTTCTCCGATCGTATTGGCCGTGCCGGGCAAGCTCTTCATGACGACGAGGTTGTCCGCATGATCGATCGAGCCGAAGTAGTCGATGAGCGCGCGCTTCAGCTTCTGCGCCGGATTGTACTTCTGATCGGACGGCAGCGAATACTTGTATCGCCCGTCGGAGAGCGGCACCTTCACGAGCTGCAGCTCCTTGATGTCGCGGGAGACGGTCGCTTGCGTCACCGTATACCCCGCCGACCGAAGCGCGTCGACGAGGTCGTCCTGCGTCTCGATCTCGCGGCCCGTAATGATTTCTCGGATTTTAATATGTCGCTGCCCTTTCATAGCGCTTTCACAACTCCAACTCGAATCGAATTTGGTGAACCTGACGCGAGACGACGTCTACGTATAGAACGCCGGCCGTGTCGTCGTACAACAAGGCATACGGCAGCAGCCGCTCCCGAACCGCGCTTCCGACCGTCAAGTCGAGGGGCTTGCGCGACTTGGCGACTTTGACGACGTAGACGGCGTCGCCTCGCTTCGCGAAATAATCGACGAACATCTGACTGCCGAGCGTCTTGTCGTCGATCCGCACGGTCACATTCACCTTGTGCTTGCCGTGCGTCACCACGTAGCCGTGGTCGGCCAGCAGCGCGGTCACCTCGTCGTCCGGCAGACGCCCTTCCGCGATCGGCGCTTTCACGTCCGGCGCGCGATGCAGCCAGCGCCGGAAGACGATGAGGCCCCAACAGGCGAAGACGAACAGAACGAAGATCAGCGCGAGCACGTCATCGTTCATGACGCTGCACCTCCATCGTTACGTATTCGCGGGCGATGGGGCGATTTCCTGCTTTTTCCTCGGGCGGTCGCAAGTCGTCTAGATGCGCTGCAACGCCTCGTGCGCCTCGCGCACGACGGCGTCCGCAAGCTTGTCCGCTTCGGGCGGAGCCGGCAGCGGCGTCTCCGCGAGCCGCCACAACGCCAGAAATTCGATGTTGCCCTCGCCGCCGGTGATCGGAGAGTAGGTCAACCCTTCGAGCGCATAGCCCGCTTCCGCCGCGAAGCCGATCATGCGGAGCAGCACGTCCCGATGAACGGCCGGATCGCGCACGATGCCGTTCTTGCCGACGAGCTCCCGCCCCGCTTCGAACTGCGGCTTAATGAGGGCGGCGAGCCGGCTGCCCGGCTGCAGCAGGGGACGCAGCGGCGGCAGAATGAGTCGCAGCGAGATGAACGATACGTCCGTCGCGGCGAACGTCGCCGGCGGCCCGACGAGATCGTCCGGCGTCACGTAACGGAAGTTCATCCGTTCCATCACGCGCACGCGATCGTCCTTCCGGAGCGACCAATCGAGCTGGTTGTATCCGACGTCGATCGCGTAGACGAACGACGCCCCGTGCTGCAGCGCGCAGTCGGTGAAGCCCCCCGTCGAAGCGCCGATATCGATCATGACGGCGCCCGACAGGTCCAAGCCGAAGTGGTGAATCGCCTTCTCGAGCTTCAGTCCCCCGCGGCTGACATAAGGATGCAGGGCGCCCTTCACCGTAAACCGGCTGGAGACGGGCACCTTCATGCCCGACTTCTCGATGCGTTCCCCGTCCAACAACACAAGGCCGGCCATAACGGCGGCCTTGGCTTTCTCCCGGCTGTCGAACAAGCCGCGCTCCACGAGCAGCACGTCGATGCGTTCCTTGGCGTTGCTCTGCGGCGCGGCATTCTCGTCCCTATTCATATCCTTGTGTCTCTCCGTCCGATTACTTGTTCGTTCCGGTCATGAGCGGCTTCGCCGCGAACGGCGACGACGCGGCGATGCGCGCGCGCATCGCCCGCACCGTATCCGCCAGCCGGTCGGACGTCAGACCGACCTCCGCGCGCTGCTCCTGAATCGAGCCGTGCTCGATGAACGCGTCGGGCACGCCCATGACGCGAACCGGCACGTCGTACACCCCGTGCGCCGACATCCACTCGAGCACCGCGCCGCCGAAGCCGCCGGCGGACGCGCCTTCCTCGACGGCGACGATCGGCAGCCGCTCGTCCGCGAGCGCGGACAGCATCGCCGCGTCGAGCGGCTTCACGAAGCGGGCGTTCACGACCCGCAGCGACACCCCTTCGGCCGCGAGCTTGTCGGCGGCCTCCAACGCGAGCTGCACCATCGGCCCGACGGCCAGGGCGACGGCGTCGTCGCCGTCCCGCACCGTCTCCCATTGTCCGATCGGAATCGTGCGCAGCTCGTCGTTCCAAGGCGCCCCCGTTCCTTGAATGCGCGGGTACCGGACGGCGATCGGTCCGCCGTCGAATTGCACCGCCGTATGCAGCATATGCCGCAGCTCGTTCTCGTCCTTCGGCATCATGATCGTCATATTCGGCACATGCCGTAAATAAGCGATATCGTAGACGCCGTGATGCGTCTCGCCGTCCGGGCCGACGAAGCCGGCGCGGTCGATCGCGAACACGACGTTCAGGTTCTGCCTGGCGATATCGTGCACGACTTGGTCGTACGCCCGCTGCAGGAACGTCGAATACACCGCGAACACCGGCTTCATGCCTTCCATCGCGATCGCCGCGCACATCGTGGCGGCATGCTGTTCGGCGATGCCGACGTCGATCATCCGATTCGGGTATTTCTCCGCGAATTTGAGGAGACCCGAACCGCCCGGCATCGCCGGCGTGACGGCGACGATGCGATCGTCGCGCTCCGCGAGCTCGATCAGCGTCTTGCCGAACACTTCCGTATACATGGGCGGTCCGGACGACTTCACCACTTGGCCGGACTCGATCTTATACGCGCCAAGGCCGTGCCACGTATGCGAGTCGGCTTCCGCCGGCGCATATCCCTTGCCCTTCGTCGTGACCACATGCACGAGCACCGGGCCGTCGACCTTCTCGGCCTGCCGGAACGTCTCGAGCAGCGCGGCTAAGTTGTGCCCGTCGATCGGTCCGTAATATGTATAGCCGAGCTCCTCGAACAAGACGCCGGACACGACCAAATACTTCAGGCTGTCCTTCACCTTCTCCGCCCAAGACGCGAGCGTTCCGCCGATGGCAGGCACCTTCTTGAGGAGCGACTCGATTTCTTCCTTCGTCTTCTTGTACGTCTTGTCGGTGCGTACCTTGCTCAAATAGTTATGCAACGCGCCTACGTTCGGCGCGATCGACATCTCGTTATCGTTCAGCACGACGGTCAGGTTTTTCTTCTCGTGGCCGATATGATTCAGCGCCTCGAACGCCATGCCGCCGGTCAGCGCGCCGTCGCCGATCAAAGCTACGACTTTGTTGTTCTTTCCTTGCAAATCCCGGGCGACCGCCATGCCCATCGCAGCCGACAGGGAGGTGGAGCTATGCCCCGCCTCCCATACGTCGTGCTCGGATTCCGAGCGCTTCACGAAGCCGCATAATCCCTTGTACTTGCGGAGCGTCGAGAAGCGATCCTTCCGCCCCGTAAGCAGCTTGTGCACGTACGCTTGATGACCGACGTCGAAAATCAGCTTGTCGTTCGGGCTGTCGAACAAATAATGCAGCGCCAGCGTCAGCTCCACGACGCCTAAGTTCGGGGCGAGATGCCCTCCGGTCGACGATAACGTCGTTATAAGAAATTCTCTGATTTCCTGCGCCAGCTGCTCCAGCTGGGCGAGGTCGAGCGATTTCAAATCGCTAGGCTGTGTGATTCGATCGAGCAGCACGCTTGTTTCCCCGCTTTCCGTTTGTTTTCTTCTTGCCGCCCCAGACGCGAATGCCGAACCGGCGCTCCAGCAGGAAAAAGAGTTTACCGATCCGAAGAACGATAGGAATCGAATAATGGATCGCGAACGTCTTGCCGACGGCTTTCCCCCCGACGGTCAAGGCGGAGACGACGGCCGAGAAGACGACCGTCGCCGCCGCGGTGAGGAGGCCTTCCCCTTCCGATGCGCTGCCGATCATCTTCACGACGACGAGCGCGGACGCCGTGCCGCTGATAATGCCGCAGATGTCGCCGACGACGTCGTTACAAAAATTCGAAAACCGGTCCGCGTTGCGCACGATGAAGATCGATTGCTTCGCGCCCGGCACCTTCTCGGCCGCCATCGCGTGGAACGGGCGCTCGTCCGCGGAGGCGGAAGCGATGCCCATCATGTCGAATCCTATGCCGACGAAGACGATGAACAGTACGATCAACACCCCGACGGCCCACACGACGCCCTGAAGCATCGCGGTGGATACGACGGAAAAAACGCTGGCCAGTATAAACGTAATTATAGAAATAAAAATACTCCAACGCATGGAGTGCTTCCAAATGGATTTCATTCTTGTTCGGTTTGATCCTCTCTAGGAAATGGAGGAGTGGCAGCTTCTCGAGTAAATGCTGTGGCTTAGGTCCAGTAGGTTTTCCCAGACGGTCACCCCCCGTCGCCGGCAGGGCGGTTCCCCTTTAAGCCCGTCTTGACGCCGTCGCCGGCCGTCAGACTGAATTACCACTTAGTCCACACTATAATCCCCAAGAAGCCTCATGGATATGAACAGTCTAGGAGTTTTCCTCGGGCAGCGCAAGAACCGCTTCTTAGCCTCTTTTGCAGACCAGATTTCATATAGCATGCGGCTTACGAGCTCCCTTGGCCTAGGTCGATCGCGCCTATATCTATAATCCCTGCTGGCCCACTCAAGGCAGGCTACGCTGCGCCGTCCCGCGCGAACATCCGATAAGCGATAGAAAATATCACTTCAACCGTGCGCGCGTACGTCGTCAGGTTCATACCCCGAGCCATGGCCGGTCGCCTGATCGTCGGCAAGACGACAAGCCCGCGCCACGCACTTGGGCCTCCGCGGAAGCAGGGTCAACGCCCGCATGCCATTGCGGATCGCCCCACAACCTTAACTCCCACCACCAGCCCCCGACTGGGCGTCGAAAGCCGGCACCAGGAACTTCATCGATGTGCCCTTCGGCGAATTTTTAGGCTCGCCCTCAAAGCGGTAGGCCGACTAGAATACTGCGCCACTCCGGATTCCTTCCGCCATTATACCACATCGGGAAAAGGGTGCTCAACGGAATACGGGATGCATCGCCCCGCCGAGGGCAGCACGGCCTCGCCGACTTCATGGAGGCTGACCGTTCGCCGGGACGATGCAGGCGTTGCATCCGAACGGCTTGCGTTCCCGAACCGCGAACGGACGAACGCCCTCCGAGCTGCGCCGGAGGGCGTTCTATCCTTCTAATATTCTCGCGTAATCAGATAATCCGCCATCTGCAGCAGCCGCTCGGGCGCAGGCAGAACCCCTCCGGAGACGGCGGCCTTGCCCGCGTTCGTGAGTTCGGCCACCTTCCCGCGGCTCGCGTCGAGGCCGAGAAGGTACGGATACGTCACCTTGCCTTGCGCGACGTCGCTCTGCGTACGCTTGCCGAGCTTCGAAGCGTCGCCGACGAGATCTAAGATGTCGTCTTGGATTTGGAACGCGAGCCCGATCGATCGACCGTAGACGGTCAACGCGTCGAGCTGCGCCTCGTCCGCGCCGGCGACGATGCCGCCGGCGCGCAGCGAAGCGACGACGAGGTCGCTCGTCTTATGAAGATGGATGTACTCGAGCTGCGCAAGGGTCGTCTCCCCTTGCTCGCCGAGCATGTCCGCCGCTTGCCCGCCGACCATGCCGGGCGCGCCCGCGTAGACCGCCATCTCCTTCACGATGCGCAGCGCCGCGGCCGGGGTCACGCGCGGGAAGCGCTCCGGCAGCGTTCCGAGCACATGGAACGCGTGCGTGAGCAGCGCATCGCCGGCGAGTATGGCCATCGCCTCGCCGAACACCTTATGGTTCGTCGGCCGGCCGCGCCGGAAGTCGTCGTCGTCCATCGCCGGCAAGTCGTCGTGGACGAGCGAATACGTATGGATGAGCTCGACGGCGCAAGCGGCCGGCAGTGCTTCCTCCGGCGGTCCTCCGACCGCCTCCGCCGCCGCGAGGGCGAACGCCGGACGAAGCCGCTTCCCGCCGGCGAGCAGCGAATACGCCATCGATTCCCGCAGCGGGGGCGGCACGTCCCAGGCGGCGGGCACGATGCCGGCCAGCTCGTCCGCGACCCGGGCGGCGACGGACGCCAAATACGATTCGATCCCCTCGGGAGACGTGTTATTCAACGGCACCGGCGTCCCCCTTGTCGAGTCCCGCGCCGAACGGCTTCTTCACCGTCTGGCCGTCTTCCTCGAGCAGCATCTCGATTTTCCGCTCCACCGTCTCCAGCTTCTGACTGCAGATGCGGGACAGCCGCATTCCCTCTTGGAACAACTCGATCGCTTCCTCCAGCGGCACGTCGCCGCTCTCGAGCTTCGCGACGATGCCCTCCAGCTTCTCCATCGCTTCCTCGAAGCCGATTGTCTGTTCAGTCACCGCTTGGTTCCCCCTTCATCGACCATACGGTGCAGTCGAGCTCGCCGTCGGCGAGCCGGACGCGCACCGTGTCGCCGAGCTGCACTTCCTGAATCGATTTCACCAATTTCCGTTTCTCGTCGTAGACGAGGCTGTAGCCGCGCTGCATGACCTTCAGCGGGCTGAGCGCGTCGAGCCGCTTCGCATGCATGTCGAATGCATGGCCGCGCTCCTTCATGATCGCGTGCATGCGCTGCAACAGCTTCAGCTTCGCCACGTCCAACCCCTTGGCCGCATGGCGCGCCGCCTCTCTCGGGCTCGCCGAGGAGAGCCGGCGGTCGAGCCTGGCGAAAGCCTCGCTCGATGCGCGCAGCGCCGACTTCGCATGGAATTGCAGCGCGGCCGTATGCCGGTCTAACCGCTCCGTCTGCTGCATCATGAGCTGCCGCTTCGGGTTCGTCAAGAACGGCGAACGCTTCAGCCTGAGGAGCGCGTCGCGCCGCGTCTGCGCCGCGCCGCGAACCGCGCCGGTCATCCGCTGCCGCAGGTGACCGATGCGGTCCTTAAGCTCGAAGCGGCTCGGCACGGCGATCTCCGCCGCGGCCGTCGGCGTCGCCGCCCGCAAATCCGCGACGAAGTCGGCGATCGTCGTGTCCGTCTCGTGACCCACGGCCGAGATGATCGGGATGTCGGACGCCGCGATCGCCCGCGCGACCGCCTCTTCGTTGAACGCCCACAGTTCCTCGAGCGAACCTCCGCCGCGGCCTACGATCAAGACGTCGACCTCGCGCCGCTCGTTCATGGCGCGGATCGCCTTCACGATCGACGGCGCCGCGGACTCGCCTTGCACCGAAACCGGATACAATAAGATCGGAACCGCCGGATTGCGCCGCTGCATCGTGATGATGATATCTCGCACGGCCGCTCCCGTCGGCGACGTAATGACACCGACCGCGGAGGGGAACGTCGGAATCGGCTTCTTCCGCGCGGCGGAGAACAGTCCTTCTTCCTCGAGCTTCTTCTTCAGCTGCTCGAACGCGAGATAGAGGCTCCCGATTCCGTCCGGCTGCATGCCGTTCACGTACATCTGATACTGACCGTCGCGCTCGTACACCGAGACGCTGCCGTTCGCGACGACCCGCGCGCCTTCCTTGGGCGCGAACGGCAGGCGAGACGCTTGTCCCGCGAACATGACGCACTTGATGCGGCTGTCCTTATCTTTTAACGTAAAGTATAAATGCCCGCTGGAATGCCTGGTGAAATTCGAAATTTCGCCCCGCACCCAGACGCTCTGAAGCACGGCGTCCCCGTCCATCTTCATCTTGATGTATCGGGTCAAATCCCGAATCGAAAATACTTTTTGGTTTTGGCCTTGGCTCACTTCGCCGTCGCCGCCGCTTTCCGCGCCGATTCCACCGTATTCTTCATCAGCATCGCGATCGTCATCCGACCGACGCCGCCCGGCACCGGCGTAATCGCCGAGGCGACTTCCTTCACGGCGTCGAAGTCGACGTCGCCCGCCAGCTTGCCGTTCGGAAGACGATTGACGCCGACGTCGATGACGACCGCGCCCGGCTTCACGAACTCCGGCGTAACGAAGTTCGGTCGGCCGATCGCCGCGATGAGGACGTCCGCTTCGCTCGTCACTTGCGGGAGATTCGCCGTCTTCGAGTGGCATACCGTTACGGTCGCGTTCTCGCGGATCAGCAGCGCCGCCATCGGCTTGCCGACGATGTTGCTTCGTCCGATGACCGCTACGCGCTTGCCGTCCACGGAGATGCCCTCGGCGCGCATCATCTCGATGACGCCCGCCGGCGTACACGGCACGAAGCCCTCGTCTCCGATGAGCAGATTGCCGACGGAAATCGGATGGAAGCCGTCGACGTCTTTCTCCGCCGAGATCGCCCCGATGACCGCCTTGTCGTCGATATGGCTCGGCAGCGGCTTCTGCACCAAGATACCGTGGATTTCGGAGCTGGCGTTAAGCGCGCGGATGAGCTCGATCAGCTTGTCCTGCGGCGTGTCCGCATCCAATCGGTGCACCACGGAATGAAGCCCCAGGTCTCCGCATGCCTTCTCCTTGTTCCGAACGTATACTTGGGAAGCCGGATCCTCGCCCACGAGGACGACCGCGAGGCCCGGACGAACGCCGGCCTCGAGTAACGATTGCACTTCCGTATGTAATCTACTCATAAGATCGTTCGCGATTTTCTTCCCGTCGATAATCGTAGCCGTCATCGTTGGTCACGCCTCCGTTTTCGCCCGATATTTATGCGTTCGCTTGCGCTTTCAAGTCGTCTACTTGCTTCACCATCTTGCCGAGCACGCCGTTCACGAATTTGCCGGATTCCTCCGTGCCGAAGTGCTTCGCCACCTCGATCGCTTCGTTGACCGCCACCTTCGGGGGCACGTCGTCGGAGTAAATCATCTCGTACACCGCGATGCGCAGCACCTCGCGGTCGACCCGCGATAAGCGGTCGACTTGGTAGCCTTGCAGAAACTGCGACAACATGCCGTCGATCTCCGGAATGCGCGGAACGAGCTTGTCGAGCAGCCCCCGGACGTATGCGAGCAGCGCATCCGCGTCGGTGACGTCCGTGCCGGACTCGTTGTCGTTCAGCGCCTCTTCCATCGCGGCTTGGAGCGCCTCGTGCGCGGGCACCCGATTCATTTCCATTTGATACAAACATTGCACCGCGACGACGCGCGCGGATCTTCGTTTCATCGGCGAGCTCCTCCTAACGAAAAAATCCCACAGTCATGGGATTCATCGATACCATCTGTCTGTGAACCATCGGGCGATGGCGTTCTTATTCACCCATTTTTCCCGATTGTCCGATTTTAAACCAAGCGTGTATCCCGCGAATGCGATCAACGCGAACGCCAGCATATCCCAGAAGCCCCATATCAAGTACACGAACCCGAGCAGCACGCCCGCCGCGGCCCCGACGACTCGCCCGACGCGCCCTTCGAGGACCCACGCCCGAATCGATTCCGCGAGTTCCTTCCACATCGCCGCCACCTACTCCACTCGAGGTTTGAACGATTGGGATTGCACGACGTTGGCGACGTACACGGTCACGGAAGCGACCGGAATGCCGGTAATGTCCTCGACGTGTTCCTTGACGCCGCGCTGCATCTCCTCCGTCAGCTGTTGAATCGAGGATTCGCCGTCGACGACCGAACGCAGCTGAATATCGAGACCGCTGTCGTCCACCCGAACGCGCGCGCGCAAATCCTTCACGCCTCGCACGCGATTGGCCGCCTTCAGCGCAAGATTCTCCACCGTCTCGAGCGAGATGCGAATGTCCCCGTACTCGGTGCGCTGATCGATAGAACCCGACCGCTCCCGGCTGCGGCGAAGCGATACGAACAAGAAGCGAATCGACAACAAAAACAGCGCGGCGCATACGACGATCGCGGCATATTTCGCCGGCCCCGGCATATAAATGGCATCAACGAACGACTCCGCGAACGCCGGAGCGATCCATTCCATCGAGACGATCAGCCCGACCCCCGATAAAATCAGTACGGCCACGCTGTACAGAAACAAAAACAATTTGTCCGCGACTCTGCCCATAGTAGTGCTCCTTCCACTGGTACGTCTAAGGAATGCCGTGCCTTGCGCGATTGCGTACGACGAGGAAACCCCCGAACGGCGACGTCCGGGGGATATCGGTATGTCCTTGCGGCCTCCGCGCGACGCGCTATTTCACGCGCGTCGCTACCGGTCCTTCCTCCTCTTCGATCCGCTCTTGACCCTTGAACATGACGTCGTGAATATGTACATTCACTTCGACGACGTTCAGCCCGGTCATCGATTGAATCGCATGCTTCACGTTCGCTTGGATCGCGGAAGCGACTTCCGGGATGCGACGCCCGTACTCGATCACGATGGACACGTCCACGGCGGCTTCCCGCTGACCGACTTCGACTTTCACGCCTTTAGACAGGTTTTTCCGACCGAGGAGCTCGGCTACGCCGCTGGCGAATCCGCCGCTCATGCCCGTGACGCCGTCCACTTCGATCGTTGCGAGGCCTGCGATAATTTCAATGACCTCCGGAGCGATCTGTATGTTCCCCATCTCGGTCCTCGTGAATTCCGGGGCAATCGTGTTCATTATCGACCATCCTCCCCTTGTCTTATATTTAAATACTATACCACCCGTCCAAAATTATGACAAACGTTGGAGAAACGGGAGGTTCGTCCTCGTTCCTTAGTTATACCTCGTTCTCTTCCAAGAACTTAATGTCGAAGTCTCCCCGTTGGAACGTAGGGTGATCCATAAGCTTCATATGGAACGGAATCGTCGTGTGGACGCCGTCGACCGCGAATTCGCCGAGCGCTCGCTTCATGCGGGCGATCGCTTCCACTCGGGTCGGCGCCCATACGATCAGCTTCGCGATCATAGAATCATAGTGCGGCGGAATGACGTATCCGGGATACGCGGCGCTGTCGACGCGTACGCCGACGCCGCCCGGCGGCAGGTAGAAATCGATGCGTCCCGCCGAGGGCATGAAGTTCTTGGACGGGTCTTCCGCGTTGACGCGGCACTCGATCGAATGCCCGTTAATGACGACGTCGGATTGCCGAATGCCGAGCGGATTCCCCTCAGCCACGGAAATCATCTCTTTAATGATGTCGACGCCGGTGACCATCTCGGTGACCGGATGCTCGACCTGGATGCGCGTGTTCATCTCCATGAAGTAAAACTGTTCGTCGGGTCCGAGCAAAAACTCGAGCGTACCGGCGCCGGAATAGTTCACGGCGCGCGCCGCGCGCACCGCCGCGTCGCCCATCCGCTGCCGCACCTTCGGAGAGAGCACCGGGCAAGGCGCTTCCTCGACGAGCTTCTGGCGCCGGCGCTGGACGGAACAATCCCGTTCGCCCAGGTGCACGACGTTGCCGTGCTTGTCGGCGACGATCTGAATTTCGACGTGCTTCATGCCGGTGAGGAATTTCTCCAAATAGACGCCCGCGTTGCCGAAGGCCTTCTGGGCTTCCTGCTGCGCGGCGGTAATGCCCTGGATCAGCTCGTCTTCCGACTTCGCGATGCGGATGCCCTTCCCGCCGCCGCCGGCGGTCGCCTTGATGATGACCGGATATCCGATATCGCGCGCGATCGCGATCGCGTCCTCGACCGTCTCGACGAGTCCGACCGAGCCGGGAATGACCGGCACGCCGGCGTCGCGCATCGTCTGCTTCGCCACGGACTTGTCTCCCATGCGCGAGATCGCGTCCGGAGACGGGCCGATGAAGACGACGTTGCAGCGCTCGCATATTTCCGCGAAATCGGCGTTCTCGGCGAGAAAGCCGTAGCCCGGGTGGATGGCATCCGCGCCGGTAAGCGTGGCGACGCTCATAATATTCGTTAAGTTCAAATAGCTGTCCTTCGACGAGACCGGGCCGATGCAATACGCCTCGTCCGCAAGACGGACGTGCAGCGCCTCGCGGTCCGCTTCGGAATACACCGCGACCGTGGAGATCCCCAGCTCTCTGCAGGCGCGAATGATGCGAACGGCGATCTCGCCGCGGTTCGCGACCAGCACTTTGTGAAACTTCATCCGTTTATCCTCCCGTTGTCGCTTACCGTTTCACCAAGAAGAGCGGTTGGCCGTATTCGACCAGTTGGCCGTTCTGCGCAAGCACTTCGACGATCTGGCCGCTCACTTCCGCTTCGATTTCGTTCATCAGCTTCATCGCCTCGACGATGCAGACGATCGTCTTCTCCTTCACGGCGTCTCCCGCCTTGACGAATGGAGGCGCGTCCGGAGACGGAGCGGCATAAAATGTCCCGACCATCGGCGAGACGATCGGATGCAGATCGGCGTTCCGCTCTTCCGCGGCGGCCGGCGCGGAAGCCGGCGGCGCGGACGGCTGCGGAGCCGCCTGGGCCGGAGCGGCCGGCGCGAGAAGCTGCTGCGCGGATACGGCGGCCGTCTGCGGCGCGGCGACGTGAATGGCCGGGGCGTCCGGCTTTCGGATGCTGATCTTGCCGTTCTCGTTTTCGATCTCGAGATGTTGTATGGAAGTGCTGTCTACCAATCGGATAAGTTCTTTGATTTCGTTAAGTTTATACATCGTCTTGCGTTCATCTCCTCAAGCGAATGAGTCTGCGCCGTCGCGAGCGGCTTGCCTACCCCAAAAAGCGACGTTGTAATTATACCCTTAAAAGAAGTAAATGGAAAGAGCCCAGTTTTCCCGGGCTCCCTCCGATTCATAACGCCGCGCAGTCGGCGAAGCCTGATCTTAGTTGTACAGCTTGACGGTGATTTGGTGAATCGCGATATTGAGATCTTTCATCGCTTCGGACACGATCGACACCGCCTCGCTCTTCTCGAGCTGCGCTGCGGAGACGTGCACCGTGAAGTGCTCTTTCCGATCGTCGTACATGACCGCTACGTTCTCATAGTCGCCGAGCAGCTTCTCTTCGAACGCGATCAGCTTCGCTTCCAAATCCATCAAGGCGCTGTGCTCGTTGATCGCGTCAGTGATTTGCTGCTCGGACGCCTCTTCGTTCGAGATCGCCGCGGTCAACTCCTCGATGCGCCGAGAGAAGTCGGATTCGCGTTCGATTTGCATCGCCGTGATCGCGTCCGCGCTCGACCGATTCGCCACTTGCTCGAGCACTTGCTCGTCCGTGATCGTCTCTTCGGCTTCCGCCGTCGCATCGTCCGTCGTCGCATTGTCCGTCGTCGCGTCTTCCGTCGTTGCGTCGTCCGCCGCCGCCGGGTTCGCCGCGCCGTCCGCCGTTCCGTCCGCCTTCTCCTCCGCCGTCCCTTCCGCCGCCGCGCTCTCCTCGAGCGTCTCGATGTCGTCGATCGTCACGTCCTGCTGCGCCGCCGTCGGGTCCATCATGCCGACGCCTTCGACGATGATTTCGTTCTGCGCCGTCTGCTCCGTCGCCACCGGAATTTGATCCGCTTCGTCGGTGAACAAGTAATACGCGGACAGAACGACCATCAACCCCAGCATCGATACGAGCCATACCGTTTGTCTTCTTGTATTCATTCTTGTTTCCTCCTTGTGTTTTTCCGTATTTTGGAATGTTGGAATATGTCGACGCCGAATCGGCGCTGTTACCTTTTGCTCGGGGCTACGGAAATCTTATGGGGCGGCACGCCGAGCCCCCGTTCGACCGCCTCGATGATCATCTTCTTGACCGTCTGGTTTTCCGCGCCTTCCGCGACGATGAACACGCCGCGCAACGTCGGGCGAATCGTCTTGCGCACGAGCGGCGCGTTGTCGCCGGATTCGGTGTATAACACGATCTCGCCGGATCGGGACGTCTGCGTAATGTGTCGATTGGCGCCGTTCGCGTCCCGCTCGTTCGTCTCTTGGGACGATTCGGTCATGTTGCGTTCCGCGACGATCTCTTCGGTCGAATCGATCGTCACCATGACGCTGACCTCGCCGACGCCTACGATTTTCTGCAGGATGTCTTTCAGTTCGTCCTCGTAGCTCGCTTCGTACGCCGCGAACTTCGAGTCCTTGGCGGCGCCGCCGCCGAAGGCGGGTACGTCGCCCCCGGACGCCGGCGCGCCGTTCGCCGTCGATTCCGGAGCGCCGCCTTCGTACGGCGGCTGCACGTCCTCGACGGTCAGGTACGAATTCAAAATCATGAAGACGCCGCCGACGCCCGCGACGATCAAGAGCCATCGGAACGTGTTCATCCGGTTCGTCCCTCCCGGGCCGCCGCCGAACCGTTCTTCGAGCGTCTTCCACCAGTTCGCCATTCGCATCACCTCCTTCGCCGGCGGCGATTCTTCGCTCGCGACCGTTGCTCGTCCGTTCCCCGTTCGTTGTTCGTCCCGTTTGCTCGTCCGCTGCTCGTCTCGTCTCGTTCGTCACTCCACCGCGACGTTCGACGCCGGAATCCCCCACGCCTCCGCGACCGATTCCGCGATGTCCTTCCGCACCGCGGCGGACACCGGAGCGGGCGCCGCCGCTTGCGCCGCGTCCGCCGCTCCTTCTCCGATCGCGATCGGTTCGATCTCGATCGGCTCGACGACGATCGGCTCGAACTGCAGCCCGCCGTCCGCGGCCGGTTCGGGACTCGTGCCCGCGTCCGCCGAAGCGGTCGCTTCCTCGGCCGCCGCCAGCGACGCCCCGACGCGAATCCGAACGCCGCGGAGCGCCGGCAAGCCGTCGGCGTCGAGCGCCATCGCCGCTTCGGCGGTCGCCTCCGCCTCGAACTTCGACCTCACATGCTCGACGACCATCGCTTCGATCCGCCGCGCGAGCATGTCGAGCGACCGCTCGTTCCTCTCCCGGGCGATGGCTTCCCCCTGGGAGAGCACCTCTCCTAAGGCGGGAAGCGAGACGCCGGAAGCCGCTCCCGCTTCTTCGCCGGGCGCCGGCGCGGCCGTGCCGCCGATCGACCATCCTTCGACGGTCGCGGCGAGCATCCGCACGTTCGCGTTCGCGCCGAACAGCTGCAGCACCGGAGACAGAATCGTCATCAGGATGAACAGCGAGACGACGAGCTTCACGTACCGCTGCATGGTCCGATTCGGGAGGATCAGATCGATGAACGTCGCAAGCAATACGACGAGAATGATCTGCGTTAACCACCCGGCGAGCGCGTCCATCATCGCGGCGAACCCCCTTCCTCCACGAGCGTATTCATCGCATCATCGCGGTCACGTTCCCCGCCGCGATGATGATCGTGATCGCGAGGAAGAACATGAGGCTGACGGTCGCGAGCGCCGCGAAGACGAAGATCATACTCTTGCCGATCGTCTGCAAGCATCCGATGACCGGACTGTCGCCGAGCGGCTGCAGCAGCGCCGCCCCCAAGTTATAGATGAAGGCGAGCGCCAGGATTTTGAGCGCGGGGAACGCCGCCAGCAAGACGATAATGACCACGCCCGCGAGTCCGATCGCGTTCTTCATCAGCAGCGAAGCGCTCAGCACCGTGTCCGTCGTCTCCGAGAACATGCGCCCGACGACCGGGACGAAGTTGCCCGCTACATACTTCGCCGTCTTGAGCGTCACGCCGTCCGCGATGCCGCCCGTGGCGCCCTGCACCGAGATGACGCCGAGAAATACGGTAAGCGACACCGTCAGCGTCCCGATCGCGACGTTGCGCAGCAGCGTCGCGAGCTGCGTTACCTTGTACTTGTCGGTCAACGTCGATACGATATGTAAAACGGCGGAGAAGAACAGCAGCGGGAAAATAAAGAAGTGAACCAGATTCCCCACCGTATGGATCATGAACACGATCAAGGGGTGCATGATCGATACCGTCGCCAGGTTGCCCATCGACGCGAGCATCGTCAGCACGAGCGGCATCATCGCCGTCATGAAGTGTATCATGCCGGATATGGCGTCCTTGGCGTATTGAATGGCGATGTGAAAGCTGTTGATCGCGATCACGACGATCACGAGATACGAGATCGCATAAGCGACCTTGCTCACCGTCGTCTTCTCGAAGGCGGTTTGCAGCGTCTCCAGCACGATGCTGAAGACGGTCAGAATGACGATCATCGCCAGCAGCTTGCCGCCCACCACGACCTCGTGGAGCAGAAACTGCAGCAGTCCGGTCGCGACGTTCGACAGCGAGAAGCCGTCGCCCCCCGGCATGAGCGCGTCCTGGAACGACGGATTCCCGTTCGGGAACCACCCGCCGTATTGACGCATCAGCGTATCCCAATATTGCTCTACTTGGTCTGTGCGGACGATCTCCGATTGAGCGTCGACCCAATCTTGAACCGCGCCGGCGTCGTCTGCGTGCGGAGCTGCGATGGCCGACACGTTCACCCCTCCTCATCCGACACGATCTATGCGGGCATGAGCTTCATCACCGTCTCGACGATCACCGAGATGATCGGGATCGCAAGCACCATGATAAGCACCTTGCCGGCGAGCTCGATCTTCGAAGCGATCGCCTCCTGCCCGGCGTCCCGAACGACTTGCGCTCCGAATTCCGCGATGTACGCAATGCCGATAATTTTCAATATCGTTTGGAAAAACACCATGTTCACGTTCGATTGATCGGCCAGCCGCTCGAGCATCGCGATGATTTCGGATATTTTCCCGATTAAGGCCAGGAAAATGACGATGCCCGCGAAGGCGGCGAGCAGGAAGGCGACGGGCGCCTTTTGCTCCTTGACGATCAGGACGAGCACGGTGGCGACCAGACCGAAGCCGACGACTTGGATCATATCCACGGCGGCACCGCCTATTGAAATAAGAAGATGGTTTTTATTTCTTGAAACAGCTGATCCAGTTTGCGTATCACCATAAATAGCACCACGACGAAGCCGATTAACGTCACCCAGTGCGCGTAATCCTCTTTCCCCATTTGCTTCAACACCGTATGAATCATGGCGACGATGATGCCGACGGCGGCGATCTGAAATATGGCATTGACATCCTCGTTCATCCTGGCACCGTCCTTAGTACATTAAAATGACGACCAACGCCGCCGAAAGCGCTCCTAAGCTTCTCCACATCTTCCCGTATCTCGCTTGTTCCTCCCGCGCCGTCTCTTCCTCCGTCCGCAGCTGATGCATCGCGAGCCGCAGGTGCTTGGCCTGATCGTCCCGATCGGTCATCCCGAGCGTCGGCGCCAGGGCGAGCAGCGACGCCTTCTCCGGCGCCTGAAGCGACGTCCGCGGCCAAGCGGCGAGCACCGCTTCCGTCCAGCAATCGCCCGCGGTCCGCTCCGCTCTCGCGTCGGCCATTCGTTCCGCCGCGTCCGCGAACAGCCGGGAGATCGGCGCCTGCGTCGCCGACGCGACGCGCTTCAGCGCCTCCGGCAGCGGCGACAGGCCGTATACGATCTCCGACTCGAGCGTCCCGAGCGCCGCGCCGAGCAGGCGCAGTTCCTTCGGGCGGCGGGCGTAACGGGAAGCCTGCGCGAAGCCGTAAGCGGTGCCAGCGGCCAAGATCATCGTCGCGCCGATCCACTTCAGCATCCGGATGCCCCCTCCCGCGATCTCTCCGTTGTGTTGCCGTACGCGCCGCCCGCCGCGGGCCTCAGCGGCCTTGCGGGCGCCGCGGCGGCCGGCGCGACTCGTCGGCCTTCCGCGTCGCGAACGTCGAGCACCGCGCCCGTCGGACCGCTTGCGGCGAGCGTCACGATGCGCGTGAACACCCGCGCTTCGAACAAGGCGGCCAGCGACGGCCTGCGGCGCACCTCGTCCGCATCCCGGCCGTGCGCGGTCGCGATGACGACGATGCCGGCGTGAAGGGCTTCCATCACCGCCTCCGCGTCCTCCGTCCGGCCGAGCTCGTCGACGACGAGCACCTCCGGCGACAGCGCACGGATGAGTAGCATCATGCCCTCCGCCTTCGGACACGCGTCCAGCACGTCCGTCCGCGGACCGACGTCGAACGTCGGTCTGCCGTCGAGCGAAGCCGCGATCTCCGACCGTTCGTCGACGATGCCGACCTTCCGCGCCCGATCGCGCCGGTCTCCGCCGGCCCACCCCCCGGTCGAGACGAGCCGGGCCGCGTCTCGCAGCAGCGTCGTCTTGCCGCGCTGCGGCGGAGAGACGATGAGGGTGTGATGCAGCCGGCGCGCTTCCGCATCCCACAGCTGCGGGACGAGCGAGCTCGCGCAGCCTCTCACCTCCCGCGCGATGCGAACGTTGAACCCGCCGATGTGCTGCAGCGTCCGGATGCTCCCGCGCTCCAGCGCCGCGCGGCCGGCGAGACCGATGCGGTGGCCTCCTTGCACCGTGATGTACCCTCGGCGCAATTGCTCCTCCATCGTATACACCGAATGGTTCGTAATACGGTCGAGCAGCTTCAGGCAATCGTCCCGCGTCGGTCGGAAGGCGGCTTCGCCTCGCAGCGTCGGACGTCCCTCGGGATCGAGGAACGTGTAGTCGCCCGCGGCGACGATTTCCAACGGCCGGCCGTCCCGCACGCGAATTTCCTCCGCGCGGGCCGCCCAATCCGCGGGCGCCCGCGCCAAGACGGCGCGGATCGAACCCGGCAGCCATTCCAGCACGGCGTTCCACATCGTTATCGCTCCCTTCGGCTTCGGCTGCGTCGTCCGGCTTGGCCTAACTTACAACCATATGTATGCTTGGCCTATCGATTTATGACAAGCTCGCTACTTTTTCAAGATTCCGATTAATAGACAAGCCACCCCTACGGCGACCCAAGCGAGCTTGCCGAAGCTCAGCTTATCCGTGATGCCGACGAGTCCGAGCGCCGTGATCGAGATGAAGATGATCGGCCCGACCAAGGCGAGCGACGAATTGATGACGAGCGCTTTCTCCACGCTGGCCAGCCTGTAAATCAAGAAGGCCGCCATCAGCTCGATCGACCCGGACAATACTCTGAGCAACGCCATGCTAACCACGATTTTATCGACCATTCCGCGTCCTCCTCCGCTCTCGCGAATAAACTTGTACATTTATATGCGGGCTCGTCTCGGTTTAGCATCATGGGCACACCCCCAATCGGGCCTGCATATATTGCATGCAGCAGGAACCATTCTATGAAACCAGCGAGGAGTTATTCGAATGGATCAAACTTCAAGATTGGATTGGCATCCGTCCCTCGCCGATCCGACCGGACGGAGGACCGCGAAGCCCCGCTCGACCGGCCGCACGATGGTGATCGACAAGGGACTCGGGCTCCGCGCGTTCGAGGATATGCTGGGCATCGCGGCGCCGCATATCGACGTCGTGAAGCTCGGCTTCGGCACCTCGGCGCTGTATCCCGAGGATCAGCTGCGGCGCAAGATCGAGGCGGCGCGCGAGGCGGGCCTGCTCATCATGCCGGGGGGCACGTTCCTCGAGGTGGCCGTCTCGCAGCAGTTGGTCGATACGTTCCTGACGACGGCGCGCGGGTACGGCTTCAGCGCGATCGAAGTATCCGACGGCACGATCGAGATGAAGCGCGACCAGCGCAGCGCCTTGATCGTGAAGGCGATCGACGCGGGCTTTACGGTCGTCACGGAATACGGGAAGAAACTATTCGGTTCGTCCATCGAGACGGAGGAGCTCGCGCGGACGGTCGAAATCGATACGGCGCTCGGGGCGACGTTCGTCACGATCGAAGCGAGAGAGTCGGGCAAGGGCGTCGGCATCTTCGACGAGAACGGCGATTGCAAGACGGAAGATTTGGACGCGATCATGCATTGCGTGCCGGACAGCTCCGTCTTGATGTGGGAGGCGCCGATGAAGTCGCAGCAGGCTGAGCTGCTCCAGGCGCTCGGCCCGAACCTGAACATCGGCAATGTCGCGCCGGAAGACGTGCTCTCGCTCGAGGCGCTGCGGCGGGGACTTCGTTCGGATACGTTCGATTTGGGGAAGCAAGCGAGAGTTTAATAAGGACGAAGGACGAATTCGCGCCTGGGGCGATGGCGCGCAGGCTCGATCGCGAAGGAGCGAGGGGCGGCCGCTCGTGCGGAGACAAGGGTTGTTCTAATCGGAATACCGCCGTTCATACACTGTAGAGAATCCACTTGGACAGGAGTCTCGCGATGAACGGTGAATTGCTATTGGTCATCCTAATCATCATCGGCATGGTGGGCCGCTCCCACATCATAACGACGGCCGCTTGCGTCCTGTTAATCATTAAGCTCGTATCGCTCGAGCGATACTTGCCGACGATCGAACGGCGCGGGCTCGAGTTCGGCTTGTTGTTTTTGACCATGGGCGTCCTCGTTCCCTTCGCGAGCGAACGAATCGCGCAGAAGGACATCCTCGCCGTATTCACGAGCTGGCCCGGGCTGCTTGCGCTGCTCGGCGGAGCGATCGCCACCTATATGAACGGCAAAGGGCTGGATCTGCTCAAGCTCGATCCGGAGCTGATCGTAGGACTCGTCATCGGTTCGATCTTCGGGATTCTTTTTCTTCGGGGCATTCCGGTCGGACCGCTCATGGCCGCGGGCATCACGGCCTTCCTCTTGAAGGCGTTCACCTTCTTGTTCGATAAATTCAAGTGGTGAACGCGGAAATCCGAACGGAGCCGAGCCGCCACGCGACAAGGGGCCGCTTGACGAGTAGACGACTACTCGACAAGCGGCCCCTTGTTCTTTTTTTACGATTATCGGCGCTCGGACGGACCGCCCACGAACGCTTGCTCGCTCGTGTCGAGTCCATACGCCGTATGGCACGCGCGCACGACGTCTTGAAACTTCTCCGCGTCGATCACGCAGGACACCTTGATCTCCGACGTGCTGACCATCTTGATGCTTACGCCTTGGCTGGAGATGGCGTCGAACATCTTCGCCGCCACGCCCGGATTGCTGACCATGCCGGCGCCGACGATCGATACCTTCACGAGATTGCTCTCGCTCGTCACGTCGTCGAAGCCGACGTCGTTCTGGATGCCGCGGAGGATCGTCACCGCTTGCTCCGCGTCGTTCGTGCCCGTCGAGAAGGAGAAGTCCGCCTTGCCGTTCTGCACGCCGCTCTGGACGATGATATCGACGTTAATGCCGGCTTCGCCCAGCGCCGAAAACACTTTCGCCAGCTGCCCCGGCACGTCCCTCACGCCCAAAATGCTGATTCTCGCCACGTTCTTGTCGTACGCGATGCCGCTGACGACTACGCCTTGCTCCATGGATGCGTCCTCCTTCACGATCGTTCCTTCGTTATAAGTAAAGCTGGACCGGACGACGAGCGGCACCGAATAATGCTTCGCGTATTCGACCGCGCGCGGATGCAGCACCGCCGCGCCGAGGTTGGCGAGCTCCAGCATCTCGTCGTACGAAATTTCGTTCAGCTTGCGGGCGACCTTCACGATTCTCGGGTCCGTCGAGTAGATGCCGTCGACGTCGGTGTAAATCTCGCATAAATCCGCCTTCAGCGCGGCGGCCAGCGCTACGGCCGTCGTATCCGAACCGCCGCGGCCGAGCGTCGTAATCTCCCCGTCCTCCGTCATTCCTTGGAAGCCCGCTACGACGACGATCTTCCCGTCGTCCAGCGACTTATGAATGCGGTCCGGGCGGATGTCGCTGATTCTCGCTCTGCCGTGCGCCGCTTCCGTCATCATGCCGACTTGCCAACCCGTATACGAGACGGCGGCTTCGCCGTGCGTTTGAATCGTCATCGACAGCAGCGCCACGGACACCTGCTCGCCGGTCGACAGCAGCATGTCCATCTCGCGCGCGGACGGCCGATCGGTCAGCTGTTTCGATAAATCGATCAAATCGTCGGTCGTGTCGCCCATGGCGGATACGACGACGACGACCCGGTTCCCTTCGCGTTTCTTTTCGACGACCCGCTTCGCTACGCGCTTCATGCGCTCCGCGTCGCCGACCGAGCTTCCCCCGAATTTCATCACCACTAACGCCAAGTACGCTCACTCCCTCGAGGCTTACTAACGAACATATTGCAACATTATACCATAGGGCGGCGGTTCCTTCATGACAAATCATCGAATTTTCGGTTCATAACGAAAAGGCCGCCCCGTCGACGACGGGACAGCCTCGCGTTTCGATCTTTACGCTCTCGATATGTACTTGCCTTCGCGCGTATCGATAAGCAGCACGTCGCCTTCGTTGATGAAGAGCGGCACTTGCACGTTCAAGCCGGTTTCGACCTTCGCGTTCTTCGTGGCGCCTTGCGCCGTGTTGCCCTTAATGCCAGGCTCCGTCTCGACGACCTTCAGCTCGACGCTGTTCGGCAGCTGAATGCCGATGATCTCGCCTTGGTACGAGCTGATGTGGATCGTCATGTTTTCGATCAAGAAGTTCTTCTCCCACTCGAGCTGCTTCTCCGAAAGCGAGATTTGGTCGTACGTCTCGTTGTCCATGAAGGTGTACTCGCTGCCGGAGTTATACAGGTACTGCATCGCGCGATTGTCGATGACGGCGCGGGAGACGTTCTCGCCGGCGCGGAACGTCTTCTCGACGACGTTGCCGCTGCGCAGTCCCTTCAGTTTGGAGCGCACGAACGCGGCGCCCTTGCCCGGCTTGACGTGTTGGAAATCGATGACGGTGTAAATATCGTTGTCCACTTCGATCGTAAGGCCTGTCTTGAAATCGTTAACTGAAATCACTGGTTCGTCCTCCTAGAGTGTAATAAAGTCCTTCGTCGACTTCGTCAAAACTTCGCAGCCGCTCTCCGTCACGACGACGATGTCTTCGATCCGTACCCCGCCGAAGCCCGGCAAGTAGATCCCCGGTTCGACGGTCACGACCATCCCCGGCTCGAGTCTCGTCTCCTCCGTCTTGCTGAGGCGCGGACTCTCGTGAATGTCCATGCCGACGGCGTGACCCGTGCCGTGCCCGAAGTTGTCGCCGTAGCCGCGCGCCGCGATGATGTCTCTCGCGATCGCGTCGCCTTCCTTGCCGGTCATGCCCGGCTTGATGCCCGCGAGCGTCGCCAGCTGCGCTTCCAGCACGATATCGTAAATTTCCCGATGCTTCGGCGTCGGCTTCCCGATCACGACCGTGCGGGTCATATCCGAGCAATACCCGTCGTACAATGCGCCGAAATCCATCTTTACGAATTCGTCCGTTCCGATCGTTCGCTCGCTCGCGACCCCGTGCGGCAGCGCCGAACGCTCCCCCGAAGCGATGATCGTATCGAACGAGGGGCCCTTCGCGCCCTGCTTCTTCATGAACGTCTCCAGCTCGAGCGCGGCTTCGACTTCGCGAAGTCCCGGCCGCAGCGTCTTCAGCAGAAACTCGAAGCCGGCATCCGCGATCGCCACGGCCCGGCGCATGACGGCGAGTTCGGCTTCGTCCTTAATGCGGCGCAGCTTCTCGACGAGCCCTTCGGTCGGAACGAGCTCGATGCCGCTGCCGAGTTCTTTCCCGTAAGACAAGTACGCTCCGTAGCTGACGTGCTGCTGCTCGAACCCGAGCCGGGAGACGCTCGCCCCCCGCAGCGCGTCGCCGATGGAGGCGAGCGGAGACGTGCCGTGCTCGACGATCGTAAAGCTCGCCGCCTGTTCGTTCGCCTGCGTCACGTACCGGAAGTCGGTAAACAGCAGGGCGCGGTCCGCCGTAACGACGACGTACCCGGCCGTTCCGGTAAATCCGGTCACATAGCGGCGGTTAACCGGATTCGTTACGAGGAGCGCCTCCAGCCCTTCGGCGGCCATGGCGGCGCGAAGCTTCGTCAATCGATGTTCGGTGTTGGCCAAAGTCACTCACCCTCCGCGTTGTCAAGTTGTGCAACGAGCGCCCGCAGCGCCAGCTCGTATCCGATGGGTCCGAGACCGGCGACGACGCCGAGCATGACCGGAGCCGTCACGGAGACGTGACGGAACGGCTCGCGTTTATAAACATTAGAGAGATGCACTTCGATCGCCGGCAGCTCGACCGCGGCGATCGCGTCCCGAATCGCGTAGCTGTAGTGCGTGAACGCCCCGGGGTTCATGACGATGCCTTCGGCCGTTCCGCGCGCCCGATGAATTTCGTCGATCAACGCGCCTTCATGGTTCGATTGAAAGCATCGCACCTTGACGCCTAACTGTTCCGCGAGGCTCGTCAGGTTTCGTTCGATTTCGGCCAAGGACATCGTGCCGTACACGTTCTTCTCCCGCCAGCCGAGCGTATTCAAGTTGGGGCCGTTAAGCACCAGCACCGTCTTCAAGCGCCGCACCACCTTCTCTTTTTGCAACAAGAGCCATTTTACCATAGTTTTCCCCGGTTTGAGAACTAGGCGGCGGAAAGTGGCGAATGAGTCGGCGGCGAGACGGACCGTTCGGCGATCAGTGCGTCCGGGGCATCGGATTTTCGCTCTCGCGCCGTTCCTCGTCCGTGAATTCGTAATTCACCGTATACCCGATGAATACGCCCCAGAGCACGAAGATCGACCCGTCCAGCCAAATCGAATCCCAGTCGAGCCGGCCCAGCGGCAGCAGCATGCCGAGCATCGGTCCGACGACCAAATAGACGATAACGAACCATGCGACGCCGAACGCAACGCCGGGCCAAGGTCCCTTCAGCTTGGAGGCCGTGTACGTGTACAGCAACGCCGCGACGATCGACATCGCGATGAAGGAAGCGTACCCGACAAGAAATCCGCCCGTTCCCGCGAGGAAGTCGTGCAGGAAGAACGGTTCCACGAGAAAGCCGGGCACGACGTCGGTGAACCCGAAGTAGTAGAACAACCAGCGGACGGCGCCCCAGATCAACCCGGCGAACAAGCCGAGATTCAGGGCGAACGGAAGCTTCTTCGTATGCACGTACGTCTGAACGCCGGGCAGTCTTCGGTTCGCATCTTTGGGATGAGCCATAGGGAAGAGAGTCACTCCTTCGCCGAAGCGGATAAGATACCGGGTAGTATGCTTCAAAGCGAGCGGACGTAAACGGAATCGCGATACAGGGGTTTCCGGTGGCAAACGGGGGTCGAATCCGCTACAATGGAAGAAACGCATATACGCGAGACGCGAGGAGGAACGCAATTGCCAGAAGCCAAAGCCCCGGTCGCCTACGGCGGACAAGCGGTCATCGAAGGCGTCATGTTCGCCGGTCGCACCGTGAACGTTACCGCCGTACGGAGGAAAGACCGTTCGATCGCATATTTCGAATCGCCGCGAACAGAGAAGCCTTGGGTCGCGAAATTGAAAAAAATTCCGTTCCTGCGAGGCCTCGTCGCCTTGATCGATTCCAGCGCCAAGGGATCGCAGCACTTGAATTTCTCCGCCGAAACGTACGCCGAAGGGGAAGCGGGCGAAGCCGGCGAGCCGGAAGCGCCGAAGGCGCCGGAGAAGAAGTCGATGTCCGACAACCTCACCATGATTCTCGGGGTGGCCGTCGTGGGCGTCCTGTCGTTCGTGTTCGGCAAGCTCGTATTCACGCTCGTTCCGGCGGCCGTGGAAGACGTTCTGTTCGCGAACGCGTTCGAGAGCATCTTCCTGCACAACCTGCTGGAAGGCCTGATCAAGCTGATCTTGTTGGTCGGATATATCTTATTGATCGCGCAGACGCCTCTGATCAAGCGGTTGTTCCAGTATCACGGCGCGGAGCATAAAGTCATCACCGCCTACGAGAACGGCGATCCCCTTACCGTCGAGAACGTTCAGAAGTACAACACGCTGCACTACCGTTGCGGCAGCAGCTTCTTAGTATTGACGGTCCTTGTCGGAATTCTCTTATATTCGCTGCCCATCTTCACGTGGGACTCGATCTGGGAACGCCTCGGCATTCGCATCGTGCTCCTGCCGGTCGTCATCGGGGTTTCCTACGAGGTGCTGCGCTTCACGAACAGCGTACGCGATATCCCGTTGCTTCGGTACTTGGGATATCCGGGACTGTGGCTGCAGCTGCTCACGACGAAGCAGCCGACGGACGACCAGGTCGAAGTGGCGATCGCCTCGTTCCAGCGCATGCTCGAAGCGGACCGGAACAATGCGATCCGTCTCGTCGAGCCGACGAAAGCCGTAGGAGCGTAACCGCCATGAGAGGACCCGGACGCCAGAAGATTTTGTTTTACGTTATCGTCGGTTTGATCGCCATTGGCATGCTTAGCATGATACTGCAAGACCCCGCCGGCGCCATCATCCCCGTCGTCGTGTTGGGCGGCGTCTTCTTGTTATACAAGTACCCGCCGCAACGTTGGAAGGAGCTGCGCTTCCGCGCCGGAGCGCACCGGGGAAGCGGCTCGGCCGGACCGCGGAAGGGACGCGCGGCGAAACGGGCGAAATTCACCGTCATTCCCGGCAACAAGCGGGACGACGACGACAAGCCGAAATATCACTGATCACTTCTTAGCCGGAGGGCCCGACGGGCCCCCGGCTATTTTTGCAAGCTCCGGCTTCGCCTGCTTGATCCATTGGTCCAACTCGTTCGAATACCCGGTGAACGTCCACCCGGAGAAAAACTCCTCTCCCGCTTTGACCCCGGATCGAAACAGCTCCTGCAATTTATCGTTGGAGATGTCGAATTCCGTCGTATGGACCATGTCCGACAATATTTTCACGGTGCGGAAGCGGCTGTGGCGTTCGATGTACCGCAGGTCGTGCGCGGCGGACATCGTGGAGAAGAGCGCCTGGAGCATCGTAATCGGACCGTGAATCGGGCGGGGACCGGGATCCTTCGACCCGACGAGCTGGAAGCCGATCGTCGGCACCTTCAGCGGCCATTCCTTAATGTCGCGGTCGAAAATCCAAAGCGGATAATTGCTTAGAATCGCGCCGTCCACGATATACGTCGGCTTCCCGAACACGGGTCCCCGCTTGCCGGGCTCCCGCCGCTTGACGCGGAACTTCACCGGATCGAAGAAGAACGGCAGACTGCAGCTCATGCGCACCGCCTTCGCGACGGAGAATCGCATCGGATCGATGCCGTACGCCGCGATATCGTCGGGCAGGACGAGCATCTTGCCGAGGGAGATGTCGGAGGCGACGACGCGCAGCGCGTTCGGCGCCAGATCGGCGAAGCTTCGAATGCCTTTGCGCGCCAGCACGTCCTCGATCCACTGCTCGAGCGGGTCGCCCGAGTATAGTCCCTTTTTCAAAAATAACCGAACCGCCGGTCCGACTACATATATATAATGAAACCAATTCTTCTGCACGAAGCTGCCGAACGGCGTCTCCAGCAACAAATCGCGCATCTCCTCGCCGGTATAACCGGCCGCGAGCAACGCCGCGACGACCGCGCCGACGGACGTGCCCGCCGTCTGATGGAACGCGATGCCTCGCCGCTCCGCCGCGTAGACGGCGCCGACCAAACCGATGCCCTTCACGCCGCCGCCCTGAAACACACCGTTCACTCGCACCCGTTGCAGCCCCCTCCCCTACGCTCATCACAAGTATGTATGCGGAGGCTGCGCGTCCCGATGCAAGAAAAATAGAAAAAGCGCCCGTCGCGGACGCTTTACGATTCCAAATCCATTTGTTCCCGGACCGAACGCAATTGCTCCAGCCGCGCCGGCTCTCTCCGGAAATATTCCACGAGCGTTTCGATGCAAGCGATCGAATCGGTGCTTAGATGATGTTCGATGCCTTCGACGTCTTTATAAATATTTTCTTCCTTCACGCCGATCGTCTCGAGGAATTGCTCGAGCAGGCGGTGACGCTCGACCAGCCGCTTCCCGATGCGCTTGCCCTTCGGCGTCAAAATCAATCCGCGGTATTTCTCGTACACCAAGTACTCGTCTTTATCCAGCTTCTGGATCATCTTCGTCGCGGACGAAGGGTGCACTTCCAAGCCTTCGGCAATGTCGGCCACCCGCGCATACCCCTTCTCGTCGATCAAGCGGTAGATGCGCTCCAAATAATCTTCCATGCTTGGCGTCGGCACAGCCAGCTTCCCCTTCCAATTGGATTGCGTACTTGTACTATACCGTGCGAAGCAACGTAACGCAAGAAAACGACCTCATTTTCCCTCGATTGTCCCCCGCTCCCGGAACGCAACCTAACCTTAAAAAAGGAGGCGTACCGCATGGCCACGGAAACCCCGGTCAGACCCCCCGTCCAGTTGAAAACGTTCATTCCCGAGCTCGTCTACTTCGAGCCCGACGCCCTGACGTATCCGATGGGGACGCGCATTCACAAGTGGGCGACGGACCAAAACTTGCCGATTCATATGACGACGTCGCATAACCGAATCACGAACTTGCCGGGCGAAGGGGAATTGGAAAAGTATCGCATCGCGAAGCGCACGCTCGTCGTCGGCGTTCGCAAGACGCTCGAATTCGATCAGTCGAAACCGTCCGCCGAATACGCGATCCCGATCGCGACCGGATGTATGGCGCATTGTCATTATTGCTATCTGCAGACGACACTCGGCGCGAAGCCGTATGTTCGCGTCTATGTCAATCTTGACGACATTACGGCGCGCGCGGCGAAATATATCGCCGAACGGGAGCCCGAAATCACTCGTTTCGAAGCGGCCTGTACGTCGGATCCGGTCGGTCTCGAGCATATCACAGGCTCGCTTGCGCACTTAATCGAGTTTATGGCGCGGCAGGAGCACGGTCGATTGCGGTTCGTGACGAAGTTCAACCATGTCGACCCGCTGCTGGGTCTTGCCCACAACAGTCATACGCGCATCCGTTTCAGCGTGAACGCGGATTACGTCATTCGGCATTTCGAGCCGGGCACGGCGAGCTTCGCCGATCGGATCGAGGCCGCGGGCAAGGTGGCGCGCGCCGGCTACCCGCTCGGCTTCATTATCGCGCCGATCATCTGGCACGAAGGCTGGGAGGAAGGATACGCGGAGCTGCTTCGGCGATTGAAGGCGGAGGTGCCGCCCGAAGCCGAACCGACGCTCACGTTCGAGCTCATTCAGCACCGGTTCACGAAGACGGCCAAGCGCGTGATCGAGGCAAGGTATCCGAAGTCGAAGCTGGAGATGGACGAGGCGAAGCGCAAGTACAAGTGGGGTCGCTGGGGACAGGGCAAATACGTGTATCCGGACGAGCAAGCGACCGCCCTTCGGGAGCATATCACGGAGCAGATTTTCTCCAACTTCCCGAAGGCGACGATCGATTACTTCACATGAAGGCGATGGCGGTTCTCAAAACTTCAGCCACTCCGGCGTGATCGCGTTGAACCATACGGTGATGCGCAGCATCTGGCCGGTGTACAGCAGCACGCCGAACACGATCAGAAGCGCTCCGCCGACTTTCATAATGGCGTTGGAGTATTTCAAAATCCACTTCGTGGACCCGAGGAAGAACGCCATCGCGAAGAACGGGACGGCGAACCCGAGCGTGTACGCCGTCGTCAAGCGGAACCAGATGCCCGGCTCCGTCGTCGCAAGGCCGATGATCGCCGAGAAGATCGGCCCGATGCAGGGCGACCACCCGGCGGCGAAGCCGATGCCGATCAGGAACGAACCGGCATACGTCGCGGGCTTGCCGCTGACGTTCAGTTTCATCTCCCGCATGAGAAATTGCGGCTGGAAGATGCCGAGCAGAAACAGCCCTACGAGAATGAGCAGCACGGCCGACAACTTGGCGATCAAATCTTGATAATCGCGGAAGATCTCCGCGACGAAGCCGGCGCCGGCGCCGAGCGCGTAATAGACGACCGAAAAACCGAGAATGAAGAAAAAAGTGTGGCTCATCGTTCGGAGCCGCACTTCTTTCGTATGGTCTGTCTTGATTTGCGCGACGGAAATGCCGGAAATGTAAGATAGATAGGATGGATACAAAGGCAAGCAGCAGGGCGAGATGAACGATGCCAGCCCCGCCAAGAACGCAACCCAAATCGTAACGTCCATGTTCGGTTCTCCTCCGCGCTTCCCGCGCCGTTGGAACTTACAACCGGAACCCCTTCTTGAGCGCTAAGAGTCCGATCAGCATCGCGATTAATAATAACACAATGGTGGCGCCCGGCGCCAAATTGAACACGCCGGCCCCGATCAATCCGAACAACACCGCGACTTCGGAGAAGACGATCGCCAGGACGAGGGAGCGCTTGAAGCTCTTCGCCACCAGCAAGCTGCAGGCGACCGGGATCGTAATCAGGGCGGATACGAGCAAAGCGCCGACGATCTTGATCGCGACGGAGATGACGAGCGCCGTCAGTACCGTCAGCGTCAGATTCAGCGCGCGGACCGGCAACCCGCCGACGCTCGCGGCGTCTTCGTCGAACGTCAGCAGGAAGTATTCCTTCGCATGCGTCGCGATGACGCCGAGCACGACGATCGAGACGCCTAGAATCGTAAATACGTCGAGCGTATCCAGCGAATAGATGCTTCCGAAGAAATAGCTTGTCACGTTAATATTAAAGCCTTGCCCGAGCGTGAACAAGAACGTCGCGAGCGCGACCCCTCCGGACATAATGATCGCGATCGACAGCTCGGCGTACGTCCGGTACGCGCTTCGAAGCCGCTCGATGGCGATCGCCGCGAGCACCGAGAAAACGAGGCCGACGCCGACCGGATATACATTGATCAGGAAGCCGAGCGCGATGCCGGCGATCGAGACGTGCGAGATCGTATCTCCGATCATGGACAACCGCCGCAATACAAGGAACATGCCGAGCAGCGGAGCCATGACGCCGATCAAGAGACCGCCGATCAGGGCGCGCTGGAAGAACGGAAACGTAAAGATGTCCCACATTCGCTGTTTTCCGCCTCTCCTATTGGTACGCGGGAATCGATTCGCTCGCGCCCGGCCAATCCTTGAGCGCGTGCGTCAGGTCCGTCTCGCGGCAGGACGCCGCGCCGGCAATCGATTTTACGTAAAACTTCAGCTTGCCGCTCGTTGCGACCGGGCTGTCGCCGAGGTAGGCGCGCATCATATCGACCTCGTGCGACACCATGAGGAAGGCGATATTATGATGCGAGTGCATATGCCGCAGCATCGAGAAGAACGCGCGCTGCGTCTCCGCGTCGATGCCGACCGTCGGCTCGTCCAAGATGAGCAGCTCGGGGTTGCCGACGAGCGCCCGGGCGAGGAACGCCCGCTGCTGCTGTCCGCCGGACAACTGTCCGATGCGCCGGTCGGCGAGGTCCGCGATTTGCATGGCGTACAAGGCGTCGTCGCAGCGCTGGCGATCCCCCGCCGTAATGCGCCGATACAGCTTCCGTTTGCCGTACAGCCCGGACAGCACGACCTCCCGGACCGTCGCCGGAAACAGCGGATTGAGCGCGTTCTTCTGAGGCACGTACCCGATGCGATGCCACTCGTCGAACTGCCGGATGGGCTTGCCGAACAGCAGCAGCTCGCCCGACGCAGGCTTAAGCAATCCGACGAGCGTCTTCAAGAGCGTCGTCTTGCCGGCGCCGTT
>JAPSKX010000220.1 GCA_031181325.1 Paenibacillus sp.
GTACGGCGATCAAGACCGAATTCCGGCGTGGGCGCGGAAGGCGGTTCTCGCCGGAACGAAGCGAGGAGTGATTTCCGGATATACGGACGGGACGTTCCGGCCTCAAGCGATGATCAACCGGATGGAGCTGGCGGCGATGCTGGCCCGCGCGAACGACTCCGGTTCGGAGGCCGAAGCGGCCGTCGATCTGCCGTTCGAGGATCGGGAGCGCATCGCGGCTTGGGCGCTGAAGTACGTATCCGACGCGTACCGTCATGGATGGCTGCGGGGCCGCGACGGAAACGCGTTCAAGCCCGAGGAAAGTACGACGCGGGCGGAGGCGACGGTCGTCCTCCTCCGGTTTTATAAGTCTTTAACTTTATAGAAATCTACCGATTCGGACCGGTCCGTTCCGCCAGCGCATGGCGGAACGGGCCGTTTCTTTCGTTTCGGACGAATCTATCGGAACGTTCTTGCGGCGGAAAGTTCCATATAATATATTTAACGGATGAATCCTACAATTGGGGATGTCGTATTTCATTCATTACAGCATGAGGAGCGAAAGCCGTGATCAAGGTGTTCTTGGTTGACGACGAGCCCGGCATGCTGCTGGCGATGAAGCGCATGCTGGCGAAGCTGGACGGAGTTGAGCTCGTGGGCAGCTTTCGGAAGGCGTCGGACGCGCTGGAATTCGTACGGGAGCGACGCGAGGCGGATCTTGCCTTCCTGGATATCAAGATCCAATCGGAAGACGGACTCGACCTCGCCAGGAGCTTGCGCGAGGAGCGTCCGGACTTGGAAATCGTGTTTACGACCTCGCACGCGGATTACTCTTTAGAGGCTTATGAGGTATATCCGTTAGATTATATGATCAAGCCGGTCTCGAGTCATCGGCTTGCGCAGACAATGCGGAAAGCGGCGGACAGGCGGCGCGGCGATGCGGCGCGGGACGAAGCGTCTCGGCTCGAGACGGCGCGAGCCGAGGGTCTGAGGCCGTCGGAGCGTCTAACGATTCGGGGATTCGGCGGCTTCGAGGCCTACAGCGAGCAAGGCGGCGCGGTCAAGTGGATTTCGAAGAAGAGCAAGGAGTTATTCGCTTATTTGCTGACCCAGCAAGGCCGCAGCGTGAGCAAGGCGCGCATCTTGGAAGACGTATTCCCCGATATGCCGATCAAGAACGCGGAGACGTATCTGAACACGGCGATGTACCAGCTCCGGAAAGCGTTATCGCCGCATGGGCTGAAGGAGACGGTGCAAGCCTCGCAAGAGCAATATCAAGCGGACGCGAGCCGAGCGGAGGCGGACTTCGTTACGTTCGAGAGCGAAATGACGCAGTTCGCCCAGTTTACGGCGTCCAACGAAGACGAAGCGATCGAACTGGAGAGTCGGTATACAGGGGAGTTGTTCGAGAATCAGCCGTTCGCTTGGGCGACGCTGGAACGCGAACGGCTGCGGATGGCATACGAATCCTATGCCATGCGTCTCGCCCGACATCTCTATCGGCGGGGGCGGTTTCCGGAGGCGGCGCGGATCGCCGGGAAGCTCGCCGCCCGCAACGAATTCGACGAAGAGTGCGCTTTCCTGCTGTTCCAGCTGCTCGAAGCCTTGGGGGAATCTAGGGCGCTGCAGCAATACTATGAACGATATGCGAGAATCTTGCGCGAAGAGCTGGGGGAGAGACCCTCCGAACGCATTCGGCAATTCGACGAACGCCGCAGACGATAGCCGGGTCGCCCGGCCGACGGAAGCGCCCGTTCCGCTCAAGCTTCAGGCGCGAACGCGCGCACCCGGTTGCGGCCCTCGCGCTTCGCCGCGTAGAGCGCCGCGTCGGCGTCGCGCAGCAGCGACTCCAGCGTGTCGCCGCCGATGCGGAGCGGCTCCGCCTCCAGCGCCGCGCGGATGCGCTCCGCGAGCGCGACCGCGTCGCCCAGCGCCGCGGACGGCAGCGCGAGCGCGAATTCTTCGCCGCCGTAGCGGGCGAAGAGCGCGTCCGGCGCGAGCTGCCGCTTCGCGACGTCGACGACGTGCTGAATCGCCCGGTCGCCGGCGTCATGGCCGTACGTGTCGTTGATGCGCTTGAACGAATCGATGTCGAACAAGACGAACGACACCGGTTCGTCGAACGAGGAGGCGTTCGCGAGCAAATCCCGGCTGCGCTGCAGGAAGCGGGTGCGGTTCAGCAGCTTCGTCAGCCCGTCGAAGTAAGCCATCTGCGTCAGCTTCTCCTGCAGCCGCTTCTGCTCCGTCACGTCGATCAGCATCAGCAGGCGGCCGATCGTCTCGCCCGTCCGGTCCCGCACCAGCGAGGAGCGCACCTGATACGACGCGCCCGCCCCCTTCACCGTCCACACCATCACCTCCTGCATCCCGTCGCCGACCCGTCCTTCCGGCAGCGCGGCGCCCGTCAGCTTCGGCCATTCGTCGCGGAGGAACGCCCCGATCATTGCTGCGGACAGCCCCGGAATCATGCCCGCGACGGACGGATTGAAATCGATGATGCGATCCGTCGCGTCAAGCACGATGACGCCTTCGCGCATGCTCTCGAACAGCCGCTCCTTCGCGATCGGCACGGTCGTTAACACGCGGGAGGACACCATCGCCCAGATATACATGCCCGACGTAAGGCACAGCACCATCGGCACCGGGTCCATGCCGTACGGCGTCACGCCGATCAAGTACAGGAACGCGCCGATCATCGGCAGCAGCTGGCCGATCGTCAGCGTCGCGAGCTGAAGCCGGAACGCCCGGTGCGTCCGGAACCACTGGCGAACGAGCAATACGACGGACGCCAGCATGCAGCTGAACGTGTACGCCCCGTGAACCAGATACAGTTCCCCGATCGCGACGTCGACGAGGGGGGCGGGGGCATTTTCGCGAAAAAACATATCTTTATAGAAGAGGTGATGCCAGTCGTTCGTCGCTACCGCCAGGAACGTCATCGCGGGCACGACGAACAAGAGCGCGGCGGCCTTGCGAGGCACGGACTTGCCGATATATTGCAGCACGAGCAAGAGTCCCAGCGGCGGCGCGAAGGCGATGCCGAGATATTCCGCTACGGTCCAGCGCGAGATTTCCTCGATCGTGTCGCTCGTCCATTCGAAGGCGACGGCGAAGATGTAGATCGTCATGGAGGCCGTATACCAGATGAAGGTGCGCGCGCCGGGTATTTCCTTCCGCTTGACGTACGCATACAGGCAAAGAAACAGCGTAAATACGCCCGACGTGGCGACAAGCGTAATAAGCATCGTGATGACGTTGGTTTCCATGATTCGCACGCACGCTCCTGGAGTCGAAAGCTTAATGCCGTAAAGCTATTCTTATCCTACCATACGACCCGATGCCGAGGGGAAGGATTTGTTTGTGCATTTTACTTAGGTTAGCTATATAATATAAGTATCGAAAATGAAGGAAGGGAGGCGGCCCAATGGATGCGAACCTGGAACAATTCTTAGCTTCGCTGCAGGCCGTGAACCGACATCTGCGCTCGTCGACGTGGGACGCGCAGCGGCAGCTGCCGATCACGAAGGTGCAGTGGCTGCTGCTGCGCGTGCTGCAGCGCCGAGGCGCCGCGACGATCGGGCAGCTGGCGGCGCATCTCGACGTCCGGGCAAGCACGATGTCGCAGATGCTGGATCGGCTGGAGCGATCGGGCATCGTGACGCGAGAGCAGGACGAGACGGACGCCCGCGTGAAGAACATCACGCTCACGGAAGCCGGCAAGGAGACGATCCGCCGTACGGAAGAGGCGTGGAGATCGTCGCTCGCGGAGCCGTTCGAGCGGCTCGACGAAGCCGACCGCGAAGCGCTCGTGCGCATCATGAAGAAGCTGTCCGATCAATTGGCGGGAAGCGGAGAGGAGTAGCGAAGGATGCCTAGCGGAAAATATATAAAGAAGTATTGGAAGGGCTTTCTTCTGGCGATCTTCTTCCTGACGCTGGAGGCGGCCGCGGACCTGATGATGCCGACGCTGCTGGCCGATATTATCGACCGCGGCATCGCGAACCGAGATATGGACTACGTGCTCCGCATCGGCGGACTGATGCTGCTCATTACGGCAGGCGGGGCGATCGCGGCCAGCCTTCGGAACGTGCTTGCGGTCTACGTGTCGCAGCAGTTCGGCGCGGAGCTGCGGGGGGATCTGTTTCGGAAGATTCAATCGCTGTCGTTCGCCGGACTCGACAAGTTCGAGCGCGCGTCGCTCATTACCCGCATGACGAACGACGTGACGCTCGTTCAGAACTTCGTCGGCGGCCTGATGCGGATCTTCGTGAAGGCGCCGCTGCTCGGCATCGGCGCGCTCATTCTGGCGATCCGGCTGAATCCCGAGCTGTCGGTCGTCTTCGCGGTCGTCGTGCCGATCGTCGCCGTGCTCGTCGCCGTCAATATGAAGGTCGGCTTCGCCCGGTTTCTGAAGGTGCAGCAGTCGCTCGACCGGGTGAACGCGGCGGTGCGGGAATACCTCGCCGGCGTCCGGGTCGTCAAGGCGTTCAATCGGTTCGACTTCGAAGTCGAGAAGTTCGGCGCGACGAACGACGAGCAGCGGCAGCGTTCGACGAGCGCGATGCGGGCGATGGCCGTGTTCAATCCGGCGATTATGCTGGCCGTCAACCTCGGCGTCGTGGCGATTCTCTGGATCGGCGGCCGATGGGTGGACTCGGGCGCGATGAGCGGCGGCGAAGTGGGCGGGCTCGTCGCGTTCATCAACTATATGACGCAGATGCTGTTCGCGCTCATGATGGTGTCCATGGTGTTCACCATGTTCGTGCGGGCCCGCGCCTCCGCGATCCGGATCGGCGAGGTGTTCGCGCAGACGAACGAGATGACATGGAAGCCGGCGGCCGCGCCGGCGGCGCGAGAAGGGCGCATCGAATTCCAAGGCGTGGACTTCGCGTACGGGGAAGCGCCGTCGGCGCCCGTGTTGAAGAACGTCAGCTTCGTCTGCGAGCCGGGGGAGACCGTCGGCATCATCGGCTCGACGGGTTCCGGGAAGAGCACGCTGGTCGGGCTCATTCCGCGCTTCTACGACGCGACCGGCGGGCGGGTGCTCGTCGACGGCGTCGACGCGAGGGACGTCGACCCGGCGGCGCTGCGGGAGAGGATCGCCATCGTCCCGCAGAAGAGCGTGCTGTTCTCGGGCACGATCCTCGACAATATTCGGTGGGGCGACGAGGACGCTTCGGAGGCCGACGTCGAGCAAGCGGCCAAGATCGCGGAAGCGCACGAGTTTATCGCGCGCCTCCCGGAAGGCTACCGCTCGCGGCTCGGGCAGCGCGGCGTCAACCTGTCCGGCGGGCAGAAGCAGCGCATTTCCATCGCGCGGGCGCTCGTTCGCAAACCGCGGATCCTGATTCTCGACGATTGCACGAGCGCGGTCGACACCGCCACCGAGTCGAGAATCAAGGAAGCGCTGAAGGCGTACGCCAAAGACATGACGTGCCTCCTCATCGCGCAGCGCATCAGCTCCGTGATGGACGCCGACAAGATCGTCGTGCTCGACCTCGGGGAAGTCGTCGGCGTCGGCACGCATGACGAGCTGATGCGGACGTGCCGCGTCTACCAGGAAATTTATCAGTCGCAAGTCGGGAAGGAGCTGCGGAGCCATGTCTGAGTCGGATCGCAAAGACGAACGCGCAGGGAGCGGAGCCGGGGCGGGAGGACTGCCGCCGGGACCGCCGATGCCGGGCCGGCCGGGCGGCTTCGGACCGCCGGGACGCGGGCCCGTCGTCAAGCCGAAGCAGTTCCGGGCGACGATGCGGCGGCTGTGGTCGTATTTCGGCAAGGAGCGCGCGGGTCTCGCCCTGATCGGGGCGTTCGTCGCGCTCAGCGCGGCGATCGGCGTGGCGGGGCCGTACCTGATCGGCGTCGGCATCGACGCGATCGCGGCCGGCGACATGGGGCTGCTGCCGATCGTTATCGTCGCCCTGACCGCGGCGTACGTCGGCGAGGGCGGGTTGTCGCTCCTCCAAGGCTGGATGATGGCCGGCCTCTCGCAGCGCGTCGTCGCGGGACTTCGGGCGTCAATGTTCGCGAAGCTGCAGAAGCTGCCGCTCGGTTACTTCGATTCCCGCTCGCACGGGGAGGTCATGAGCCGGCTGACGAACGACCTCGACAATGTCAGCACGACGATTTCGCAATCGACGGTGCAGCTTATGTCGGGAACGCTCGCCATCTTCGGCTCGCTCGTCATGATGCTCGCGCTCAGCCCGCTCTTGACGCTGGCCGCGCTCGTCACCGTGCCGCTCGTCTTCCTGTTGGCGCGCACGATCACGAAGCGCACGAGCGTGCTGTTCAAGGACCAGCAGGCGCATCTCGGCGCGCTCAACGGCCATATCGAAGAGACGATCACCGGCCAGACGATCGTGAAGGCGTTCAATCACGAAGAGAAGTCGATCGAGCAGTTCGAAGTCGTCAACGCGAAGCTGTACGACGCCGCCGTCAAGGCACAGGTGTGGTCCGGCTTCATGATGCCGCTGCTCAGCGTCATCAACAACATCGGCTTCGCGGCGATCGCGCTCGCGGGCGGCTTGCTCGCGGTCAAGGGCTCGATCACCGTCGGCGTCATCGCCAGCTTCGTCGGCTACTCGCGGCAGTTCGTCCGCCCGCTCAACGAGCTGGCGCAGACGTATAACGTGCTGCAGGCGGGCGTCGCCGGCGCGGAGCGGGCGTTCGAGGTGCTCGACGAGCGGGAAGAAGCGCCGGACGCGCCGGGCGCGGTCGAGCTCCGGCAGCCGGAAGGCAGAGTCACGTTCGAAAATGTCAGCTTCGGCTACCGCCCCGACGTTCCGATTCTCCGGAACGTCAGCTTCGAAGCGCCGGAGCGGAGCGCCACGGCGCTCGTCGGTCCGACCGGCGCGGGCAAGACGACGATCGTCAATCTGGTCACGCGGTTTTACGATCCGACCGAAGGGCGCATCCTGCTCGACGGCCGCGACATCCGGGAGTATACCCGGGACAGCCTTCGGCGGGCGTTCGGCATCGTGCTGCAGGATACGTA
>JAPSKX010000221.1 GCA_031181325.1 Paenibacillus sp.
TGTTCATTTTGTTGGTTATCATCAGCCGTACGATCGCAGGCGGGCTTTATTAAGAAGCCTTGTGCATTGATGCCTCGGGACGATCTCGTCCCGGGGTTTTCTTTGTTCGAGGATGTCGTCTGTTCAGGCAATGAGGAGGAGTGAGGGGGTGGGGGGCGCGTGAAATTACCAGGTAATGTCATCTGCTCAGGGACGAGGGGGTGTGCAGTTGTCTGCGAGCCTTTCTAAAGTGATGTCATCTGCTCAGGGCTGAGGTGGCGTTCACTAGCTGCGAGTCTTTCCGAAATGATGTCATCTGCTCAGGAACGTTACGAACAGTCGCTGCGAATAGGGTTGGGTGTGCAAGGTAGGGGGATGCAACGTGACTGAACGCCCCTTACGAAGCACGGAAACATAAGCCGTACCAAGCGTCGCGCGTATCGGTTCCGCGAGCGGCTGCGTTCCATCGGAAGGCGAATTCGTTCAAATACGTCTGCAAGTACTTGGATCCGATGCCGTAGAAGAGGCGGTTCATCCACGCCCGCGCCTCGAGAAGACAGCCGCGAATCGGGCTATGGTCCATACGGTTCGGGTGGAGCCAGATCGGCTCCGCGTTCGGGTGCACCTGTTCCGAGACGATGCGGTCTTGTCCTTCCCGGGTCAGCTCCTTGTAGCCGCGAACGAGCATGCCGCGGTTCACATGCCCCAGCTTCAACTCGGTCGGAAGGCCGCCCTTCCCGATCGTCGCGGAGACGGACACGACCCGTTCGCAGCGATAATGCCGGTGCGGGAGGAAGATGAAGATCCGCTTCGGCGCCAACACCTCGAGGCCCATATGTACGGTTCCTTGCAGCTTGGAGGCGGCCTCGACGTCGCCGATCGCCTGACGGAGCTTGCGCATCATCAGCCAAGCGGTCTTATGCTTCACGTCGATGAAGGAGGCGAGCTGCTTCGCGTTCACCCCGCCCGTCGAAGACAGCACATCGATGGCCGCGGCCCACTTGGCGAGCGGCGTGCGCGTCTTGTCCATGACGGTTCCGGCGGTCACGGTCGTCTGATGGCCGCACAGGCGGCACTCGTACAGCGGCAGCTGCCGCGTCGAGATCGTGTAGTGCGTGTCGTGTCCGCAGCTCGGACAAACAAAGCCGTTCGGCCATCGCCGCCGATAAAACATCTCCACCGGTTCGGATTGAATCATGAACGTCGCTGCCCCCTTTTCCATATTATACTCGAACATACGTTCACTTATCAACAATAAATTCCCATCAAATGGAATATAGTGGTGGGATCTGAGCAAGGCGAATCACATCGGGTTTTATAATCTGAGCAGAAGAAATCAAGTCGGAAAGAACCGGGAAAAAGAGACTGAAAGCCTCGTCCTGAGTAGAGGAAATCATCTTAGAAAGAGGAGTGCGATAGATTGGATCGGGGTCCCCCTGACCAAAAGAAATCACCTCGGAAAACGCCCGCGACCGCAGAGGTGCCCTAAGAAGCTCTGGTAACGCGTGGGGCGATTTCGCGCGGAGATTGTCGCGGTGATAGATCCTTTTCCAACATTTACAGGCATACAAGCTGCAACCTTCCCGTATATCATAGGTTTATACCATAACCACAGCCAGATTATACATAGGAGGAATACATACGATGAAAAAATTGAATATCGCTGTGCAAGCGCTATTATCGGCAAGTCTGGTAGCCGGTGGAACGGCTGGGTTGGCCGGTGTCGCGGACGCGGCGACGGCGGAAGCGGTCAGTTCCGTGTCGATGCGGGAGAAGCCGTCGACGTCGTCGGATCGGATCCGGTACGTGGACGAGGGCGAGAAGCTCGATATTTTGGACGAGCCGAACGAGTACTGGTACAAGGTGAGGGACGAAGGCGGCCGGATCGGTTATGTCTCTTCGTCCGACGAATACATAGACGTGATCGACTCCTCCTCCGCGGCCGCGCGGAAGACGGCGAGCGCTCCGGTATCCTCCGCTTCGGCGAGCAAGCAGGCGCAGCGCGTCATCGACGCGGGCAAGGAATACCTCGGCACGCCGTACGAGTTCAGCTCGAGCCGGTCCTCGACGAAGACGTTCGATTGCTCCGACTTCGTGAGACAAGCGTTCAAGGACGGAATAGGCAAGACGCTCCCGTCGAATTCGCGGGATCAAGGCGCTTACGTGAAGAAACGCGGCGCGACGACGACGAATTGGACGAAGCTGAAGCCGGGCGATCTGATGTTCTTCATGTCCTACGAGGGCTCGAAGGCGTCGGATTACAAGGGACGGACGAAGAGCAAGCAGCGCATCACGCACGTCAGCATCTACCTCGGCAACGGCAAGATGCTGCATACATATTCGAAGGACTCCGGCGGGGTCCGGATCGACAGTATCGATAACAAGCACTGGGAGCATCGGTTCCTCTTCGGAGGGAGCGCATTATAATGCAGGGGGACGCGACGGCGTCCTTCTTTTTTTTCGCGTTGAAAAGGGCGCTCCCCTTCTGGTAAGGTGAAGGAAGCGATTACAACTGTATTGGAGGACTGGAAGCCGTATGGGAGACACTAGGGAGGCTAGATTGCTATGGCCGGAGGGCGCGCCGCTCTCGGCGGGAGACACGGACGAGGATCGGCCGGCGATTACGCCGTATCTCGTGGAAGGCAAGGGGAACGCGGCGATCGTCGTCGCCCCGGGCGGCGGTTATGCCACCCGCGCGGCGCATGAAGGCGAGCCGGTCGCGCTGTGGCTGAACTCGCTCGGCATCTCGGCGTTCGTGCTTCGGTACCGCGTTGCCCCGTATAAGTACCCGGCGGCGCTGCTCGACGCGCAGCGGGCGATTCGCACCGTACGTCACGAGGCGGATCGATACGGCATCGACCCGGACCGGGTCGGCATGCTCGGCTTTTCCGCCGGCGGCCATCTAACCGCGACGGCCGGCACGCATTACGACCGCGGGCGGCCGGACGCGGAGGACCCGATCGAGCGGATGTCGTGCCGTCCGGACGCGCTGGTGCTCTGCTATGCGGTGATCACGTTGAAGGAGCCGTCCGCGCATACGGGCTCCCGCCGTAACTTGCTTGGCGAAGATGCGGACCCGGCGCTGCTCGATTCGCTCTGCAACGACGAGCAAGTGACGGACGATACGCCGCAGACGTTCCTCTGGCATACGTCCGACGAGACGGCCGTTCCGGTGCAGAACAGCCTGATGTTCGCGTCGGCGCTCCACAAGCACAATGTGCCGTTCGACCTTCACGTCTATGCGAAGGGTAAACACGGCCTCGGGCTCGCGCTCGATCATCCGCATGCGCGCGGCTGGACCGGCGCTTGCGCCGACTGGCTGCGCAATATCGGCTTCGCGCCGGACGAAGGAGCCTAACCGCCGTCCTCCAAGGCGTCGAGCGAAGCGAGCAATCGATCGAGCAGCCCGTTCACGTCGCCGATCCGATCCTCGTTCAGCTTCTCGTGGAACAGGACGGCGATCTCGTAGGCGCTGCCGCCCGCCGCGGCGGCGCTGGCCGGCGGCGCGGCCGGGTCGAGCTCGATGCGGACGCGGTGGCACAGCTCGCCCTCCGTCGCCCAGAGCGGCTGCAGCGCGTCGTGCAGCGCCTTCGCGTCCTTGAGCCGCTCGCCCGGCAGCGTGAAGCGCAGCTCGAGCCGAATGCCGGGCGCGCCCAGCTCCGTGAGGCGCAGCTCATAGCGCTCCGCGGCGAAGTCGGCGAGCCCCGACGACAGTCGCAGCTCCGCGCGGCAGCCGCCGGCGGGCCGGCGGACGCCGATGCGGAACGAGCGCGACATCGTCGCCAAGTCGACGTAATCCGCCCGGCCGATCACCTCGGCATCCCCCTCGCGGTCCAGGTCGTACATCGCCCCTTCGAGCACGACCTTCCAGTTATCGAATATCGTCGGATCGAACATGAACCTCTCCCCGTTTCCCCTTCGACGTAAGAGCACCCTTCAATAGCATCTCCTACAGCGCTGCATGCCGGCCCGACAACGGCTGCTTTCGGGCAGGGGCAGTCGCGTTTTTTTTTGCCATATCCAATATATCACTAACATGTAGAATGTATATATCAGACCGAACTATGGCGCGTTTACATAAAATCAATAATTATGTCATTGAATATGTCAGTGACATACATTACATTCGATGGTAGAGAGGTGCTCTCACATGAATGGTAGCCAACCGCCGAAGAAATCAAACCAACTGTACCTGAAGGTTGCCGAAGAGGTCATCGGCATCATCCGAAGCCGCAAGCTCCGGCCGCATGATCCGATTCCGTCGGAGGGAGAGCTCGCCAAGCTGTTCGGCGTCAGCCGAATGACGAGCAAGCTGGCGCTGGAACGGTTGACCGAGCAGGGACTGGTATACCGCCTGCCTAGGCGGGGGACGTTCCTCGCCGGACGATCGGACGGGGTTCCGGACGACGAGGATCCGCCGAAGGAGAAACAGCCGGATGCGCCGGCGGAAGGGAGAGCAAGGTTCCAGATCGCACTGATCTTGCCTCACATGTCCGATTACACGTCCAAGATTATTACGGCGATGGAGACCGAGGTACGGGGGCACGGCTTCGATCTCGTGCTGATCATCAGCAAGGACAAGGACGACGAGGACCGCAGCCTGCAGAAGCTGGTCGAAGGCGGCATCGGCGGCATCGTGTTGTTTCCGCAGGGGCGCAAGACGTGCAGCGATCATGTCCTGAGGCTGAAGCTTCAGAACGTTCCGATCGTCATCATCGACCGCATCTTCCGCGAGGTTCAGATCGATTGCGTGTACCACGATCATTATTCGGGATCTTACCAGATGGCGAAATATTTGATCGAAAAAGGGCACAGCGAAATCGGTTACACTTCGAACACGCTGGAAAACATTACGAGCCGGGAGGAGCGATATCAAGGCTATATTCAGGCGCTGCTCGATCATGGCATTCCCGTAAAAAATCAATACATTCACTTCCGAAGCGTGTCGTGCGATCCGAATCGGATCAACGAGCGCGATGCGGAGCAGGAAGCCTTCATTCGCGAAAATCCGCAGATGACCGCCGTCATGTGCGGCGACGATCATCTGGCGATTTCGACTTTATTCACGGCGTTGCAAATGGACATTTCGGTTCCGGAGCGGCTGTCCGTCGTCGGATTTTCCGATATCCGGTTGTCGGCCTTAACGCCGATTCCGCTCACGACCGTAAGACAGGATACCGAGAAGCTCGCGCGCGCGGCTACGGATCTCCTGATGAAGCGCATCCACCATTCGAACGAGAAACCGCTTACCATAAAAATACAGACGACGATCGTAGAGCGAAAGTCGGTACGCTAGCGCACCGATCGACCGCTCGAGCCGGAAGACAAGGAGAATTACGAGATGAAGATTCACTTTCTAGGTACCGCAGCCGCCGAAGGGTTTCCGAACGCGTTCTGCCGTTGCGAGTACTGCAATCGGGCGAGGGAGCTGGGCGGAAAAAACATCCGCACGCGAAGCTCGGCCATCATCGACGATACGATCAAATTCGATTACTCTCCCGATTCGTATATGCAAGCGCTCCGCGACAACATCGATTACAGCTTGATCGAGCACATGCTGGTAACCCACACGCATTCCGACCACTTCAACGCGGTCGATCTGGAGTGCCGAAGAGAGGGCATCGCGCACGGACTGGAGCATCCGATGCACATCTACGGGAACGACGCGGTGATGTACCATACGCGCAAGGCCATCGGACGCTTCGAAGGAGCGAGGTACGCGTTCCACTTGCTTCGCCCGTTCGAGACGATAGAGGCGGGGGACGCGCGGGTTACGCCGCTGCTCGCGGATCACGACAAGATGGAAACCTGTTACTTGTATGCGGTGGAGAAGAACGGAAAGCGGCTGCTGTACGGACATGATTCCGGCTGGTTTCCGGAGGCGACATGGGACTGGCTGCAGGGGAAGGAGATGGACTGCGCCATTCTGGATTGCACGCACGGCTACACCGGGAACGCGCGCGACCGAAACCATATGTGCATCGAGACGGTGCTGGAGGCGCAGCGCGAGTTCCGAAAGCGCGAGATCTTGAAGCAGGACGGGAAAATCGTCGTCACGCACTTCAGCCACAATTCCAAGCTGCTTCATGGCGAGTTCGAGGATATCTTCAATCCCGCCGGAATCATAACGGCGTACGACGGATTGATTTTATATATATAAAAACCTAAACCTGAAGGAGAGACGACAATCATGAAAAAGTCCTTAATTACGGCATCCATCTTAACGCTTAGCCTAATGCTCGCCGCTTGCGGCGGCGGCAACGCGAACGAGGGGCAAGACGCGAACAACGCATCGGAGCAACCGGCCGCGCAGCAGCCGGCGGAGCAGCCCGCGGCGGAACAACCGGCCGAAGAGCCGGTCAAGAACGAGAAGCTCATCGTGTACACGAACGCGAATTCGGACGGCCGCGGCGAGTGGCTCGTCGAGAAGGCGAAGTCGGCCGGCTTCGACATCGAGATCGTCGGCGCGGGCGGCGCGGACCTGACGAATCGCTTGATCGCGGAGAAGAACAATCCGGTAGCGGACGTCGTATTCGGTCTGAACAACATGCTGTACGAAAACCTGAAGAAGGAAAATGTCCTGATCCAATACGTACCGGCTTGGGCGGCCGACGTCGAAGCGGGCCTCAACGATCCGGAAGGCTACTACCACGGTCTCGTGAAGCAGGCGATTCTGCTCGGCTACAACCCGGATATCATCCCGGCGGACAAGGCGCCGAAGGATTGGCTCGACCTCGGCAACAATCCGGAATTCCAGGGTAAATACGAAGCGCCGACGATGCTCGGTCAAATTACGCCGCAGCTCGTCGTCGCGGGCATTCTGACGCGCTACCAAGACGCGAACGGCGAATACGGCATCTCGCAAGCCGGCTGGGACGAGATCAAGAAGCTGTACGATAACGGCGTAGCCGCGGTCGAAGGCGAAGACACGTACGCGAACATCGCCAGCGGCAAGACGCCGCTCGGCACGATCGTCTCCGGCACGCTGAAGA
>JAPSKX010000222.1 GCA_031181325.1 Paenibacillus sp.
GAACCGGTGCGCATACCGCTCCGGTTCGAGCTGCGGGACGCCGGCGAACGGGCCGTAGACGCCTATTTACGCGGGGAAACCCTGCCGAGCGCCGGCGATCGCGGCTGGCTCGCCGTCACGTACGACGGCCATCCGATCGGGTGGGGCAAAGAAACGAAAGGCACGATCAAAAACTTCTACCCTAAGGGACTTCGACGGTTAGGGGTATAATACCGCTATCAAGGAAAGGGATTGCGATATGGTACGGCTAAGCGTGCTCGATCAATCGCAAATCGGCGAAGGACGGACCGCCCGGGACGCGCTCGACGAAACGACCGCGTTGGCGCAGGCGGCCGAGCGCTTCGGCTATACCCGGTTCTGGGTGTCGGAGCATCGCGGCCTCGAGCTCGGGCAGGAGCTTCGGGAGCTGCCGTCCGTCGCGACGGCGGAGGATTACCCGTACACGGAATTCGACCTCTATCGGATTCAGACCGGACGCCAGCGCCGATTCGTCGGTACGCCGGAGCGCGTCAAGGCGGAGCTGCTCGCCGCCGGCGAACGGTACGGGACGGACGAATTCATGGTCGTCACGCCCGTGTACGATCAAGCCGCCCGCATCCGCTCGTACGAGCAGCTGGCCGAAGCGTTCGGCGTGAAGCCATAAGAAGAAGGGGCGTCGCCGTAGCCGGCACGCCCCTTCTTCTTATGTTCCGCCGCCTCTTCCCAAGCCGAATCCTCCTGCTCCGGAGCGGATCTCCCCCCGCGCACTCTTTCGTACCCGATTTCTCCTATTCAGGAGCGGCGGATTGGGTCTCCCCTCGCACGTTCTTCCCAACCTGATCTCTCTTGCTCAGACTCGTCGGGACGTATCCCGTTCCGCACGCTCTTTCGTACTTGATTCCCTCTGCTCAGGAGCGGCGGAGCGGTTCGCACAGATCCGGCTCGGCGGAAACTTCGCATCCCTTCGATACCGCTTGCTCAGGAACGGACGACGCCTTCAGAGCAGCGGGAAACACCTAGGAAAGGAGTCGCTCCCCTCCACACACACGCCGCCCCTTCGATTCGAAAGAGGGCAGGCGTTATTGCAGGGCGACGGGCTCCTGAACAAAAGGAATCACGTCGAAAAGGAGCCATGCCCCTCCGCAGCCGCGTCTCGCTTCCGAAGCGCGAGCGCCAGCCAGACGGAGACGCCGACGGTGACAAGCGTGACGGCGAAGCTGCCCTCGAGGCCGAAGGCGCCGCCCGAGACGAAGTCGTTCGCCGACTCGACCTGCAAGATCGACGGCGTCTCCACGCCGGACACCGCCATGCCGAGCACGTCGCCCTGTACGAAGTTCCAGGTCAAGTGAACGCCGATCGGCACCCACAGGCCGCCGCTCCATTCCCGCAGCAGCGCGAGCATGACGCCGGCCAGCAGCAGATTCAGCATCGGGAACGCGCTGGACAGCACGGCCGGGTTGTTCGCGTGCAGCAGCGCGAACAGAAGCGACGAGACGACGACCGCGGCGGCGATGCCGCCCGACCGTTTCACGACGCCGTATACGTACCCGCGGCTGAATACCTCTTCGCCGACGGCGACGGCCGCGAACAGGAAGACGTCGAACAGCAGCGCCGTAAAGACCTCGTTCGAGAATACGACGTCAACGATTCGAATGCCCCCCGCCATCCACACGATCATGAACGCCAAGACGATGAGCAGCGCGCCGAACGCCAAGCCCAGCACGCCTTTCGGCAGCCAGCCGTCTTGCTTCCACCCCAGCGTCCAAGAACGGTCCCGCTCCATGGCGAAATACAAGACAACCGCCGTGACGACGCCGGTCGACGCGCTTAACGTATACGAAGCCGTCCGCAACCAAGGATTCGACTGCAGCAATTCGGTGATGCTCTCCGGCGTCACGTTCGCCCCGTTCCGCATAGCGTCCATGATGCCCGCGACGATGCCGATCGGAATGCTGACGATCAGATTCAATACGAAAAATACGATCGCGGCGAGCGCCACCTTACCCAACGCTTTCCACAAAACAAATCCCCCCGCTCGATACGATTAGGAATAACTTCCTTATCATACCAAACGGGGGGATCGAATTCACTCCGTCGCGTCGAGCCGCTCCGGCCGCACGCGCACCGTCTCGACTTCGGAGACGGCGATCTCGACTTCGTCTTCTTCGTTGCCTACGACGGCGCCTTCGCCGAAGCCGTCGATTTCGACGCGTCGTCCGGGGATGACGTCCTGCGGGTTCACTCGCGCAAGCCTCCCTCCAAGGTTTTCCTTAGGTTGCCAAGAAGGGAGCGAAGTCATACGTCGTCCTGCGTTTACCGATAGCCCATCGACGCGAGGAACGCGGCGAACGCCGCCTGCCCCTCGGCGTCTTGCTTGTAGACGCCCGCGTCCGTCAGCACGCGCAGGAAGATGCCGCCGACTTCGTCCCGCAGCAGCTTCTCCGCGGCCGCCTCCGCGACGGACGTCCCGTGCGCCGCGAGCAGGCGCTCGATCCACGCGGCATGCTTATGCAGCGGATGCGACGAATCTTGGCGCCAGCCCGAATCGCCGCTGCGCCCCGTCAACAGCGCGGCGATCGCCTCGAGCTCCTCCTTCAGCCGCCCCGGCAGCACCGCAAGGCCCATCACCTCGATAAGGCCGATGTTTTCCTTCTTCACGTGGTGCAGCTCGCGATGCGGGTGGAAGATGCCCTCCGGATGCTCGTCGCTCGTGCGGTTGTTGCGCAGCACGAGGTCGAGCTCGTATTCGCCGTTCGGCGTCAGCCGCGCGATCGGCGTGATCGTGTTGTGCGGCGTGTCGCCCGTGAAGGCTCGCACGCCGACGCTCTCGTCGCTGTAGGCGCGCCATGCGGCCAACATCGCGGCGGCGGCCTTGTGCAGCTGGGCCCGGTTATGCGAGACGAGCCGCACGACCGACATCGGCCACTTCACGATACCGGCTCGCACGTCCGGCAGCTCCGGATGCGAGAACGTCCGGGCGACGGGCGCCTTCTCCTCGGGGAACGCATGACGCCCGCCTTGGAAGTGGTCATGGTTCAGGATCGAGCCGCCGACGATCGGCAGGTCCGCGTTCGAGCCGATGAAGTAATGCGGGAACCGGTCGAGGAAGTCGAGCAGCCGGTCGAACGTCCGATCCGAGATTTGCATGGGCACATGGCCGCTATGGAAAATGATGCTATGCTCGTTATAGTACACATACGGCGAGTATTGGAAAAACCAGTCTTCCCCGTCGAGCTGCAGCGGGATGACGCGCAGGTTTTGCCGGGCCGGATGGTTCAGCCGTCCCGCGTAGCCGACGTTGTCCGCGCACAGGAGACACTTCGGGTAAGCGACCGACGGCGCGTTCTTCAGCAAGGCGATCTCGCGCGGGTCCTTCTCCGGCTTGGACAGGTTGACGGTGATTTCGAGCTCGCCGAAGTCGGTCGGCGTGCGCCAATACAAGTTCCGGGCGATCCGATCCATCCGAATGTACGCGGCATCGATCGACAGACCATAGAACCGGTCGGTCGCCGCCTGCACGCCTTCGGCGGCGGCGATGCCGCGGAACTCGCGCACGACCTCCGACGGCCGCGGCATCAGGCAGCCCATCAGCCGCGTGTCGAACAAGTCTCTGTGCGTCAGCGTGTTCTCCTCGAGAATGCCCGCCTCGGCCGCGTAGTCGAGCAGCCGCTCGAGCGGCTCGGTCGGCGAATCGAGCGCCTCCTCGGGCGCCGCGCCGCCGTACGGCTCGGGGAGCCGAAGCAGCTCAAGCAGCGCGTTGCGCGAATAGGCGACGTCGAGCGGCTCGATCAAGCGCTTGTGCAGCGCGTATTGCAGCAGCCGCTCGACTTCGCGGGCGGCGTCGACGCCGCGCGACGGCGCCGTCATGGCCGGTCGCCCCCGTCGGCGTAACCGTTCGGGTGCGCCCGATGCCAGCTCCACGCGCTCGCGATAATGTCTTCGAGCGACGCGCGCTTCGGCTGCCAGCCGAGCTCCGCTGCGGTGCGCGCCGACGAGGCGACGAGAATCGCCGGGTCGCCGGAGCGGCGCGGCTCCACTCGGGCCGGGATGGCGTGGCCGGTGACGCGGCGCGCGACCTCGACGACCTCGCGCACGGAGTAGCCCTTGCCGTTGCCGAGGTTATAGACGGCGCTCTCGCCGCCTTCCCGCAGCTTCTTCACCGCGAGCACATGCGCGTCGGCGAGATCCTGCACGTGGATATAGTCGCGGATGCACGTGCCGTCCGGCGTCGGGTAGTCGTCGCCGAACATCGAGATCGCTTCCCGCTGCCCGAGCGCGACCTGCAGCACGACCGGGATCAGATGCGTCTCCGTCTTGTGATCTTCGCCGATCTTGCCGCTCTCGTGCGCGCCCGCCGCGTTGAAGTATCGCAGCGACACGAACTTCATGCCGTGCGCCGTATCGAACCAACGCATCATGCGCTCCATCGCGAGCTTTGTCTCGCCGTACGCGTTCGTCGGCTCCGTGCGGTCGCTCTCTTCGATCGGCACCCGCTCCGGGTTGCCGTACGTCGCCGCCGTCGACGAGAAGACGATGCGTTTCACGCCCGCTTCCTGCATCCGCTCCAGCAAACATAAAGTGCCGTATACATTGTTATGATAATATTTACCGGGATTCGTCATGCTTTCCCCGACGAGGGAGTTCGCCGCGAAGTGGATGACGGCGTCGATGTCGTTTTCCGAAAACACCTTCTTCATCGCCGCCTCGTCGCGCAAGTCGCAGACGTACAGCTTGCCCCCGAGCACCGCTTCCTTGTGGCCCGTCTCCAGACTGTCTACGACGACGACGTCCTCGCCGCGCGACAGCAATTCCGCTACGGTGTGCGAACCGATATACCCCGCACCGCCCGTTACTAATACCGCCATGGTTCCAACCTCCTTAGATATTTCGGATATGCTACCCTACCCGCTTCACGCCGTCCCCGATGTCCGCCACGTAGAACGCTGCGGTCAATCCGGTGCGTTCCGTGTAGTTCTTGCCGACCTGCTCCTGAAACTTATCGATCGCGTCTTCATGGACGAGCGACACCGTGCAGCCGCCGAAGCCGGCGCCCGTCATGCGCGAACCGAGCGTGCCGTCGATCGCGCGAGCCTCTTCCACGAGCACGTCGAGCTCCTTGCAGCTGACCTCGTACAGGTCGCGCAGGCTCTCGTGCGAGCCGTTCATCAAAGCGCCGAAGCCGATCAGATCGTCTTCGCGCAGCGCCGCCACCGCCCGCTTCACGCGGTCGATCTCTTCCACGACGTGGCGCGCCCGCTTGCGCACCTCCGGATCCTCGATCGCAGCCTCGTTCGCTTCGTACTGTTCGAGCGTCAGCTCGCCGAGCAGCTTGAGCCACGGGATGCGCGACTGCAGCGCCCGCACGGCCTGCTCGCACTGCGAACGGCGCGTGTTGTACTCGGAGTCGACGAGGCCGCGGCGCTTGTTCGTGTTCGAGATGACCAGCTTATACGCGCCGCTGTTGAACGGCACGAGCTCGTATTCGAGCGTGTCGCACATAAGCAGGATCGCATGATCCTTCTTGCCGTTCGCCACCGCGAACTGGTCCATGATGCCGCAGTTGACGCCTACGAATCGGTTCTCGACCTTCTGCGAGAGCAGCGCCAGCTTCACCGTGTCGACCGGCTCCGCGCCTTCCATCGCCGACAGCCCGAAGCCCGTGACGACCTCGATCGACGCCGAAGAGGAGAGGCCCGCCCCGTTCGGAATCGCGCCCGAGAACAGGACATCGTAGCCGCGCTTGAACTCGAGGCCTTCCTGCTGCAGGAACGCCGCGACGCCCTTCGGATAGTTCATCCAGTCGTCCGCTTCGTCGTAGACGAGCTCGTCTATGGAGAAATGTTTCGCCGACCCCGGAAAATTCGTCGACGCGAGGCCGAGCTTGCGGTCGTTGCGCGGACGCGCCAGCATCGCCGTGCCGAACGTGAGCGCCGCCGGGAACACATATCCGCCGTTGTAATCCGTGTGCTCGCCGATCAGATTGACGCGGCCCGGCGCGTGGAACGTCTGAATGTCGTCCCCGGAACCGCCGTACAGCTTAACGAATTCGTCTTTCAATCGCTGGAAATCCGCCATGGGGTGATCCGTCCTTTGCATCGTTTTGGTTTGATCCTATTTTCAGTATAAGGAACTTGCCGCGTCTTCGCTATGGAGCGATGTTATCGCCGCATGGAATAATGTGATATTGTATTTGAAAAAAGGGGGGAATCGCGATGACGTCGTCGCCGAAACCGAAGCCGACCTACGCGGTCGTCTCGCATCCGGACCCCGACGCGGCCCATGCCTCGCTGCAGGTGCTGTTCACCGGGCGCAGCCAGACGAAGTCCGGTCATCGTCTAGGGCCGAAGGTGTTCGATCATTTCCTGATTCACTATGTGGAGAGCGGTCGCGGGATCTTCGCGACGGAAGGCCGGGAGTATGCGCTCGGCGCGGGGGACAGCTTCGTCATCTACCCGCATGCGTTGGTCAGCTACGCGGCTGACGAAGAGGAGCCGTGGCAATACCGCTGGATCGCGTTCCGCGGCGAAGACGCGGCGCGGCTCGTGGCGGCGGCCGGCGTGTCGCCGGAGGCGCCGACGGCGTCCACGCGCGAAGGCTCGCGCGTGGACCGATGGTTCGAACGGGCGATGAAGACGTTCCGGGAGAAGGACGCCGGCGCCGGCCTGCGCGCGAACGGCTGCCTGCAGCTGCTGCTCGCCGAATACGCGGATGCGCGCCGCGCGGAGACGGCCGCGGACGCAACGCGAGCCGGGAGCGCCGACGAGGACGGTCCGGCGGCGGCGCTGGCGCGTCAGGCGATCCACTACCTGACGACGCAATACGCCGAGCCGATCACGATCGAGCTGATGGCGGAGAGCCTCGGGTACAACCGCGCGTACTTGTCTCGCGTGTTCCGCGAGCGGACGGGGACGACGCCGGTCGCGTTCCTCGCGCGGCTGCGGCTCGACCGCGCCCGGCGGCTCCTCCGCGAGCGGCACG
>JAPSKX010000223.1 GCA_031181325.1 Paenibacillus sp.
TGCGCGAAATCCGCCTGCGCATGGGCGAAGGCATCGCCGGCTGGGTCGCGCAGACGGGCGAGTCGGTTCTCATCCCGGACGCGGCGAACGATCCGCGGTGGTCGAACCGGGTGTCGAACCGGGTCGGCATGCCGACCCGCAACATGCTGTGCGTGCCGGTCGTCTCGAACGGCGAGACGCTCGGCGTGCTGCAGGTTATCAATAAGAAGCGGAACGGCACGTTCCGGCGCGGGGATCTCCGGCTGCTCGAGCTGCTCGCGTCGCCGGCGGCCGTCGCGCTGGAGAACATGCTCCTGTACGAGGCGCTCGTCAAGTCGATGGAGACGCTGCGGGAGACGACCGCCGCGAAGGAGCGGATGGAGAGCGAACTGAAGATTGCCCAGGAAATTCAGCGCAGCTTCCTGCCCGGCGACGCGTTCAGGTCGGCGGGCGTGGACCTCGCCGCGCGGCTGCAGCCCGCCCGCGAGGTCGGCGGCGATCTGTACCACTTCCTCGACCTCGGGGACGGTCGGCTGCTCCTCTGTCTCGGCGACGTGTCGGATAAGGGGATGCCCGCCGCGTTATTCATGTCGGGGCTGATGATTTGGATCAAGGCGAAGTCGCGGGCGTACGACTCGCCCGCGGCGATCGTCGCGGGCATTAACAGGGAAGTGTACGCGGAGGACTCGACGATGTTCGCGACGATGTTTCTCGCCGTGCTCGACGTCCGCTCCGGTCGGCTGCGCTATTGCGACGCGGGTCACTGCACGCCGTACGTGCTCGAGGAAGACGGCGCGGCGGCCCCGCTCGCGACGTCGAAGCATCTGCCGGTCGGCGTCTTCGAGGATACCGAATACGAGGATCGGGAGATCGTTCTCGCGCCGGGCCAAACGCTGATCCTCTACACGGACGGCATCACGGAGGCGGAAAGTCCCTCGGGCGAATGGTTCGGGACGGACGGCCTGCTGGAGGCGCTCTCGCGCTGCGGCGGTCTCTCGCCGAGAGGGACGGCGGACGCGCTCGTCGACCGCGTGCAGACGTTCGCGGCGGGGAAGCCGCCCTCCGACGATATCGCCGTCTTGGCCTTGAAATACGGCGGAAAGTAGGCAATTTATCTCATAAAAAAACTATTGCGTGCGTTAGAAACCGTATGCAACAATGGGAATATCTTCGTGCTACGATCAACCCAAGGGGGTGAGGATAATGCCGTTTCACGAGAAGATGGCGAGGCCTGCGAAAGCGTCTTCGAGGCGATCGACGAGGGGACCCTCTGCGACCGGCGCCGGCGCCATGACCTCGATCGCCGGACTGCAGCAGGGACTCGGCAACCGCGGGATGCACCGCCTGATCGCGCAGATGAAGCGGGGCGCGCCTGCGGCGATGCAGCGAATGGGCGGCGCCGAAGAGGAGGAGCTTCAGATGAAGCGCGATCCTTCGAAGGCGATCCAACGCGAAGCGGAGGGCCCCGAGCTGGAAGAGGAAGAGCTTCAGATGAAGCGCGATCCTTCGAAGGCGATCCAGCGGAAGTCGAACGGCATTCCGGACGGGGTGCTTCAGAAGATGGAGGCTTCGTTCGGGACGAGCTTCTCGGATGTGAACATCCACGTCGGCGGGGAAGCTTCCAAGGTGGGCGCTCTCGCTTATACGCAAGGAAGCGACATTCACTTCGCCCCCGGGCAATACAATCCGGAGTCGAGGCCGGGACAGGAGCTGCTCGGTCACGAGCTGGCGCACGTCGTGCAGCAGCGAGAAGGCCGCGTCAAGGCGAACGCCGAGGTCGCCGGCATGCCGCTCAACGACGATAAGTCGCTGGAAGCCGAAGCCGACCGCCTCGGCGCGAAGGCGGCCGCCGGCCGATGAGAGACGACGCTGCGCTTCGGCCCTACGAACACCCTTGGGAGCACATCGCGGACGAACTGCGGCGGCTCGACATCTTCATCGAAGCCGGACTCAGGTCGATGACCGCGCCGGCGGACGATCCCGCGCTGGACCCGTTTCGCGGGCTCGTCGTTACCGAGACGGAAGCGAGGCGGCTGCTGCACGACGAAGGACGATTCGCGCTGCTGGGCGACGACGAACGACAAGAACTCGCCGCGTGGGACGACTACATCGCCTCCCGCGTCGCCTCGACGATGAAACAAGGCATCCCGTTGCCGCTGCTTCGCATAAGGGAAGCGTTCCGGCTCGACGCATGGGACGTTCGCTGCCTCGTGGCGGCGATGGCACCGGACATCGACCGGAAGTATGAGAAGCTGTACGCGTACCTGCAAGACGACATGACGAGCAAGTTCGCCAGCGTCGACTTATTGCTTCGCTTGTGCTGCCGCTCCGAGCGCGAACGAAGGGATGCCTTCCCGAGGCTTCTGCCGCACTCCCCTCTGTTCGCGTTCCTGCGCAAGGAAGCGCCGGACGGCGCGGCGCGCGCCGCGCTGTCGAGGCCGATCCGCGCGGACGAACGCATCGTCGCGTACGCGCTGGGCTTCGATTGGACGTATGCGGGCGCGATGTCCGGCATGCGCCGGTACGAAGCCGCCGATCCGCTGCCTGCGCTCGCGACCGACCAAGACGCCGGCGATCGGCTCGAGGCGCATCTGCGCGCGGCCGTCGGCGCCTCCGCGCCGGTCGTCTACATGATTCACGGCCCGACGGGCAGCGGCAAGACGCTGCAAGCCCGAAGAGCCGCCGGCTCGATCGGGAAGGGGCTGCTCGAATGGGACGCCGGGGCGGCGCCCGTCGAGGAAGAACCCTTCAAGGAGACGATAGACGCGGCGCTGCGGGAAGCGCGGCTCGTCGGGGCGGTCCCCGCCTTCGACCGGCTGCACGCGTTGGTCGCGGCGGGCGACCGGCGGATCGATTGGCTCGCGGATCGGCTTCGCCGCCACGACGGCCCGGCGTTCCTGATGTCCGAGAACGCTTGGCAGCCCGAGCGGCCGTTCGAGGACGCCGCGTGGGTCGACGTGCCGCTGCGGCTGCCGGAGCCGTCGACGCGGCGCCGGCTCTGGCGGGAGGCCGTCGGCGAAGCGTTCCCGCTGCCGGACGCCGAGGCGTCCGCGCTCGCCGCGAAATTCCGCTTCACGCCCGGCCGCATCGAACGAACGGTGCGGACGGCGGAGCGGCTGCTCGCGTGGGAACGGGGGACGGGCGCCGAGGCGGACTCGCCCCGAGACGCGAAGGCGCTTCACCGCGCGGGCTACATGCAGGTTCGTCACCGGCTCGGCGAGAAGGCGGTCAAGCTCGAGCCGAAGTTCGCGTGGGACGATCTGATCGTGCCGGACGATACGAAGTCGCTGCTGCGTCAAGCATGCAATCGGCTGCTGTACCGGAACGTGGTGTTCGGGGACTGGGGCTTCGAGCGCAAGTTCGCGTACGGCAAGGGCATCTCCATGCTGTTCACCGGTCCGCCGGGCACGGGCAAGACGATGTCGGCGATGGTGATGGCGCGCGAGATGGACGCCGAGCTGTACCGGATCGATCTGTCCCGCATGGTCAGCAAGTACATAGGCGAAACCGAGAAAAACTTAAGCGACATCTTCGACGAGGCGCAGCTGTCCGGCGCGATTCTGTTCTTCGACGAAGCCGACGCGCTGTTCGGGAAGCGCTCCGAGGTGAAGGACGCGCACGACAAGTACGCGAACATGGAGACGTCGTATTTGCTGCAGAAGATGGAGGAGTACGACGGCTTGACGATTCTGGCCACGAACTTCGCCCAAAATTTGGACGAGGCGTTCACGCGGCGCATCCAGTTCATCGTGCGGTACCCGTTCCCCGACCCCGCGCAGCGGGAGCAATTGTGGCGCTCGACGTTCCCGAGCGAGTCGCCGGTCGTGCACGACATCGACTTCGAATATTTGTCCCGCACGTTCGACCTTGCGGGCGGTCCAATCAAGAACGTCGTCCTGACGGCCGCGTTCCTGGCCGCGGAAGAGGGCGTTCCCATCGGGATGAAGCATCTGATCGAAGCGGTCAAACAGGAGTATAAGAAAACCGGCAAAGTGCTGCTGAAGGATCGACTCGGCGCGTACGCCGAGTAGGGGAGGCTGGGCATCATCGGGGAATACACGGTAATCGCGGACGTCGGCATGTCGCTCGTGGGGCTCCTGCGTTCGGTCCTCGTTCCCGATCTGATCGCGCATCCCGACGGCGTCGGTCTCGCGCATCCCGCGGACAAAGGCGACCTGAACCTGTCGCTCTTCCTGTACGGCGTGAAGGAGAACACCGACTTCCGCAGCAGCGATTATATCGACCGAGGCGGCGGCGAGCTGAGGTTCCCCCCGATCGCCTTGGATTTATTCTATTTGGTAACCGCCCATTCCGCTTCGGATATCTTGTCCCGAGGCATCGACGAACACCGCATTCTCGGCAAGACGATCCAGACGTTCTACGATCACGCCGCGCTGAAGGGCGACCGCCTCGTCGGCTCGCTCGCAGGCTCGGACCAATCGATCAAAATCTCCAAACAAGACGTACCGTTAGAGACGGTCATCAACTTCTTCCCAGACACTCCATACAAGCTGTCCCTTAGCTACGCCGTAGGTCCGGTATTCGTCGATTCGACCCGGACGAGATCCGTCTCCCGCGTAACGGAGCGCAACATCAAGCTCCGGGACAAAGGCTGACCGCGAGCGGCGCCGAACTGATACCCGATGCACCGACCGGCCGTAATCGCCTTTTTTTTTCGCGTTATGCCGGTCTTGCTAATAAACATCCCCGGAAGGAGGAACCGGTTACGGTTGTTATTACGCGTGTTGCGTAACACCCGAATACCGGGAAAACATGGCGGAGTATTTATCACCAGGCGTGTACGTGGAGGAATTTGACAGCGGGGGACAACCGCTCGCCGGCGTCAGCACGAGCACGGCGGGCTTCATCGGCTTGGCGCAGCGAGGTCCTACGGAGGGTCTTCCGGTGCTCGTGACGAGCATGAACGACTTCAAACGCAATTTCGGCTCCTATCTTTCGGAAAATCAATTCGGCTCCTACCGGTATTTGGCTTACGCCGTCGAGCACTACTTCGTGAACGGCGGATCCCGCGCGTACATCATGCGCGTGGCGCCGGGCGACGCGGCGCCGGCCAGCGGCTCCGCGGGAACGCTGACGCTGACCGCCCGCAATCCGGGCGCTTGGGGCAACGCGGTGCAAGCCGCGCTCGAGCCGTCCAGCAAGGCGAAGACGCAAATTTACGAAGTCGTCGGCGAGACGAAGTATCGCGTCAAGAACGGCGCAGGCTTCAATGCAGGCGACGTGGTCGCGTTCGAAGCGGCCGGCGCGAAGCAATACGGCAAGGTCGTCTCCTCCCGCGACAACGTCATCGAGTTGGAAGCCGCGCTCGAGGGCGACGTCGTCGACGGCGGCCTGCTGCCGACGAAGGTGCTCTCCACGTGCGAATTCACGCTGACGGTCGCATACGGCGACGAAGTCGAGCAGTTCGAGAAGTGCTCGCTGAACATTACGGCGGCGAACTACGTCGAGAAGGCCGCGGCGCGTTCCGGTCTCGTCGCCGTAACGGCCGCGCACAGCGACGAAGCGACGCATCCGCTCGACGTGATCGGCTCGGCGACGATCTCGCTGTCCGGCGGCTCCGACGGCTCCGCAGGCTCATTAAGCGCGGCGGACTTCATGGGCGAGGACAACGGCCCGGGCAAGCGCACGGGCATCCAAGCGTTCATCGACAACGACCAAGCGAGCCTGATGGCCGTTCCGGGCGTCACGGAGCCGGCGGTGCAGCTCGCGCTCGTGGCCCACTGCGAAAACCTCGGCTCGCGCTTCGCGATTCTCGACATCCCGCGCGAGAAGACGAAGGTGCCGGACGTGCTGACGCACCGCGACATGTTCGACTCCAGCTACGCGGCGATGTACAATCCGTGGCTGCAGGTGTTCGACCCGCTCGAGAAGCGGAACGTGTACATTCCGCCGTCCGGCTCCATGGCGGGCGTATACGCGCGAAGCGACAGCACGCGCGGCGTCGAGAAAGCGCCGGCGAACGAAGTCGTTCGCGGCTGCACGGGTCTCGACGTGCAGTACAATAAGGGCGAGCAAGATATCTTGAACCCGAAGGGCGTGAACCTCATTCGCAGCTTCTCGGGCCAAGGCATCCGCGTCTGGGGCGCGAGAACGACGAGCTCCAACGCGCTCTGGAAATACATCAACGTTCGCCGCTTGTTCATCTTCCTCGAGGAATCGATTAAGGCCGGCACGAATTGGGTCGTCTTCGAGCCGAACGACGAGCGTCTGTGGGCGCGCGTGCATCGGACGATCGACGCGTTCCTGACGCGCGTATGGCGCGGCGGCGCGCTGATGGGCTCGAGCCCGGGCGAAGCGTTCTACATCGACATCAGCCGGAACACGATGACGCAGGACGACATCGATAACGGCCGCCTCATCTGCGTCATCGGCGTCGCGCCGGTGAAGCCGGCGGAATTCGTCATCTTCCGAATCACGCAGAAGACGAACGAGGCGTAATTTCGCGTCGGCCTTCATTCATCGTTTCATGAGACGAATCCGCGCCGAGACGCGCGGCGGCTTCGGCGCAGCGCGTCATCGGCACTTTGATAAGGAGAGGAAAACATGGCGGGCGAACGTAATGATCCGTATCGCAAGTTTCGATTTCGGGTGGAAGTAGAAGGCATTGAGCAGGCGGGCTTCAGCGAGGTGTCCGGCTTCGACGCGTCCCTCGACGTCGTCGAATACCGCGAGGGCACGGACGTTATCACGCCGCGGAAGCTGCCGGGTCTGGCGAAGTACGGCAATATCTCCCTGAAGTGGGGCGCGACGGACTCCATGGATCTGTACGAGTGGATTCAAGAGTGCATCGTGGAAGGCGTCATCGAGCGCAAGACCGTAACGATCATCGCCGTCAGCGAAGAAGGCGAAGACGTGGCGACGTGGCAAGTGATCGAAGCGTGGCCGGCGAAGTACACGGCGCCGGA
>JAPSKX010000224.1 GCA_031181325.1 Paenibacillus sp.
TACGACCGGGGATCGATTCCGCCGGAGGAAGGCACGGCGGACAACAACCGTTGGACGAAGTGGCTGGTCGAGAACGGTCCGGCGGACGTGAAGTTCGTCCCCGTCCCGCGCTGGGAATCCAAAGAGAAGTTCAACGTCATGTTCGCCTCCGGCTCCGCGCCGGATCTCATCTTCGAATACGATACGGCGTATCGGAACGAATTGATCAGCCAGAAGCAGCTGATGCCGCTCAACGATCTGATCGAAGAGCACAGCGTCGAGTATAAGGCGCTGCTCGAGAAATATCCGCTCCTGAGGAAAGTCGCGACGCGAGAGGACGGCAACATGTACGAATTCGGGCGCTTGAACGGCTTGGTGACCAATCACATCTTCTTCGTGCGCAAGGATTGGCTCGACAAGCTCGGGCTCGGCATTCCGCAGACGGCGGAGGAGCTGTACGCGGCGGCGGAAGCGTTCGTGAAGCGGGATCCGGACGGCAACGGCCAGGCGGATACGCTCGCGATGGGCGTCACGGCGGTCGGCGACGCGATTCTCAATCAGATGTTCCAGAGCGTCAATTATAAAGTGGAGAACGGCGGATTGGTGAAGGCGACGGAAAACGGCATCGCGAAAAACAACTTCGTCAAGAAGCTGTACGACAACGGCCTCATCGATAAGGATTTCCTTACGGATAAGAACAGCGAGAAGGCGAAGCAGGACTTCATCAACGGCAAGTTGGGCTTCTACGGGGCGAACGGCGGCGAGGCGTACGCGACGTTCACGGCGCTGAAGGCGAACTTCCCGGATGCGAAGGTGATGGCGATCCCGCTGCCGGCGAGCGAATTCGGCCAGTTCAGTCCGGTCATCGGCAACCCGGTGCAGGCGACGGCGGCGATCAATGCGAACGCGAAGGATCCGGTCGCGGTGATGAAATACGTCGACTTCCTCGTCCGCGAGTCGACGATGTCGACCTTGCAATTCGGCATCGAAGGCGAGCATTACAAGGCGGGAGACAACGGCTGCCCGACGCCGATCGACACGGAGAAAAACAAGAAGGAGCAAAGCTGGACGGCCGACTATCGGATGCTGGTATCCGCTGCCTTGTTCGGCGATTGCGCGAAATTCCAAAACCAGCTGAACCCGGACGATCCGGTGGACGCGGAATATCTTGAAATCATCGCACAAGCGGACGCGGCTTATCTGGATCCGGCGCGGCCGATGGCGGATCTGACGCACGTCGAGCAGATGCCGACGCTGCCGAAAGACCTGCAATTGATCGTGACGAACACGTCGGAGCAGATGTCGAGTTATATGCAGCAAGCGCTCATCGGCGGAGCCAAGTATACGGTCGAGCAAGCGTCGGCGGATGCGCAGGCGTTCTGGGAGAAAGCCGGCGGCAAGCAAGTGGACGACTGGTACGCCGATTGGTACGCGAATCACGCCAAGGATGCGATTCTAACGAAGGACATCTACGAATTCAAGATAGAATAGGGGATCGGTACGCATGAATATCCGCGAACGCTCGATTACGATGCTCGCGCGGTGGGCCGCCGCGGCGGCCCGGGACGCGCTCCGCCTGTCGGACCGGCCGGACTTGCGCTGCTACGGCACCGGGTTCGGCAGCTGGGGAGTGCAGACGAATCAGAAAGCGTTCGCGGCGTACGCGGCGATGGCCGCGGCGCCGGAGCTCGAGGCTTGCGGCGGCGCGCTTTCCCGAGAGGAGCTGTACGAGACGGCGCTCGGCTTGCTGCGATTCTCGCTCGCTTCCCATCGCGAAGGCGATTACCGCTGCACGGACGGCACGAAGTGGGGCCATACGTGGATCAGCGCGCTCGGCGTCGAGCGCATGATGCACGGCGTCGAGGCGATAGAAAGCAGGCTGACGGACGCCGACCGCTCGCTGCTGCGGCGCGTGCTCGTCTCGGAAGCGGACTGGATCGTTTCGTCGTACCCGGTCGTCGGCCATCCGGACAACGCGAGCGGGCGCAACAAGCCGGAGAGCAATCTCTGGAACGGCGCCTTGCTGCATCGCGTCGCAAGCCTGTATCCGGAGCTGCCGCAGGCGGAGGCGTATAAGGAGCAAGGCTCGCGGCTGCTCGTCAATTCGATCTCCGTCGCGGCGGACGCGGCGAACGAGAGGATCGTCGACGGCAGACGGGTAGCGGATTGGTTCGTCGGCGACAACTTCTTCCCGTCGTACGCGCTGCATCACCACGGATACCTCAACGTCGGGTACATGGTCATCTGCTTATCGAACGTCGCGATGCTGCATTTCGACTACAAGCGCCGGGGCGTACGCCCGCCGGAAGCGTTGTACCACCGGGCTCGGGACTTGTGGGAGCTCGTGAAGCGGCTGACGTTCCCCGACGGGCGGCTGCTGCGGATCGGCGGCGATACGCGCGTGCCGTACACGTACTGCCAGGACTACTTAATCCCGACCTGGCTGCTGGCGGAGGACGCCTGGGGCGAACGCTGCGACGGCTGGATGACGGGCTGGCTCGACACGGTCGAACGCGAGCAGTCGGCCGGCGGCGACGGGCTGTTCCTGTCGGAGCGGTGCCGGACGCTTGCGCGACGGTCGCCGTACTACTACACGCGGCTCGAATCGGACCGGGCCGCGACGCTGTCGATGAGCGCGTATTGGGGAGGCGAGCCGTCCGCGGCGGACCCGCGGCCGGACGCCGCGGCGGACGCGACGCCCTTCGCATGGTCGGACGCGTTCCACGGGGCGGCGCTCCACCGCAGCGCGAAGCGGATCGCGTCGTGGGTATGGCAGGCTGCGGAGAAGCCGCAGGGGCTGTGCCTGCCGCCCGGCGACAGCTCGCTCGCGGAATGGCGCTGGAATTTGGCGGGGCGCATCCAAGGGCTGGGCACGCTGCCGGCGCACGAAGTCGTCTCGCACGGGCAGCAGACGTTCCCCGGCGGATTCGTAAGCTATGGGGTCCATCGCGTGTACACGGAGCAGCTGCTCGGCGAAGGCATCCCGCGCGAATGGCTGGCGGAGCAGCGGACGGCGGTCTGCGCGCTGCCGGACGATACGACGATGATCGTGCTGCAGCATGCCGCGTCTCCGGTACGCAGCTACGTCGAGGCGGTGAGCGGCTTGAACCTTCAGATCCCGAACGATCTGTTTAACGGCAGTCGTCGTACGCTGCACGTCGAGGTCGGAGCGCTCGAGGTCGAAGGCGCGGGCTGCGCGCGGGAAGAGGTCATGCCGCTCGGCTCGACATGGGCGAACGTGGACGACCGGGTCGGCGTCGTCGCCGTATACGGCGGGGCGCTGCGGCTGTATCGGCCGGGCCGGCGCAACGTCGCGCCGAAGCGCTATGCCGGGCGGGGGCACGACGATGCGCTCGGCACGCTGTACGTCGATACGCTCTGCATCGACGCGGAGCTCGGCTTGCAGCGGCGCGAAGCCGGCGAGACGTGGTTCGACGTCGGCGCGGTCGTCCGGTCGGGCGAGACGCACGAGGTCACCCGGTCGTTCGCCTCTGGGGGCGGAGCGGTCGCGCTGCCGTGCGGCGCCGCGATGCGGGCCGTCTCGGTGCGAGGGGAAGACGGACATCGGTACGTATTTCTCTGGAACGTCGCGGACGAAGCCGTCGAAGCGGAGGTGCCGCTTCCGTTCGCGGAGGGCGTGTCGCAGCTCGTTAGCTTGGAAGGACAAGGTATCAAGGAAAGCCGGGGAGCGAAGGACTGCCGCATACGGCTGGAGCCGGGAGAAGCGCGGCTGTTCCGTTCGGCGGACGCCGGCGGAGGAGATGACGTATGAACGAACGAGAGATGCTTATTCGGGAGCTGGAACGGCTGGAACCGCAGTACAACCCGGAGATGCGGGCGGTGACGCAGCCGTTCTCGAGCCCGGGCTACCACACGACGCTGACGCCCGAGATCGGAAGCGTCCATTCCACGCGAACGGCGGCGTACTACGCATTAGCGCTGCTGGACAGCGAGGTCGAACGGTACCGGGAGCGAGCGTTCGCGGTGCTGGAACGTCTCGTCGCGGCGCAGGATACGGACCCGGAGCGGAAGACGTTCGGGATCTGGTCCTGGTTTTACGAGGAGCCGCTGGAGAAGATGTCGCCGCCGGATTGGAACTGGGCGGATTTCATCGGCAAGCCGCTGATTTTAACGTTGAAGCGTCACGGCGCCGCATTGCCGGAGGCGCTTCGGGCTTCGGTCGAGCAGGCGGTGCGGAACGCCTGTCAGGCGATTATCCGGCGCAACGTCGGTCCGCACTACACGAACATCGCCATCATGGGCGCGTTCGTGACGCTCGTCGCGGGCGAATGGTTCGGCGACGCCGAGACGGAAGCGTACGGACTAGCGCGCCTGAACCGCTTCCACGAATACACGACGGAGAACGGCACCTTCCAAGAATTCAATAGCCCGACCTATACGACGGTCGCGATCGAGGAGTTGTCCAGCATCTACACGGAGACGGGAAGCCCGATCGCGAAACGGCTCGCCGCGGAGCTGCTGGACGTGGCGTGGGCGATCGTCGCCGATCGCTTCCATCCGCGCACCGGACAGTGGTCCGGCCCGCACGCGCGCGCGTATTCCGAACTGATGACCCCTTCCGTGCTGTCGTTCCTTCAGCATGCGTTGGCGGGGCGCGCGGCGTGGCTCGCCGAAGACGAGTTCCGCTACCACACGATGTGGTACGGCAATCGCATCCGCTGCCCGGAGCGGTTCGTTCCGAGCTTCTTCGAGCCGCGGACCGAGACGCTGGTCCAGCCGCTGCTCGTCGAAGCGGGCGGCCCTCGGCGGTACGCGATTACGCATTCGACCGAGGAATACAGCCTCGGGACGTTCACGCACGGCGATCTGTGGAATCAGCGCCGCAGCCTGCTCGCTTACGTAGCGACGGCGCAAGGCCCCGTATACATGCGTCTCCGCGCGCTGCATGACGGGTACGATTACACCGGCGCCTGGCTGCTGGCCGCGCAGCGGGAAAACCGCGTATTGTTCGGCGTGCACCTATGCACCGACGGCGGCGATCGCCATCCGAACCTGCACCTCATCCAGGACGGTACGATCGCGGCGAGCGATCTTCGCCTTCGCTTCGAGCTCGGCGGCGCCGTCGGCGCGGTCGAAGCCGACTGGCCGCCTTCCCGGGAGGCGGCGCCACCGCGGTGCGTCGGGCGCATCGGGGAGCAGCCCTTCGAGATCGACCTTGCGGAGACGGCCTTCGGCGATCATGCGATTCGGTACGATATCGTGCGAGAGAACGGCACGATCGGCATCGACGTGATCTTATATGAAGGGGAAGCGACGTCGATCCCGCTGGCGGCGCTCGGGCGGGCCGTCGTCGCCGGGCAGCTTGCGCTCGGCGGCGCCGCGCTGCCGTACGTAGCGACTTCGACCGCGGAAGCGTGCACGCTCGAGACGCGCTCCGCCGGCGAAGGCGACGCCGGTGGAGCGGCAGCGATGCGGATCGTCCTGCCGACGCGCCCCGCCCCGATTCGCGACCTCGTCGCGGGAAGCTTGGCCGAGACGCGGCCGACGGAGGCGACGCGATAGGCGAAGGGACGCGTTCGACGCTGTCTCGTCCCTCGTCCATCGGAATCGGGGCGTCGGGTGCGATGGGGGGCGCGGCTCTTTTCCGAGGTGATTCCCTTAGTTCAGGCAACGTTTCTTGTAGCTTTCTAGTGGGGATTTCAGATGGATTGGCAAATGGCGTGGTATATCGGTGATTAGAGATCCATGAAAGAAACGGCGGTAGTCTTGGACTGGAAAGCATCGTCCTCGACTACCGCTGTTCGATGAAGCTAATGTATCCGCTAACTAATCTCATTTCCTTACTTTACAGATGTAAAGCGGGTGTTCGGGAAAAGCTTTAAATAATTCCTTTTGTTCGATGCGGTAATTTGTATTTCGTATGTACTGCTCTTACGTTTCTAAAGGGGATCTTTCAAATTTTCCATATACATCAGGTGTCCCCCCTTGCTTAAGCAAGCTGAAGCAAGAGTCTAAACATTTCTCTATATTCCCAGACTCGTATGCAGCGGAACCGATTATGGTAACAATATCGAATTTTTCTTTGGGTAAATCCGAGTCGAAAATACTTATACACAAAACCTTCGCAGGAATCGGGTGACCTTCTCTTTGTTGCCTATATTCGAATATTTCGCATATTCCCTTGTCAACTACGTACGTTTTACATGAATTCATCGATTAGCGAAATCCCATTCGTAATACGCATTATACTATCTCGCAAGAAATCGCGTGTCCAATCGTCAGGCCGACTTACATCCCAACTCCGGTACATGCCGACAATTACGATGATTTCGCGAAGTCTAAGGAAAAGCTTTAGTTGATCCATCCAGCCATCAGGCATTCGTCGACCGTTCGCAGTATAACCAAGCTCGAAATGTCTAATGAAAAGCTCGTATTGCACCTTTCGTTCAGATTTCGATTCTTCCCCGAATACATATAGCAAGTAATAGAGTTGGATAGCAATGTCCTCAACATACCAACTGTACTGGCATTCGTCGAAATCGAAGAGCGTTATTTTCCCTGATTCATCGACCATGAAGTTTCCTACATTAATATCACCATGGATCAAACCAAAATTGTTAGCATTAACAGGAAGGGTAGCCAGTTGTTCTTTAAGTTCTTCAAGGACATCAAGAATTTGCTGGAGCTCAGATGGTATGTACTGTTTTGCTCGTAAGAGGTAATGATTTAATGCCCAAGTGTGTCTTTTTGTCGTAGGGTTGTATCGCTTGGTCAGTTCGTGAAGATTGCCGGTTAAGCGTCCGCATTGTTCGTAAAGTTTTGGGTTACCTAGACATTCAGGATATCCAATTTTTCTGCCAGGTGCATGATTGAAGGAGGTCGCGTAGAAATCAATTGTACCTCCTTGTATAAGTTCAATACCTTTCCCAGTAACCGAAGTAACCGGTTC
>JAPSKX010000225.1 GCA_031181325.1 Paenibacillus sp.
CGCGGCCGCGCGACCCGCGAGGGTCGCGGGCGAGCGCCCGAGCGGCGAGCGGTTCGGCAAGCCGGCGGGCGAGCGTCCTGCAGCGCGTCCGAGCGGCGAGCGGTTCGGCAAGCCGGCGGGCGAGCGTCCTGCAGCGCGTCCGAGCGGCGAGCGGTTCGGCAAGCCGGCGGGCGAGCGTCCTGCGCCGCGTTCGAGCGGCGAGCGGTTCGGCAAGCCGGCGGGCGAGCGTACTGCGCCGCGTTCGAGCGGCGAGCGGTTCGGCAAGCCGGCGGGCGAGCGCCCTGCAGCGCGTCCGAGCGGCGAACGTCCTTCGACGGTGCGCGCGGAGCGGCTGGACGTGCGCGGCGCGAAGCCTGCGGCGCCTAAGCCCGCCGCCCGCGCCGGCAAAGCGCCGGCCGCCGCGCCCGTCGCGAAGGAACGCCATCGCGACAAGAAGAACAAGGGCGCCCCTCGTTGGCTGAAGGAGAAGAAGGAGGGCAACGGAGGCGAGCCGGATGGCGGTACCCCAAAAGGTTAACCCGTTGCGGCGCGCCTTCGCCCCGGTCTTCTGGCTGCTCGCCGTCGCGGCGCTTCTCGTCGGGGGAACGGCGGCTTACGTCTCTACGGAGCCGCCGCTCGACTGGTCCTTGGAGGACGGACCGGATATCGCCGAGAAGGTGCGGGGGATGATCGCCTCGCAGTCCTTATCCACCTCCATCACGGAGTCGGAGTTGAACGCGCTCGTGAAGGCAAATCTCTACGAACGGCGCCGGCTCGGCGAACAGGCGGAAATCACGGGCGCGGACGCGACGCTGTCCGGCGACACGCTCGTCGTGCGAACCGACGTGACGATCGCCGGCTCGTTCCGTCTCCCGCTTACGCATCGATTGACGCTCGAGTGGGAGAAGCCCGATGTGATAGCGACGCATGTCTCCTCGTCGCTTAAGGACATCGCGCTGCCGGCGTCGCTCTTCCCGATCGGCACCATCCGCGTGCCGCTCGCCCTCGACGGCCGCATCCCGGCCGAGATCGACACGGTCGCTTTCGAGGACGACGAGATCCGGCTGAAGTTCAAGCTAGTGAATCCATTCTTGTAATCGAAAAAAATGCGGCAGTCCAGGACGGATCGAAACCGTCCGAGACTGCCGCGTTTTCTATCTAGGCTCGTATCCGTCCTCGTTCCTCGCCCCTCGCTTGAATTCGTTCGGGCTGAGTCCGACCTCTTGGCGAAACAGCTTCGCGAAGTAAGAGTAATTCGCGTATCCGACCCGCTGAGCCACGGCTTGCACGGCTAAGTTCGACGTCTCGAGCAGATGCTTCGCCGCTGCGATTCTCGCCTGAATAATGTAGCTTCCCAGCGACACGCCCGTTTCTTTCTTGAACAGCCTCGCCAGATAGTCCGGGTGGAGGTAGACGAGCTCCGCCAGGTCGTTGCGGGTGAGGTCGTCCTTGCAGTGCGTATGGATATGCTGCTTAATCTGTTCGACGACGGACTTCGGCTGCTCGGTGAAGTTTCGATAGTCCATGGCGGTGACCACCAGATATTTCAAATAAGCTTCCATGTCCTCGATCGATTCCAGCGACTGCGCGAGCAGCCGATCGTTCGTACGGCCGGCGTACAGCTTATGCGCCTCGATGCCTTTGCTCTTCAGGAACGAGTAGACGAGCTGCACGATATCCAGCCGGAACAGGCTGAGCGTGGACGCATTCAACGTTTGGCGACCGAGGTGTCGCCTCAAGTATTCCGACGTCTCGGCGAGGAACGCCTCGGGACGGTTCAGGTTCAGCCATTCTTCCAGCTTCGGCAGGTCGGGCGGCGCGTACTCGACGGGGCGGCAGGGGAAGCGTTCCGCATGGAACGTTTGATTCCGGCACTTCACGACCTCGTCGTTCATGCGAAGCAGCCGGCTTACGATGCCGCTCATCTGCTCTAAGCTGCCGGAAGCGGCGATCGTGCAGCAGGCGTCCGCCTTCAAGTAGCGGTTCGCCTTCGGGATGAAGGAAGCGCACAGCGCTTCAACGACATCGGGCTTGGCCGTTCGATTCCATCTCAGAACGGCGATCCAGTGATATCCTCTGATTTCCGTGATCGTCTCGACGGCGAAGTCGGAGCTCTGGAACGACTCGTACAACACGTTCAGCAGCGCGAAGTCGAACAGCCCCTTCTCCGTGTCCCCTAAGCTGCCGCGATAAGGGAACATATGGAGCAGTACCGGTTGGAACGTATCCGTCAACCGATAGGCGAGGCGCTGTTCTTCAATCGAACGGGTTAGGTCGGCGGGCTTCAACGGGAACGAAGTGCTCGCGTCGATCAGCTTCCGCCAGAAATGTTCTCGCAGCTTCGCATGGTTTTTCTGCCAAAAGTAGCCCTCCTGGATCGCCTTCTCGTCGCTGCGGCGCTGCTTCGCCCGGGCAACGGCCTTATGCAGAATGAGCATCAGCTTATCGAACTCGATCGGCTTCAGGAAATATTCGAAGCTCTGCAGTTCTATCGCTTTCTGCGCATAATTGAAGTCCGCGTAATTGGTGAGGAAGATCGCCTGCATGTCGTATTTCTCTTCCCGAATCCAAGCCAAGAGCTCCAATCCGCTTCCCTGCGGCATATCGATATCGGACACCAGAATTTCGACGCGATGCCGGACGATGATGTCCCGGGCTTGCGCGACGTTGTGAGCCGTATACACGCGATCGATCTGCAGCGCCTTCCAATCGATCTTCTTCTCCAGCGCGGTCAGGACGAAGTAGTCGTCGTCGACGAGCAAGGCGTTCATGGGCGCTCCTCCGTTCCGATCTTCGCTTCCGGACGATCCGGAAGCAGGATGGTGACCGATGCGCCGTCCGCGTTGCGGAAGCGGATGTCGGCGTCGGCGTACAAATAGTTCAAGCGCTGCACGGCGTTCATGATCCCGATGCGCGTACCGCCGGATTGATCCAGCGGCTGCCCGGCCGCCAGCTTCTCCAGAACGTCGCCGGGGAACCCGGGACCGGTGTCGGAAATCCGAATTTCCGTTACGCTCGCTGCTCCTTGGATGTGCCGGCCGACCTCGATCGTAAGTCGAACCTCGCGATCCCGGGATACCGCGTATTTCATCGCGTTCTCGACGAACGTCTGAATGAGGAGGGGAGGCAGCTGGACGTCGGCCGCCAGCGGGTCGAGGTCGACTCGATAATGGAACGCGTCTCGGTAGCGCTCCCGCTGAATATCCAAATACGTGCGAACATGCTCGATCTCGTCGAGAAGGCTCACGAAGTCGCGATCGTTCTGAAAAATGTACCGGAAATATTTCGAAATCGATAACGTCATTCGTTCGATCTCTTCGTGCAACTGCATCTGGGCCATGCTGTATATGGTCGTCAAGCAATTCAAGAAGAAGTGAGGTTTAATCTGCAGCTTCATATAGTTCAAGTGCATCCGTTGCTTCTCCAGCTCCCGTTCGTACAGGTCGATTTTGATGTCCCGGATTTGCTTCACCAAGTCGACGAACTGCCGATTCGCTTTCTCCAATTCGATGATTTTGTTGTTTTCGAAGTCGATCGGTTCGCCTTCGTTCGTCAGAATCGCTAGATTGTTGGAGAACGTCTTGATCGGCTTCAACACCCGCTTCTGGAAATATAGCAGGATAAAGCATAGATTGCTGGCGATGAGAACGGCCAAGACGACGACTAGCAGCTGAGCGATCATGATTTTCTCGAACGCGCCGAATCGAATGACGAGCTCGATATAGAAGGAGGCATCCGAGAATTCGCGGACTACGGTCGTGCCGGGCTGCAGCCGGTCGAGGAGCGAGTCGGGCTTCTCAGGATCCCGGATCGACTTGCCGTCGTTCGAAACCGGACTCGTGACGCGAATCCCGTCTTCGTTCACCAAGGCGGCGAAGCCGCCGCCGCCGAGATTGATGTCGCGCAAGGGACGGATCAGCTCGTCCGCGGACACCAAGCCGATCAAATACCGATCATGATAAGGAACGATATTGATCATATAGTACGTCCCGTTCAAGTCGATCGTCGTCCACCGGGAATAATATTTTCGATAAATTTCGGCGCTTCCGACGTCCTCGTTCACGGTCCGCTTCAACGCTTCGAATTGGGGGTAAGAGAGAGTCATCGGCGCGACGTTCAGCAGGAAATCTTTGTTTTTTAGGTAGACGAAGAAGTTGTATTCCTTCCCATGGCTCTTCTGAAGCTCGGCGAAGCGCTTGTAGATGTTGTCGTTCGCCTTCAAGAAGAGCGGATCGTCGGCGCTCCGTTCGCTCATCGTCTCCATGTTCTCGTCGTTCGCGAGCGTCCAGCCCATGAAATGATGGATGTAAGCGAAGTTATTGTCGATCCGGTCGATATACAGATCCGCCGTGTCCTGCAAGTATCTGGAAGACTGCTGACGCACGAGCGCGATGGACGAGAAGCTGATCGCGAAATCGACGACCAGGGCGATGAACGAGATCCAGAGCAAGATCCGTACATAATGTTTGATCGAATACATTTTTTCTTCCGCTCGGTTCGCGATGGTATCGGCCTCCTCTCGGAGCGGCGACTCGATCGCAGCGTCCGGTTGATTTTCATATTAGCAAGCGTTCCCGCGGGAAAACAAGACGCAAGCGACTTCTCGGCGCGAAGGTCCGAATCGGAGCAGGGAAGGTCCGGATCCGACTAGCGCTCGCGTCCGACTTCGCGCGGAAGGTCCGGATTCCGCGTTCGAGGAGGTCCGATTCGTCGCGAACGGATGCGGTATGATGAGAATAGTTCCGAAGGACGACAAGAAAGAGAGGGGATTCGATTGTGAGCTTACGTCCGGCGACCGTGCGACGGCGTCGCGCGGCGGGAAGCATCGCGAGGAATTGGGGGCTGTATGTACTGCTGCTTCCGGCCGTGACGCTGCTGATCTGCTTTACCTACAAACCGATGTACGGGGTCATTATCGCTTTCAAAGATTACAGTCCGGCTTTCGGAATTTCCGGGAGCCCTTGGGCGGGATTCAAGTACTTCGAAAAGTATTTCGCATCGTACCAATTCGAGATCACGATGAAGAACACGCTGTTCATCAGCCTCTACAGCTTCGCGACGTTCCCGATCCCGATCGCGTTCGCGCTGCTGGTGAACCAGATGCGGGTCGAGCGGTTCCGGCGCTTCTTCCAGACGGTTACGTACATGCCGCACTTCATCTCCACCGTCGTGCTCGTCGGACTCATGCTCATTCTGCTCTCCCCGGGGAACGGGCTCGTCGGGCACGTCTATCGCCTGTTCGGGGCGGAAGCGCCCAACCTGATGGGCTCCAGCGCCTTGTTCAGCAGCGTGTACGTCTGGTCCGACGTATGGCAGCAGACGGGGTGGAACAGCATTATCTTCCTCGCGGCGTTATCGGCCATCGACCCGAGTTTGTATGAAGCGGCCAAGGTGGACGGCGCGAGCCGATGGCAGAACATATGGAACATCGACGTTCCGATGCTCATGCCGACGGCGGTGACGCTGCTCATCCTGCGAATCGGCGGTCTGCTCGGCGTCGGCTTCGAGAAGGTATATTTGATGCAGAACAACCTGAATATTTCCGGAAGCGAAGTCATCTCCACGTATGTATACAAAATCGGGCTGTTAAGCGCGCAATACAGCTTCTCCGCGGCCATCAACTTCTTTAACACCGTCATTAATTTCGTGCTGCTGCTGCTCGTCAACTATATCGCGAGAAGGTACAGCGACAACAGTCTCTGGTAGAAGGGAGGGAGAAGGCGGCGATGCAACTCGCGTCAGCGATCCGGAGAACGCCGAAGCGTCGATCCTCCGATACGCTACTAGAAGGTTTACTGTATGTTTGGGCGGCTTTCGTTCTCCTGATTACGTTATATCCGCTATACTTCATCGTAATCGCTTCCTTCAGCGATCCTTCCGCGGTCGGGAGCGGGCAAGTGTGGGTATGGCCTAAGGGGTTTACGTTGGACGGCTATAAGGAGCTGCTGAATCATTCCAACATATGGGTCGGGTACCGAAATACGATTTTCTACACGTTGGTCGGGACGGGGATCGGGCTGGCCGTCAATCTTTCGGCGGCTTACGCGCTCTCGAGGAAAGATTTGTTCGGACGCAAGACGATTACGCTCTTCTTTTTGTTTACGATGTTCTTCAACGGCGGCTTGATTCCGACCTTCCTAACGATTCGGGATTTCGGCCTGTACAACTCGTTCTGGGTCATGGTGCTGCCGTTCGCGGTCGGCGTGTTCGATATCATCGTGGCGCGGACGTTTTTCCAAAACAGCATTCCCGCCGATTTGTGGGAATCCGCGCAGATCGACGGCTGCGGGAATCTCCGTTATTTCTTCCAGTTCGTCCTGCCGCTCTCGAAGGCGGTCGTCTCCGTACTCGCGCTTTGGATCGCGGTCGGACATTGGAATTCCTATTTCGGCGCATTGATTTATTTGAAGGACGAATCGCTGTACCCGCTGCAGCTCGTGCTTCGCAACATTCTCGTCACCAACCAGATGCAGTCGAGCATGGGCAGCGGAGAAGCGGCCGAAATCGCGCTGCGGCTCGCGAATTTATTGCGGTATTCCGTCATCATCGTCTCGACGATCCCGATCATGCTGGCGTACCCGTTCGTGCAGAAGCACTTCAATCAGGGGGTCATGATCGGCGCGGTGAAGCAATGATTCCAATATATTTGAGGGGGAAACGCGGTATGTGGAAAAAAACGGTATCTTATCTCGCGCTCGGCTCTTCGATCGCGGCCGTGCTGGCCGGCTGCGCCGGCGGCGCGACGGGCGAAGCGCCTGCCGAAGGCGGGGCGGAAAGCGGTTATAACAAAGAGGGACTCCCGATCGTGGACGAACCGATCGCGCTCGACGTGCTGACGGTTCGCTGGGGCAACATGGGCGACAGCTTCACGAAGAACGCATGGCTGCAGGAGCTCGAGAAAGCGAGCA
>JAPSKX010000038.1 GCA_031181325.1 Paenibacillus sp.
CGGCGAGGGGCGCTTCTTCGGTTTGCGGGCGGGGACCATTTTCCATAAAAATGTATAAAATCGCCCCCGATGTCGCACCCTACAAGGGATAGGGATTTTTCGGAAAGGGGCGTCATCCATGACGATGATCGATATGCAGCGAACGTTGACGTCGCTCGAGCTCGTGCGGCTCGCGCACGCGACGAAAGCGGAGGAGCGCCTATCCTGGCTGTTCGCGCAGGGCGCCGCGGAGTGCGAGCAGCCGCAGCTGCGCAGCTTCTTCGCGCATCAGGCCGACCGGAACGGCGAGCGCTTGGAGGAGTTGTCGAAGGTGTTGCAGACGTATGCGGGCACGAGCGACGGACAATCGCCTAGGAATGCGGGGGTATACTCGTAATGTACACGTACGGATTGGACCGAAGACTCCCGCCTGCGCCTAGGCGAGGAGAAGCGACGGACCGTGTCTGGTCCGGCGTCATTCTCGCCGAGCTGAGACAAGCCGCGATCAGTTACACGGAAGCCGCGTTGGAGTCGACGGCGCCGGACGTTCGGCGCGTGTTCGAGCGGCTGGCGTACGACACGTCTCGCAAGCATGAGCAGCTGACGGCGATTCTGCAGCAGAATCGGCTGCTGGAGCCGGCGTTCGCCGCGCCGGCGACGGAGGTCCAGCGCGCGGCGTCGCAAGCGGTGGAGACGGCGCGGGCCGCGCGGGCGTTCCCGGCGAGCCGCTCGGTTTCGGCCGCCGCTCCGGCTCCGAGCGTCCCGCAGCCGGGGAACAGCGCGCCTCGGATGCAGGGATACAGCCCGTACATGAGCATGCAGCCGCCGCAGCCGTCCCGGCCGCCGGAGTTCGCGCTGCCGCATCACCTGCCGTTCGGCGGGCTGACGGGGGGCGCGTACGTGCCGCCGCAGCCGCAGCCGCATTTCGGCGGGGGCGCGAGCGCGTCGAGCCCGGGCGGCGAAGCTCGGCAGGAGGCGCCTGCGCCGGTAAGCCGCATCGAGCCGGAGCCGGCGCAGTCGTCGGCGGTGCGCGAGGAGGCTTCGCGCGCGTCGGCGCCGGAAGCGTCGGCTGCGGAGCCTGCCGCGCCGGAAGCGACGCCGACGGCGCCGCCCGCGCCGAAGCGGGGCGGCGGCCGCCGCGCGAAGGCGGCTGCGGAGCCCGCCGCGGCCGAGCCGGAGCAGCTGACGACGTAATGCCAAGCCCTGCGCACGCTATAGTGCGCGGGGCTTTTTTGCGCCGTCGCGCCGCGCCCTGACCCGTTCCGGGTCGCCGCGGATTCGGCGCCCAGCCCCTGACCCGTTCCGGGTCAGCGCGCCTGCGTCGGGAACGCGGCGCGGTGCCCTTTTCCCCGGCGTCCCGCCCCTAAATTTCCCGCGATTGGGCATCCTATCGGGGAACATACTGCATCGCTATCGAGAAGGAGAGAGCGCCATGGATGACAAACGACGCCACGAGCTGGAGCGCGTGCTCGAGGAGACGCTGCACGACGGCATCATGAACGACAAGGATCCCGACACGACCGAGGAGGCGCGCGAGCGGATCAGCGCCCCGTACGTGTACCGCGTCAGAGCGGAACGGGACCCGATCGCCGAGGAGACGACGATCATTCGCCGCATGGCCAAGGAGCCGGACGGCAAGTATGACGATTATGCCAAATCCTAGGTTTGACATGCATTTGCGCCTCGTTTAGACTGGAAAAAGAAGAACAAATGTTTCGGGTCGGAGGCGTCATGATCGAGCGGATCGTCGGAGAATGGAAGCACGTCTTCAAGCTGGATCCGGACAAGGAGATCGGCGACGAAGCGTTGGATGCACTATGTACGTCCGGTACGGACGCGATATTGGTCGGAGGGTCGAGCGGGGTCACCTATGACAACACGGTCGACCTCTTGTCGCGCCTGCGCCGGTACGAATTGCCTTGCGCGCTCGAGGTGACGACGCTGGACGCGGTCGTGCCCGGGTTCGACGTTTATCTGGTGCCGATCGCGCTCAACGCGGGCGAGCTGGATTACGTCGTCGGGCACCATGTCGAGGCGCTCAAGCGATACGGCCGATTGCTGCCGAAGGAAGGGACGATCGCCGCCGAAGGGTACGTGATCGCGAATCCCGATTGCGAGGCGGCGCGCGTCGCCGGGGCGAAGCCCGTGGACGCGGAGGATATCCTCGCCTATGCGAGATTCGCCGACCGGCTGCTTCGGCTGCCGATCGTCTATATCGAATACTCGGGCACGTTCGGCGATCTGGAAGCGGTCGCGAAGGCGCGGGCGGCGTTGACCGGCGGCGCGAGGCTGTTCTACGGCGGCGGCATCGACGGCGCGGAGAAGGCCGAGGCGGCGGCGCGGGCGGCGGACACGATCGTCGTGGGCAACGTCATTTATCAATCTTTGCCTCGTGCGCTCGACACCGTTAGAGTTGTACAATCGTAGGGTGTCGGTTGCGGAGCATTTTCCATAGAAGAAAGGTTTGAGCGCGAATGATAGATATTCTGGAAGCGGTGAAGAAGCTTAATCCGCGGCAGCGGGAAGCGGTGGAGGCGACGGACGGGCCGCTCCTCATTCTGGCGGGCGCGGGCTCGGGCAAGACGCGGGTGCTGACGCACCGGATCGCGTATTTGATCGGGGCGAAGAAGGTAGCGCCATGGAGCATTCTGGCGATCACGTTCACCAATAAAGCGGCGCGGGAGATGCAGGATCGCGTCGGCAAGCTCGTCGGTCCGCAGGGGCAGGACATCTGGGTGTCGACGTTCCACTCGATGTGCGTGCGCATCCTGCGCCGGGACATCGGGCGGATCGGCTATTCGCAGAGCTTCTCCATTCTCGATTCGGGCGACCAGCTGTCGGTCATTCGGAACGTCATGAAGGATCTCAATATCGATACGAAGAAGTTCGAGCCCCGCGCCGTACAAGCGGCCATCGGCAATGCGAAGAACGAGCTGATCGATCCGGCCCGCTTCGAACAGAAGGTCGGCGACTACTTCGACGGCATCGTGGCGAAGGTGTACAAGAAGTACCAGGAGCGGCTGAAGGCGAACAATTCGCTCGACTTCGACGATCTGATCATGACGACGATTCGTCTGTTCAAGGAAGAGCCGCAGGTACTAGAGTTCTATCAGAACAAGTTTCAGTATATTCACGTGGACGAGTATCAGGATACGAACCGGGCGCAATACATGCTGTGCCGCATGCTGGCGGATAAGCATCACCGCATCTGCGTCGTCGGCGACTCCGATCAGTCGATCTACAAGTGGCGGGGCGCGGACATCTCGAACATTCTCAACTTCGAGGCGGATTATCCCGAGGCGCGTTCGATCCTGTTGGAGCAAAACTATCGCTCGACGTCGAACATTCTGAACGCCGCGAACGAGGTCATCAAGAACAACCCGGGGCGCAAGCCGAAACATTTGTGGACGGACGCGGGCGAGGGCAATAAGATTCAACTCTATCTAGCGGACTCGGAGCATGAGGAAGGCTACTTCATCGCCGGCACGATCCGGAAGAATCGGAACGACGGCAGAATGTACGCCGACCACGCGATTCTGTACCGGACGAACGCGCAGTCGCGCGTCATCGAGGAAGTGCTGATCAAGTCGGACATTCCGTATCAGATCGTCGGCGGCGTGAAGTTCTACGATCGGAAGGAGATCAAGGACCTGCTCGCGTACCTGCGGCTCATCTCGAACCCGGACGACGACATCTCCTTCGCGCGCGTCGTCAATGTGCCCAAGCGCGGCATCGGCGACACGACGATCGACAAGCTCGGCGCGGCGGCGGCGGCGCGGGGCGTCTCGATGTACGCGATGATCGACGGCATCTCGCAGGTGGACGTGACGGGGCGGGCGGCGACGGCGCTGCGGGAGTTTAAGGAAATCATCGATAATTTATCCCGCATGGTCGAATATTTGTCTGTCACGGAGCTGACCGAGAAGACGCTGGAGCTGACGGAATACCGCGCGGAGCTGCAGCGGGAGAATACGCTCGAATCGAAGGCCCGGCTCGAAAATATCGACGAATTCCTGTCCGTCACCCAGGACTTCGAGAAGCGCAACGAGGACAAGTCGCTCGTGTCGTTCCTTACGGACCTAGCGCTCATCGCGGACATCGATTCGATGAACAACGACCCCGAGGAAGGCAACGACGCGGTCGTGCTCATGACGATGCACAGCGCCAAAGGGCTGGAGTTCCCGGTCGTGTTCATCGCCGGCATGGAGGAGAACGTGTTCCCGCACAGCCGCTCGGCGAACGATCCGGAGGAGCTCGAAGAGGAGCGGCGGCTCGCGTACGTCGGCATCACCCGCGCCGAGAAGGAGCTGTTCCTGACGTGCGCGCGCATGCGGACGCTGTTCGGGCGAACGGCGGCGAACGGCCCGTCGCGATTTCTGCAGGAAATTCCGGACCGGTACAAGGAAGTGGTCTCCCCTGGGCGGCCGACGTTCGGCACGCGGCCGAGCGGCTTCGGCGGGGGCGCCTCGGGCGGAGGCTCATCGTTCGGCAGCGGGCCGCGGGGCTTCGGAGGCGGCGGCGGAACGTCGACGCTCGGGGACGCGGCGAAGAGCGCCTTCACGGCGGGACCGCCGCGCGTGACGAAGATGCAGCCGGCGATCGCCGGCGGCGCCGCAGCGGGCGCCGACTTCGCGCCGGGCGACAAGGTCGCCCACGGCAAGTGGGGCACGGGCACGGTCGTCTCGGTGCGAGGCAGCGGCGACGATAAGGAGCTGCAGATCGCGTTCCCGGCGCCGGTCGGCGTGAAGAAGCTGCTGTCGCGGTTCGCGCCGATCACGAAGGTGTAAGCCGGCGGCCGCTCGGTCGGCGGAATGGCGAACAGCGATGTTCGCTATTTTTTGCGGGTAGGCGTCCGTTGGCCGAAATAGGGGGCAGGCGGTTCGCTATTCGGCTCGCGGAAGGCGGGTTTTCGAAGGAATCGGCGGAATAGGGAACGTTCGTATTCGTTATTCCGCCGTTTTTCAGGTTATGATGAGAATAACGAACAGGGAAGTTCCTTATTCCAATGTACATACGGTCGGAGGTAGGTAGCGGATGGCGGCGACGGCGAGGGAAGAGATGCGGCGGCTCGTGGACGAGCTCAATCATCATAATTATTTGTATTACACGTTAGATCGGCCGGAGCTGAGCGATGCGGATTACGACAAGCTGTACGATCGGCTGACGGCGCTCGAGAAGGAGACCGGCGAGGTGCTGCCGGATTCCCCGACGCTTCGGGTCGGCGGCGGCATTCTGAAGGGCTTCGAGCCGCATAAGCATCTGGCGCGGCTGTGGAGTCTCGACAAGGCGCAGACGCAGGACGATCTGCTCGCTTGGCACACGCGGGCGCTTAAGCTGATCAACGACTATAACGAGAAAAACCCGGACGCTCCGCTGCCCGCGCCTACGTTCGTGCTCGAGCTGAAGTTCGACGGACTGACGCTCAACCTGACGTACGACGACGGCGAGCTCGTGCAGGCGTCGACGCGCGGCAACGGGACGGTCGGGGAAGGCATCCTCGCGCAGGTACGCACGATCCGCTCCGTGCCGGCGAGCATCCCGTATAAGAACGGCGTCTTAGAAATACAGGGCGAGGGCTTCATGTATTTATCCGTCCTGCAGAAATACAACGAGACGGCGGCGGAGCCGCTGAAGAACGCGCGCAACGCCGCGGCGGGGGCGCTCCGCAACTTGAATCCCGCAGTGACGGCGGAGCGCAAGCTGGACGCCTTCTTCTACAACGTGGGCTACACGTCGGAGGCGCGTCCGTTCGAGACGCATATGGAGATGCTCGCGTTCCTGCGCGATAATCGCTTCAAGGTGAATCCGTACGCGCACCATTTCGATTCGATCGAAGCCGTGTACGAAGAGCTCCTGCGGCTCGCCGGCAAGCGGCACGAGCTGGACTTCCTGATCGACGGAGCCGTCGTTAAGATCAACGACCTTCGCACCCGGGAGGTGCTCGGCTATACGGACAAGTTCCCGCGCTGGGCGGTGGCGTTCAAGTTCGAGGCGGAGGAGACGACGACGGTGCTGAACGACGTCGTCTGGAACCTCGGCCGCACCGGCAAGCTGACGCCGCTCGCGATCGTGGAGCCGGTCGACATCGCGGGGGTGACGGTGTCGAACTGCACGCTGAACAACATGGACGACATCGAGCGCAAGGGGCTCCGGTTCGGCATCGGCACGGAAATTTACATTCGCCGCGCGAACGACGTCATCCCGGAGATCCTCGGCAAGGCGTCGGAGGAGGTCGGCCGCGAGGTCGTCGCGCCGACGACGTGCCCGGCGTGCGGCCATGCGGTCGAGCAGCGCGGCGCGCATCTGTTCTGCCCGAACAAGCTCGGCTGCAAGCCGCAGATCGTGGCGCGGGTGTCGCACTTCGCCACGCGGGACGCGATGGATATCGAGACGTTCAGCGAGAAGACGGCGGAGCAGCTGCTCGAGGAGCGGGACGTGAAGGATCCGGCGGACCTGTATTACCTGACGAAGGAAGATCTCGTCGGCTTGACGCGGTTCGGGGAGAAGAAGGCGCAGAAGCTGATCGAGGCGATCGAGAAGAGCAAGACGCGCGACCTGGCGTCGTTCCTGTACGCGCTGGGCATTCCGAACACCGGGAAAACCACGACCAAGATGCTCGCGGACCACTACCGTTCCCTCGAGGCGATCATGAAGGCGACGCCGGAGGAGCTCGTCGGCCTGCCGGACGTCGGCGGCATCGTCGCGGACAGCATTCACACGTTCTTCGCGGACGATCTCGTGCAAGAATCGGTGGCGCGGATGTTGGCCGCGGGCGTGAAGCCGTCGGTCGAAGAGGCGCCCGCCACGGACTTGGCGGCCATGGCCGACTCGCCGTTCTTCGGCAAGACGGTCGTGCTGACCGGCACGCTGCCGACGATGACCCGCGACGAAGCGGCGAAGCTGCTGGAAGCGCGCGGCGCGAAGGTGGCCGGAAGCGTATCGAAGAAGACGGACTTCGTCGTTGCGGGCGAGAGCGCCGGCAGCAAGCTGACGAAAGCGCAGGAGCTCGGCGTCGCGATCATCGACGACGAAGCGGTGCTTAGGAGTATGTTAGGGTTGTAGAAGAATAGAGGAGCCGCTTCGACACGAGGTCGAGGCGGCTCCTCCTATATTTGCGCTAGGTTTCCGTTAACCAGCGACGGCATTGCGGCCACCAGCGGTCGGGATCGCCGGCGCCGCTATGCGTCATGCCCGGGATGAGCGTGACTTCGACGGACCGGTCGTCCAATGCCGCCTGGAAGCGCATGGCGCCGTCCGGCGGGACGTGCCGGTCTTCCTCGCCGCAGATGAAATGAATGTGCGGACGGCGAGCGTAGCCGCCTACATTCGTAAGCGGATTGAGCCGCTCGTACCAGAATCGAGCATACGCGTCCGGCTCGCCCGGCGGCTGCAAGACGCCGGGCTGCCGCGGACGTTCCATGCCCGGACGGAGCCAATCCGCCGTCGAGACGACTGCGGCGACGCGTTCGATCCGCGCGTCGATGCCGGCCGCCGCGACGGCGATATCGCCGCCCATGGACAGGCCGGCGACCCGGACCCGCGGTTCGACCTCGAAGCGATCGACGGCCCAATCGATGACGCGAAGCACGTCCGCGGTCGTCTGCCCGAGAATCGGCCACATGTGGCGGCGGAAGTCGGCGAATACTCGCTCGAACAGCGCTTCCTTGGATTCCGTCGCGCGTTCGCCGTGCTGCCACGCGTCTAGGCTAAGCGCGACGTAGCCTTGCGATGCCAGATCCTCTAAGAACGGGAGAGCGCCTTCCTTCGAGCCGGTGAACGGGTGAAGAAAGAGAGCGAGCCGCCGCGAGACTTGCTCCCCGGCGGGTTCGACCCATAGGGCCGGAATATGGTCGATCCATGCGGTATGGCGGACGGTCGGCGACGAAGGTTGCACGGTAAGCCTCCTTGAAGACACTGATCTATTACTGGTACTGTACCATGGATTGCCGGACCGCGGAATACGAAAACCGGCGGGGATCCCGCCGGTCAAAGCTTACTTCTGCTGTTTGATCCAAGCCGCAAGGTCGGCGATGACGTCCTCCGACACCGTGCCCGGTACGCTGTATTCGTCGAGCGTGCCGGCGCCGGGACCGTCATAATCGACGAAGAAATGATTCAACCCCGGATACAGCTTATACGTAATGCCCTCGCGGTCTCCTAGAATTTCCTTGTACTCCGCGAAATCCTTGTCCGCGTACACCTGGAAGTCGTCTTCGCCCTGCAGGACGAGCACCGGCTTCTCCAGCGCGGCCGCGTATGCAGGGAAGTCGAACGCATCCATCTCTTGAAAATAATACGCCGGCAGTCCGTACACCGTCGTCTTCTTCGCCTCTTCGACGCTCATCTCGGCGATGCGCTTCGCCTTCTCGTATTCCCCTTCAATGAAGCTCAAGTTCGCCGCTTTCGCGGGATCGGCGTCGTCCAACGCCTCAAGGAACATCGTCTGCTGGTCGTAGATGATCTCCCAGAGCGTGCGCGGCGACCCGGCGAGCAGGACGAGGCCGGCGAAGTCGCCTCCCTCCGCGTCGATGCGGGGCGCCAGCATGCCGCCTTGGCTGTGACCGACCACGTACACCTGCGACGCATCGATGCGCGCATCGTTCTTCAGCAGCGCGGCGGCGGCAACGGCGTCGTCGACCGACTCCTCCGCGACGGTGAGGGCCGCGGCCTCCTCGGCGGTGAACTGAGCTCCGTACGCATACGTCCGCTTATCGTACCGCAGCACGGCGATGCCTTGCTGCGCGAGTCCCCACGCGATATCGCGGAATGGCTTGTACGCGCCGGTCGTCTCGTCCCGATCGCTCGGGCCGGAGCCTTGCACGAGCACGACCGCCGGCACGGGACCTTCCGCTCCTGCAGGCAGCGTTAGCGTGCCGCCGAGCTCGTAGGCCGTACCTGCGCCGACGACGATCGCTTCCTCGACGACCGTCTCGGGCGCCTCCGCCTCCGCCGCCATCGGCTGCAGCAGCAGGCCGGCCAATTGCCGAGACTCGTTGACCGCGAGCGTCACCTGCATATTCAAATTTTCGAAGGCGACGACCGCCTGAATGCCCGTCGTCTGCGCGTCGATCGGCCCATCTTGGATCGATTCGATGCCGACGAAAGAGCCGGCGAGCCGCCCCGCGCTTTCCCAACCGGATGCGAGCGCGTCGACGGGAACGGCCGCCTTCATCTCGTCCGTGAACCACTCGTCGGAGAGCCCTTGATAGTCGCCCGCGATCAACCGCTCCAGCACGTTCTCGACAAGCGCTTCCGGTTCGAGCGAGACGGTCGGCGCCGCGATCTCGGCCGTCTTCGTCTCCGACCGGTACGCCGTCTCGTAGCCGAGCACGGCTTGGAAGAAGGAGAGCGGCACGAAGACGCGGTTCGCCGTTACGGCGGAGGCGGGCGAGTAGGTCGCCTCGCGGCCGTTCACGGCGGCGCTGGACGTCCCGGCTCGGAACGTCGCTTCGATGTCGGACGAAGTCAGCGTAACCGCATACGTACTAGGATCGAACGATACGTTTAGTCCGAGCCGTTCGGCCGCGGCGCGAATCGGCACGAGCACGGTGCCTTCGGCTTCATATGGCGCGGCATCCGGGGCGACGAGCTCGATTCCGTTCACCGACAGGCGGACCGGAGAGCGGGTTTCGGCTGCGGCGGCCGGCAAGGCGCTCGAGGCGAGCAGCGCGAGAGCGGCGGCGGAAGCCGCCAGGCGATTCATGTTCATCGGGGATTCGTCCTCCTTCTTATATACCTCCTAACTAGTACGAATAGGAAGAGAAGGCGGTTCCTGTAGACAATTAAAAAACTACGACTTAAGAACGTGAATATCGGCAAAATCCGTTCTATTTCGTGACCTTTGCCGTTATGTATGGCGAAGGGACTGTCGTTGACAGAAGTCGCGGATGTACGTCATGGGTCGGCGGTAGAAAAAAAGAGCGTCCCCAAGGAAGGGAACGCTCCGCGCATTAATCTTTCTGTTCGCAAGCCGTACTCGTGATCGCCGCCTGCTGCTCTTCCGTGAAGTCCTGGAAATCGTTGTCGTTCGCCATCGTCTCGCCGTGCTGGTCGAGGCGGGACGGCTGCGACTGCTGCCCGTCTCGCTTCGGATGCGTATTGCGTCCGCTCATGACTCATCACCTCCTCGGGTAGTGTGCGCCATTTGCGTCGGGGCTATTTATCGATCGATGTCATCACCGGACGCTTTCGACGCCGCAGAGATGCGCTGGTCTCTTCGGATCGATCCTGCTTGAAAATCGTGGTAGACAAAACCAACCGGCCAAGATAGTATTAGCTTTAACAATTTCATAGCTTTCTAAATAAAGGTGCATGCCATACATTGCGTATGCAATGCTTAATAGGGAAGTCGGTATAAGCCGACGCGGTCCCACCACTGTAAATGAGGAGCGACTCTTCATATCCACTGTCCTGCTTTCGGGATGGGAAGGGAAGAGAAGCGATGATGCATAAGCCAGGAGACCTGCCTTTATTTATTGACCGTTTCTAATTCTTTGGGGGTGAGAAGGAGGAACAAGCGAAGACAAGCGCATCTTGCGCGTTGTCGTTTTTTTGATATTGAGGATGAAAAGCCGCCCAAGCACTTAGGGCGGCTTTATTGTTTTTCAAAACTATAATTTAGAAAAAGAGGATGAGCATGATCTATCGATCTCGATCGAAACCGTTTATAGCCTTTTTTATGTCGATGTTAGTGTTGTTGTCGTCGGTCGGTATTCCGTTCGTTCCGATAGAGCGGGCGAAGGCGAGCGCGTCATCCGGACCGAGTTCGATTATAGAGTGGCTTCCGGCGCCGGGACAATTCGTGAACGAAGCGTCTTGGGGCGGCACGGGGGATATCAACGCGATGTGGACGAATTCGCCGGGATCGCCCGGCATATCTCTCGGAGCGTTCGGGGGAAGCATCGTATTCGCCTTCGACGAACCGATCCCGAACGATCCGAAGCATCCGTTCGGCGTCGACTTTACGGTGTTCGGCAACGCCTTCTCGGGTAACGAAGAGCCCGCATCCGTCGAGGTGGCCGAAGACGACGGGTCGGGAAATCCGGGACCGTGGTATCGGATCGCGGGGTCCGAGCATTACGAGGACGCTACGATCTGGGATTACCGGGTCACGTATACGAATCCAGAGCCGGAATTCACCAGTGCGAACGGGGTGGATGTCCCCTGGGAAGACAATCGGGGCGGAAGCGGGCAGGTCAAGACGAACGCTTCCCACCAACACGCTTATTATCCTATTCCCGCAAATTATCCGCTTGCGCCGGCCGATTTCAATAATGAGTCCTATACGTATTCCGGGGTAAACCTCAGCGTCAGGAAAACGGCGTTCGGGTACCCGGATTCGCATGCCAACGGCAGCGCGCCTTTCGATACGGGGTCGAATCCGTACGGGGCGGCATCGACGAAAGGCGACCCGATCGACATCAGTTGGGCGGTAGACGACGAGGGCAAGCCGGTGTATCTGAGCAGCATTCGTTTCGTGAAAATTACGAATGCGGTGCAGATCGACGGCGGCGCCATGGGCGAAGTCGGCGCCGAAATCACTTCCCTTCAGAGGGTCGTCCCAGTCGATACGGTACAGGAGACGGCCGATCTGAGCAGCATCGTATTGACGGGCGTCGGAGCGGACGCGAGCGTCACGAAGGAAGTGTACGTCACTTCGGACGTCTACGTGTACGACGATATCGTCATCGACGCGGACGCGATCAAGGTGACCGCGAACGGGACGGCATCGAATATTTACGTCAACAATATGAGAGGCACCGCGGGGACGCAGGTCGATAAAGAAATCGCGTTAAGCGAGACGACACCTAGAACTGTAAGAGTCATTGCGCAGGAAGGCAATAACACGCCGAAAATTTATTATTTACAGGTTAAGAAAAAAGCCAGCGTTCCGCAGACGCAGCAGGTGGCCGTAGCGGTCAGCGGGTTCAGCGCTGCGGCCGGGAAATCGGTAAGCCTTGCGGCGCGCTTCGAGATCGAGGCGGGGCAAACCGCCGCTTACGCCATCGAGAAGGCGCTGAACGACAATAGCATTCCGTTCGAGAACGAGGGCGGCAATTACATCACGAGCGTCGGGGGCTTGGCCGCGTTCGACGGCGGACCCAAGAGCGGCTGGATGTACCTGGTCAACGGGCAATTCGCGATGGTCGGCATCGCCGACTATGTGCTGGAGAGCAACGATGTCGTCACGCTGATTTACACGGACGATTACGAGCAGGACATTACGACGGTCGCCGATAAGACGGCGCTGAACGCCAAGATCGCGGAGATCGAGGCGTTGGCGCAGAACGACTACACGGCTGAAAGTTGGCATGCCCTGCAAGACGACCTGATGTTGGCGAAGTCCGTAGCGGCGAACGGCGCCGCGATCCAATACCACGCCGATACGGCGTTGGCGGGACTGATCGCGGCCCGCCAAGCGCTGGTCGCGAAGGTGCCCGTACAGACGATCGCCGTTACGTTCTCGGTATCCGGCTATAGCGCGAACGCGGACAAGAACGTCTTCTTGCCGCCGGCGACGTTCGCGATGGAGGTCGGGAAGACGGCGGCCGACGCGATCGATAAGGCGCTGACGGAAGCGGGCATCCCTTACGAGAACGCAGGCGGCAACTATATATCCAGCGTCGGCGGTCTGGCGGAATTCGACGGCGGACCGATGAGCGGCTGGCTATTTACCGTGGACGGCGCCTATCCGGACGTAGGCATCGCCGGGTATGTGCTGACGAAGGACGTCAGCATCGTCTTGCGGTACACCGACAATTACATGCAAGAATTTCCGCAGACGCAAGAGGTTACCGTAGCGGTCGGCGGCTTCAGCGCTGCGGCCGGGAAATCGGTAAGCCTTGCGGCACGCTTCGAGATCGAGGCGGGGCAAACCGCCGCTTACGCCATCGAGAAGGCGCTGAACGCCAATAACATTCCGTTCGTCAACGAGGGCGGCAATTACATCACGAGCGTCGGCGGCTTGGCCGCGTTCGACGGCGGACCCAAGAGCGGCTGGATGTACCTAATCAACGGGCAATTCGCGATGGTCGGCATCGCCGACTATGTGCTGGAGAGCAACGATGTCGTCACGCTGATTTACACGGACGATTATGAGCAGGACATTACGACGGTCGCCGATAAGACGGCGCTGAGCGCCAAGATCGCGGAGATCGAGGCGTTGACGCAGGACGACTACACGGCTGAAAGTTGGCATGCCCTGCAAGACGACCTGATGTTGGCGAAGTCCGTAGCGGCGAACGGCGCCGCGATCCAATACCACGCCGATACGGCGTTGGCGGGACTGATCGCGGCCCGCCAAGCGCTGGTCGCGAAGCCGCCCGTACAGACGATCGATCTCGAGGAAGCCATCGAAGGGGCCGCAGCGTATTTTCTGCCGCTGACGGAGGACATCGGGGAATGGGGCGCGATCGGCTTAGCCCGAAGCGGACAGAAGCTTCCGGAATCGTATTATCGGAAGCTGGTCGACGACGTCGTCGAGAACCAAGCAACCTTCCGGAAGGTTACCGATCTGGAGCGGACGATTCTCGCGATCGCCGTCTCCGGCGGCGACGCGACGAATGTTGCGGGCTACGACTTGATTAAGAAGTTATCCAACCACGACAGGATGACGGTTCAAGGCATCAATGGACTCGTCTTCGCGCTGATCGCGTTGGATTCGAAGGGGTATGAGGTCGACGCCGCCGCAAAATGGACGAGACCCGCCTTGATCGAGGGGATTTTGTCCAAGCAAAACGCGGACGGCGGCTTCGCTCTAAGCACCGGGAACAGCGATCCGGACGTGACGGCGATGACGTTGACCGCCCTCGCGCCGTACGCCGGCAATGCTGCCGTATCGAACGCGGACGCGATCGGGAGAGCGGCGGAATGGCTGTCCGCCAACCAGAAGCCGAACGGAGGTTATGGTTCCGCCGGCGCGGAAAGCAGCGAGAGCGTCTCGCAAGCGATCATCGCGCTGACCGCGAACGGCATCGACCCGACGTCGGCCCCTTACACGAAGAACGGCGTCGACTTGCTCGAGAAGCTTCTCCGGTTCCGGCTGGCGGACGGCAGCTTCTCGCATACGATGGGAGCCGCGTCCGACGTCATGGCGACGGAACAAGCGCTGCAAGCTCTGGTCGCGTACAAGCTATTCAAAGAAGGCAACGGAGAGCGCCTGTACGACTTCACGAAGCCGCAGCCGGGGCCCGAACCGGAAGCGCCGACGGAGCTGCCGTTGCCGAGCGGGGATCAGCCGAAGATCGTGATTCCGAACGACGCGAAGCACTACATCATTCCGGTAACGACCGCGGATGCCGACAAAGAAATCACGGTCGACATTCCGAGCGGGCACAGCTCGAAGGTTCGCGTGAGCCTGCCGGTCGGCAGCAGCTTGCCGAAGATCGAAGCCGTGAAGGGTAACGTCTCCATGGTCATCCCGAAGGGAGCGACGATTACCGACGGCGATGCGTCCGCGCTGGAGCTGATCACCTCGAACGATCCGACCGACTCCGGATTGCGGAACAAGCTGGATGGAATCGTCGGCGACGGGAAGAAACTCGACGCGGTCTATTATGCGATTACGATCGGCGGCGCCGGCAAGGTGCAATTCGATCGATTCGTGACCTTGACCTTGACCGGCATGGGCGGGAAAGAAGCCGCTTATATTCAGAACGAAGCGGCGCATGCGATTTCGAAATTCGCCGGCGACGCGGAAGGACGTGCCAGCGGGAAGGACGAGTATGCATACGACAGCGGCAGCGACCTGATCGTCAAGACGACACACTTTACCGATTTCGTCGCGTTCGCCACGAGCGACGCTGTGTCCCCGGGAGGCGGCGGACAGACGCCGACCGCACAGATCACGTTGTCCGTCGATAAACTGACGATCGGCAAGGGCAATGTCATCTCTCCCGTCAGCATCACGCTAGAGACGGGGGACACGGCCTGGAGCGTGCTGAAGCGGGCGCTGGATGCCCGGGGAATCAGCTATGAGTACGAATGGAGCGCGAAGTACGGAAGCGTCTATGTGCGGACCATCGACGGCGACGGCGAATTCGACCACGGCCCGGGAAGCGGGTGGATGGTCAATGTCAACGGGGTATACCTGGGCTACGGCGCCGATAAACACGCGCTTACATCGGGCGATACCGTTCGATGGCGGTACACGACGAATCTGGGCGCGGATTTGGGCCAAGCCGTCCCGTCGACGCCGAACGCCGGCGGCGGCGGGGCCGCTGCCCCGGCGAAAGGGACGGCGATCGAGGTTCCCGCGAACCTGTCGGAAGATTTCGTCGTCGATCTCGAGAAGGGGATGCGCGACGGAGATACCATCACGATCAACATACCGAACGTAACCTCGAAGGTAATCCTGAACCTCTCGGCCGTGAAGGAACGTCTCCCGGCGATTACCGCGGCGAAGGGCGACGTGACGTTCACGATCGACAAGGACACGGCGCTGACATCCGGAACTCCGAGGATCGAAGTGCTGACCGCCGTCGATCCGAACGACCGGAAGCTTCAAGGACTTGTCCAGCTGGCGGTCCCCGGCAGGGATACGAAGGTGCATCGCGCCTTCGCGATGGGGAACCCCGACGGGACGGTATTGTTCGACAAGGCGCTGACGTTCGTCGTGAAGGGAGCGAAGGAACAGCTCGCGGGCTTCCTGGAAGGAAATACGTTCACGCCGATCGATTCGTATGCGTCCGAAGCGGAAGGCGCCGCGGCGACGCAAGGCGACGAGAAGTACGCGTACGCGTACGCGAAAGATCGCGATCTGGTCATCCGAACGAATCATTTCACCACGTTCGTCACGTATTCCGTAAGCGATCCGGAGACGGAGCAGCCTATGGATTTGCTGGCACTGTACTCGGATGCGGGTTCGATCTCGCCATGGGCGGTCGACGGGATCGCCGAAGCGACGAAGAAGCGGATCCTGAACGGACATGACGGGCGGTTCCTGCCGAAGAATTCGGTAACGAGAGCGGAATTCGCCAAGATGCTCGCAGGGGCGTTGGAGCTGGACATTAGCGCATCCGCCGGTTCGAACTTTGCCGACGTCGCCTCCTCGGACTGGTATTCTCCTTACGTCGACGCCGCATACGAAGCGGGCATCGTCGAGGGGTACGACGGCAGGTTCCGACCGAACGAGACGGTGACTCGCGAGCAGATGGCGGCGATCTTATCCAGAGCGCTCCGACTGCCGACAGCCGGAAGCGCGGCGGCGATCAAGGACCTCGATCGAGTGGCGGAGTGGGCCCGCGAGGATGTGTTGGCGGTAACGTCGGCAGGGCTGATATCGGGATGGGATGAGCGCTTCCATCCCGCGGATACGGTCACGCGGGAGATGGCGGCCGTCGTGACGATGAGAGCGTTCCACTATCAGGGCGAGACTGCCGGAGCTCCCGGGACTTCCGAGCAGCTTCCGGATGCGCCGTTTCAAGCGGCGATCCGGGAGCAGATCGAAGCGACGGCGGCGTATATGCAGCAGATGGTGTCCGACCCGACGCTCGGCTCGATCGGAGGGGATTGGACCGTAGTGGCGCTGGCGCGTTCCGATGCTTCGGTGCCCGATGCCTACTACGCGAAGTACATCTCGAATGTGGAAGACACGGTGGCGCAGAAGTTCGGCAAGCTGCACGCGGTGAAGCTGACGGAGTACGACAGGGTCATCCTGGGACTCTCCTCGCTCGGGAGAGACGTCGATCGGGTGGCCGGGTATAACCTACTGGAACCGCTCGCCGATTACGACACGTTGGTCAAGCAAGGGATCAACGGCCCGATCTTCGCATTGATCGCGTTGGACAGCAAGTCGTTCGCCATTCCCGCCGCGCAAGCGGGAATGACGCAAACGACGAGAGAGAGGCTGATCGAGTTTATCTTGAACCGCGAAATGTCCGGCGGCGGCTGGGCGTTAGGCGAGCAGGCGACGGAAGCGGACGCCGACGTGACGGCGATGGCTGTTCAAGGGTTGACGCCATACGTGGATACGAATACGGAAGTCAAAGCGGCGGTAAACCGGGCGGTCGCATGGCTGTCGAAGGCGCAGAACGCCGACGGCGGATACGCCAGCGGCGAAGCCGCGAACGTAGAAAGTATCGCTCAAGTCGTCATCGCGCTGTCCGGCCTCGGGATCGATGCGCATGCGGATGCGAGATTCGTGAAGAACGGCAGATCGGCCATCGATGCCTTGTCGAGCTTCGCCGACCCGTCCGGAGGGTTCTACCATGTGAAGCCAGGCGGAACCGATAACGGCGGGGCGAAGCCCGGCGAAGTCGATCCGATGGCCACCGATCAGGCGATGCTCGCTCTTGTGGCCTACGAGCGCTTCTTGCAGGAGAAGCCTCGGCTATACGATATGAACGACAGTAACTAGATTTACATTCGATCTCGCGAAGCAGGGGCAGCGACGGCCCTTGCTTCTTTATTGGAGGCGAAGATGAACCATGTCCATGAAGAAATGGCTCGCCGCGTTAAGCGTCGTCGGGGTTCTGGCCGTCGCCTTCTTCTGGGGCGGGGACTATCCGGACCGCAAGAAGCCGACGGGAGCGGTTCTTCCGGAATCGGTCGCGATCGAACCGAACGATTCGGCGCTTGCGGACGCGCGTTCCGGAACCGAGGGCGCTCCGTCCGGACCCGAGCTCCCGACGTCCGCGGATCGGCCGGAATCCCCGTCGGCTCCGGCCGAAGCGGACGATGCGGCGCCGGAACCGAAACCTTCGGAGGCAACGAAACCGAAACCCGTCGAAAAGGAGGCGGACGCGATCGCGGAAGCGGCGGCGTCGGGAGAGCCGACGCCCCGTTCCGACCATGCCCCTCCGTCGCAAGCGGAAGCTGTGCAGGCGTCCGACGCGGCTTCTCCCTCCGCGGGTCCGATCGTTCCGTCCGTAGGCGCCGACGCCGATACAGAGCCGACGGCGAAGGACGCATATCTAACCGATCCCGCGCCCCCGGGGAATCCGGCGCCGGTCGAGCGGCAGGAAGCAGAGATCGACAAGGAGAAGCGGCTGACCGTTACGCTATCGGTTACCTGCGAGACGATATTGGATAACTTGGACAGCTTCAATCCGGATAAGCTTGAGGTATTGCCGGAGGACGGCGTGATTTACGAAGCGAAGACAGTCGAATTTCGCGAAGGGGAGTCGGCGTTCGACGTGCTGCTCCGGGAAATGAAGGCGAACGAAATTCATATGGAGTTTTCGATGGTACCGCTTTATGACAGCAATTATATCGAAGGGATCAACAATATTTACGAGTTCGATTGCGGAGAGCTGAGCGGGTGGATGTATAAAGTGAACGGGCGGTTTCCGAACTACGGAAGCAGCCGCTATGCGCTTAAGGACGGAGATGTCGTCGAATGGGTATACACCTGCGACCTGGGCCGCGACGTCGGCGACGATAGCGCCGCTTCGGAAGGAGCGATCTAATGCGGGACGCTTTCTCGAGCTTTCATCCTCTGGTTATTTTGGTGTATTTCATCGTCGTCCTCGGATGCGGCATGGCGTTTCTTCATCCGGTCATGCAGGCGATCTCGCTCGTCGGCGCGGCATCGTATTCCGCTCTGCTGAAGGGAAGGAAGGCGCTCGAATTCAATTTGACGTATATGCTCCCGCTGCTTGTGCTCATTGCCGTCTGTAATCCGTTGTTTTCCCATGCGGGCGCGACGATCCTGTTCTATCTGGACAACGGAAATCCGGTCACGCTCGAATCGCTGCTGTACGGCATCGCGTCGGCCTGCATGTTCGTCACGATACTGATCTGGTTCTCCTGCTTTCACGTCGTGATGACATCGGATAAGATCATATATTTATTCGGGAACATGATGCCCTCGCTGTCGCTGCTGCTCTCCATGACGCTTCGATTCGTGCCGAGATATACGGCGCAGCTCAAGGTCGTATCGAACGCCCAACGATGCATCGGGAGGGACGCGTCCCAAGGCAACGCGATGAAGAGAGCGCGGCACGGCCTGCGAATAGTATCCATTCTGACGACGTGGGCGCTGGAGAACGCGATCGAAACCGCAGATTCGATGCGCTCGCGAGGGTACGGGCTGCCGGGTCGCACGAGCTTCTCTCTCTTCCGGTTCGATCGGCGGGATCGGGCGGCGTCCTTGCTCCTGGTCTTGCTGATCGCCGCCGTCGGCGCAAGCGTTGTCGCAGGGCAGCACACGATACGTTTTTTCCCGTCGATACAGTTCAACGATGCGACCCCGGTCGGGGTGATCGGGTATAGCGCCTACGGCATTCTGTGCTTGTTCCCGGCCTTGGTTCAGATCGTGGAGGAGATGAAATGGAAATCTATCGCATCGAAGACTTGAGCTTCGCGTTCCCGCTGCAAGAGGTCGATACGTTACGGAAGATCCGGCTCGTCTTCCGAGGCGGGGAATTCGTCACGATATGCGGGAAGTCCGGCAGCGGCAAGAGCACGTTCCTTCGACAGCTCAAGAGTATCCTGACGCCGCACGGCAAACGTACAGGCGAGGTCTTTTATCGCGGTCGGGCGATTTCGGACGTGGATCAGCGCACTCAGGCGTCGGAAATCGGCTTCGTGCTGCAAAACCCGGACAACCAAATCGTGACGGATAAAGTGTGGCATGAGCTGGCTTTCGGACTGGAGAGCTTAGGCTGCGATCAGCGGACGATTCGATTGCGCGTGGCCGAGATGGCGAGCTTCTTCGGCATCCAATCGTGGTTTCATAAGCGCGTATCGGAGCTTTCCGGAGGGCAAAAGCAGCTGCTGAATCTGGCTTCCGTCATGGCGATGCAGCCGTCCGTGCTTATCCTCGACGAACCGACCTCGCAGCTGGACCCGATCGCGGCGGCGGATTTCTTGGGGATGATCGGCAAGATCAATCGCGAATTGGGCGTCACCGTTCTGATGACCGAGCATCGGCTCGAGGAGGCGCTGCCGCTGTCCGACCGGCTGATCGTCATGGACGAGGGCTGCGTCCTCGTCGACGATACCCCGGCGAAGGGGGGAGCGTCCCTCCGCGCCATGCGGCATGCGATGTTCGCGGCGATGCCTTCGCCGATGCGGATCGCCGCAGGAGCGGCGAACGTGTCTAGCGTGCCGGTCACCGTGAAGGAGGGGAGTCGGTGGCTAGACGCTTATCTGGACGGCAAGCAGGCTGCGAGGTCGGAGGAAAAGCGTCCCGACGGCGCTCGCCTTCCCCGCCCCGTCGTCATCCAATGCAAGGAGGTTTGGTTCAGGCATGAACGGAACGGGCCGGATACAATTAAGGATTTATCCTTCGAAGTCGAAGAAGGGGAGTTTTATTGCTTCGTCGGCGGCAACGGGACCGGCAAGACGACGACGCTGTCGCTTCTGAGCGGCCTCCTTCGGCCTTATCGGGGAACGGTGCGGATCGTGGGGCGAGATCCCGCCAAGATGAAGGCAAGCGAGCTGTTCGCGAATTGCCTTGGCATGCTGCCGCAACATCCGACCGCTTTGTTCGTGAAGAAGACCGTGGAGTCGGACTTGTACGAAATGCTCTCGGACCGGCGTCTGAGCGAGTCTGAGAAGCGCAGCAAGGTGGAGGCGGTCGTTCGATTCGCCGAGCTGGAGCCGTTCCTGTCCATGCATCCTTACGATTTGAGCGGCGGAGAGCAACAGCGGGCGGCGCTGGCGAAGGTGCTTCTGCTCGAGCCGAAGCTGCTGCTGCTCGACGAACCGACGAAAGGGCTCGACGCGTTCTTTAAGGAGAAACTAGGGCGATTTCTAAAAAACTTGCAATCGCAAGGAGTGACCATCCTGATGGTCTCGCACGATATCGAGTTTTGCGCGGCGTATGGAGACCGGTGCGCGATGTTTTTCGACGGAAGCGTCGCGGCCGAGCATGAAGCGAGAACCTTCTTCTCGGGGAACAGCTTTTATACGACGGCTGCGAATCGGATGGCCCGCCATGTGTGGCTGGATGCCGTAACGACGGAAGGCGTGATCGAGTTATGCAGGAGAAGCGAGAAACGGGGAGACGCATGAGCCGCCGCACGCTCGGAGCGTCATTGCTCCTCCTCGTCGTCATCCCGGCTACGATTCTTGCCGGCGTGTTCGTTCTGGAGGATCGTAAATATTATTTCGTCAGCCTGCTCATTATTTTGTATACGATCGTCCCCTTCGCTATGGCGTTCGAACGGCGTAAGCCGCAGGCAAGAGAACTGCTCGTCGTCGCCGTGTTGGCGGCGATCGCGGTGGCGGGACGAGCGGCGTTCTTTATGCTCCCCCAATTCAAACCCGTGGCGGCGATCGTCATCATCGCCGGCGTTTCGCTCGGCGCTCAGGCGGGCTTCCTGGTCGGCGCCGTGGCGGCGTTCGTTTCGAATTTTTTGTTCGGGCAAGGGCCTTGGACGCCTTGGCAGATGTTTAGCTTCGGCTTGATCGGGTTCATCGCCGGCGCGGTCTTTCGGACGGGAGTCCTTCGAAAGTCGAAGCTGACGTTGTGCGCGTTCGGCGGGCTTGCGACGTTAGTTTTCTACGGCGGTATCATCAATATCGGGTCGGTGCTGACCGCGGCCGCTCCGTTTCGGTGGGAGGCATTGCTTGCCGCTTATGCGTCGGGCTTTTGGTTCGATGCGGTGCACGCCATGTCTACGATGATCTTCCTCTTCGTTCTATCCGGTCCCATGCTCGAGAAGCTGGACAGAATGAAAAGCAAATACGGTCTGATGAAACCTTAGCGCTCTTGCCGGCCCGTCGAAGCGAAGCGGGAGCCGTTGCCGAATGACGCCGGAGGCGGCTGCAGGTTAGTTTTCGTGGAACGCCGAACGATCTTGTGTTTCATCGCAATCTCGTTCAGAATCAGGAGTGAACGTTTTTACGGAATCGGGAGGAGCCAAGGGGAATGAGCTTCTTACGGAACCATTGGTATTATGTCGGAGGGATCTTGTTCGTCGGGTTGGCGTTCTTCGTAGGCTTCTTCGGAAGCGAGATCGATCCCTTGCGTAAAATTCTGCTGCTTAGCTTTATGGCGTTGTTGGTTCATCAGTTCGAGGAATACGCGCTGCCGGGCGGATTTCCGCCGATCATGAACGTGGCGTTCGCGGGGGAGAAGGAGGCGCCGAACCGGTTTCCGCTTAATAAACAAAGCAGTCTCGTGGTGAACGTTCTCTTGGGGTACCCGTTCTACATTCTGGCGATCCTCCTGCCCGAATGGTATTGGCTGGGCATCTTGACCGTGCTGTTCGGCATCGCGCAGCTGGCCTTCCACGGGATAGCGATTCCGAGGAGGTTGAATTCGTTTTATAACCCAGGGCTGGCTTCGGTTCTCTTGCTGCATCTCCCGATAGGGATCTGCTACTTATGGTATATCCATGCGAACGCGTCCGTCGATCCGTGGCACTGGTGGGTGGGCATCGGGAGCTTGCCGGTCGCCGCTTACGTCATCATCCAGCTTCCGATTCGCCTTCTTCGGGACAGAAGCTCGCCGTACGCATGGTCGCCTGCGGAGATGAACCGATTCGGCGTAGAGGCGAAGCTGCGAAAGAAGTAACGCAGGTCCGCTTGGAGAAATTCGAAAATAAGCGATGAAATTTGTTAGAGAGCCTTATATAGGGCTCTTTTTTGTGCATACTGATGGAAAGGAAAACAATGTGACGATCTTCGGGTTCCCCACTTGGCAAGAGCGAAACTTTTGGATATAATGTTGTCAAAGTCAAAGAAAGTCAAAGTCAACGAATGAGCTCGGCGCCGACTTTCGCCGATGTCTCGACCCAACGGAGGTCACCGTCATGCGGAATACGTCCGACATGATCGAACAATATTTGAAGCAGCTCCTGCAGCAAAGCGCGGACGGCATCATCGAGCTGCAGCGGAACGAGCTGGCCGAACAATTCCAGTGCGTCCCGTCGCAAATCAATTATGTCATCAGCACCCGCTTCACGCTCGACAAGGGCTATCTCGTGGAGAGCAAGCGCGGGGGCGGCGGATACGTTCGGATCCAGAAGGTCGATCTGGGGAAGCACGAGATGATTCACGTGGAAGTGTCCCGGACGATCGGCGCGGAGATCGATCAATCCGCGGCGGAAGGGCTGATCTATCGGCTCGAGGAAGCGCAGCTCGTCTCCTGCCGCGAGGCGAACCTCATGAAGGCCGCCATGCACCGCGAGACGATCGGTCTGAAGCTTCCGCTTCGAGACGAGGTCAGAGCAAGGCTGCTCAAGGCGATGCTTGTGGCGCTCCTCACCAAGTAATCGACCGCAACGATTCGTTTCATAGGGAAAGGGGACGAACGGTATGCTCTGTCAGGAATGCGGGAAGCGTCCCGCGACGTTGCATTTTACGAAGATCGTGAACGGCGACAAGACGGAGTTTCACTTCTGCGAGCCGTGCGCGCGGGAGAAGGGGGAGCTGATCCCCGGCACCGCGGGCGGCTTCTCGATCCACAACCTGCTCTCGGGTCTGCTCGAGCTCGACCCGACGGGGAAGCCCGCGGGCGCGCAGCAGAAGGCGGCGCAGCCGCGATGCGACTTCTGCGGCATGACGTACGCGCAGTTCAGCAAGATCGGCCGCTTCGGCTGCGGAGAATGCTATAAGCACTTCCAGGATCGGCTGGCGCCGCTGCTGAGGCGCGTGCACGGCAACACGACGCACGTCGGCAAGGTGCCGAAGCGGGTCGGCAAGAAGGTGCAGATCCGTCGACAGATCGAGCAGCTGAAGCGGGATCTCGCCGCGAAGGTCGAGCAGGAAGAATTCGAGGCGGCCGCGAAGCTGCGCGATCAAATCCGCGAGCTCGAGCGCCAAGCGGCGATATAGCGGGAGGAGGCGGGACGCAAGCATGAGCAGATATACGGAGCATGCGGTCAGCGGCTGGATGCAGGCCGACGGGCCGGATTCGGACATCGTCATCTCGAGCCGCATTCGTATCGCCCGCAACGTGAGCAACGAGCCGTTCCCGATGCTGGCGACGAACCAGCAGTCGGAAGAGGTGCTGAACCGTTGCGCGTCGGTGCTGCAGGAAGAAGGACTGAAGACGGTCGGACAGTTCGATCTCGTCCCGCTCGCCGGCATGAGCGAGCTGGAGAAGCGGGTGCTCGTCGAGAAGCATCTCATCTCGCCGAATCTCGCGAACGAGGCGCGGAACGGCGCCGTCATCCTCAGCGACAACGAAGCGATCTCCATTATGGTGAATGAAGAGGACCATCTTCGCATACAGGTGTTGTACCCCGGATTTCAGCTGAAGGAAGCTTGGGACGTCGCGGGGAAGATCGACGACATCTTCGAGGGCGTCGTCGATTACGCCTACGACGAGAAGCACGGGTACCTGACGAGTTGTCCGACGAACGTCGGCACCGGCATCCGCGCTTCGGTCATGATGCATCTGCCCGCGCTCGTCATGACGCAGCAGATGAATCGGATTCTCCAAGCGATCCAGCAGGTCGGCCTCGCCGTACGCGGACTGTACGGGGAGGGCAGCGAGGTGATGGGGAACATCTTTCAAATCTCGAATCAGATCACCCTCGGCCAGACCGAAGAAGAAATCATCGACAATCTACACGGCGTCGCGCGGCAAATCATCGAGCACGAGAAGGCGGCGCGGCAGAAGCTGCTGAACGAATCCCGAGCGAAATTGACGGACCGGATTCGGCGATCGTTTGGCATTTTATGTTATGCTGAGATCATGGATTCGAAGGAAGCGGCGCAGCGGCTGTCCGACGTCCGCCTGGGCGTCGACCTCGGCCTCGTCGAGGGGCTCTCCCCGAAAATCATGAACGAGCTGCTCGTCATGACGCAGCCGGGGTATTTGCAGCAGCATTACGGCCGACCCCTAAGTCCGGACGAACGCGACGCGCATCGCGCGAAGCTGTTCCGAGAGCGGCTGAACCTGAACCGGCGGTAGTAAATTTCATTTTCTATATATTCGGAGGTGTCTACTTATGATGTTTGGACGTTTCACGGAGCGCGCCCAGAAGGTGCTCGCCCTTGCGCAGGAAGAAGCGGTTCGGTTAGGCCATAACAATATCGGCACGGAGCATATTCTGCTCGGTCTCATTCGCGAAGGCGACGGCATCGCCGCGAAGGCGCTCATCGGTCTCGGTCTCGGGCTCGAGAAAATCCAAGACGAAGTCGAGTCGCTGATCGGCCGCGGCTCGGAGCAGCCGACGAATATCGCGTATACGCCTCGCGCGAAGAAGGTTATCGAGCTGTCGATGGACGAAGCGCGCAAGCTCGGCCATACGTACGTCGGCACGGAGCATATCCTGCTCGGCCTCATTCGCGAAGGCGAAGGCGTCGCGGCGCGCGTGCTCAATAACCTCGGCGTCAGCCTCAACAAGGCGCGCCAGCAAGTGCTGCAGCTGCTCGGCAGCAGCGAAGCGTCCTCGAGCGCGCACGGCAATACGCCGGCGAACGTCAACACGCCGACGCTCGACTCGCTCGCGCGGGATCTGACGGCGGTGGCGAAGGACGGCAACCTCGACCCGGTCATCGGCCGCGCGAAGGAAATCGAGCGCGTCATCCAGGTGCTGAGCCGCCGGACGAAGAACAACCCGGTGCTCATCGGGGAGCCGGGCGTCGGCAAGACGGCCGTCGCCGAAGGTCTCGCCCAGCGCATCGTGGCGAACGAAATTCCGGAGACGCTGCGCGACAAGCGCGTCATGACGCTCGACATGGGCTCGGTCGTGGCGGGCACGAAATACCGCGGCGAATTCGAAGACCGCCTGAAGAAGATCATGGACGAGATCCGCCAAGCGGGCAACATCATTCTGTTCATCGACGAGCTGCATACGCTCATCGGCGCGGGCGGCGCGGAAGGCGCGATCGACGCGTCGAACATTCTGAAGCCGGCGCTTGCGCGCGGCGAGCTCCAGTGCATCGGGGCGACGACGCTCGACGAGTATCGGAAGTATATCGAGAAGGACGCCGCGCTGGAGCGCCGCTTCCAGCCGATTACGGTCGACGAGCCGACGGTCGACGAAGCGATTCTCATTCTGCGCGGCCTGCGCGACCGCTACGAAGCGCATCACCGCGTGAAAATCACCGACGACGCGCTCGAGCAAGCGGTACGCTTGTCCGACCGCTACATCAGCGACCGCTTCTTGCCGGACAAGGCGATCGACCTGATCGACGAGGCGGGCTCGAAGGTGCGCCTGCGCACGTACACGGTGCCGCCGAACCTGAAGCAGCTCGAGTCGCGTCTCGAAGATATTCGGAAGGAAAAGGACGCCGCCGTTCAAAGCCAGGAGTTCGAGAAGGCCGCTTCCCTCCGCGATACGGAGCAGAAGCTGCGCGACGAGCTCGAGGAGACGAAGAACGAGTGGAAAGAGAAGCAAGGCCGTACGGACTCCGAGGTGACGCCGGACGATATCGCCCAGGTCGTCGCGAGCTGGACCGGCATTCCGGTCGTGAAGCTGGCGGAGGAAGAAACCGAGCGCTTGCTCAAGATGGAAGAGATTCTGCATAATCGCGTCATCGGGCAAGACGAAGCGGTCAAAGCGATCTCCCGCGCGGTGCGCCGTTCGCGCGCCGGCCTGAAAGATCCGAAGCGTCCGATGGGATCGTTCATTTTCCTCGGGCCTACGGGGGTCGGGAAGACCGAGTTGGCGCGCGCGCTCGCGGAAGCGATGTTCGGCGACGAGAACGCCGTCATCCGCATCGACATGTCGGAGTACATGGAGAAGCACTCCACGTCCCGCCTCGTCGGCGCGCCTCCCGGATACGTCGGCTACGAGGAAGGCGGCCAGCTGACCGAGAAGGTCCGCCGGAAGCCGTACAGCGTCGTGCTGCTCGACGAGATCGAGAAGGCGCACCCGGAAGTGTTCAACATTCTGCTGCAGGTGCTCGAGGACGGCCGTCTGACGGATTCCAAGGGCCGCTCGGTCGACTTCCGCAATACGCTTATCATCATGACGTCGAACGTCGGCGCGGATACGATCAAGAAGGGCGCGACGCTCGGCTTCACGGCCGGCGACGCGGCGCAGCAGACGAAGAACCAGTACGAGGCGATGCGCGAGAAGGTGCTCGCGGAGCTCAAGAAGAACTTCCGTCCGGAGTTCCTGAACCGGATCGACGAGTCGATCGTGTTCCATCCGCTGGACGAGACGCACATCGCGCAGATCGTGTCGCTCATGTCCGAGGAGCTGCGCAAGCGCCTGAAGCAGCAAGACATCGACTTCTCGCTGACGGATTCGGCGAAGGCGTTCCTCGCGAAGGAAGGCTACGACCCGACGTACGGCGCGCGTCCGCTCCGCCGGGCGATCCAGAAGCACATCGAGGATCGCTTGTCCGAGGAACTGCTCCGCGGCACGATCAAGAAGGGCGACACGGTGCTGATCGACGAGAAAGACGGCGAGCTGACCGTGCACAGCGAAGTGACGCAGAAGTAATCCTATCCAACGACCACCCCCCGACCGCCGGATCGTTCCGGCGCTCGGGGGTTTTTCGATGTCCCCCGCTGCCGGAAATAAACAAAAACTATTGTATATAACAATTTTCGCCACTATAATATGACATAATCCTACAAATTTCATAGTTCCATAGAAACAAAGGCAAACCCGTCGAAAGGCGGCGACGCAAAGCCATGGGTCTTCCGAATCGGTGCGAGAGCACGATCGATGATTGCCAGGTTGCTCAATAAGGAACCAGATCGTTCATCCGACCTCATGGGCAGCTATCTGCGCATGGGGTCTTTCTATTTTGAAGGAGGCTATCATTTTGTTAATGCTGCAACGAATGAAGAAAGCTGTTTCGGCAACCGTCAGCGGCTGCTTGTTGGTCGGCGCCGTTACGACAGGGGCGGGAACGATGCAGGTGCCGAAAGCGAAGGCTCAGGTTACGGACTCCGCGGCGATCAGCGGAAATGTGACGGGGTGGGCGGCCGACGACGCGAACGGAATGTTGTATGCCGTGACCGATATGGGGCAGCTATATTCGATGCCCATGAACGGGTTGTCCGCCGCGACGGCCAAGCCGATCGGCTCCCTTCCGTCCGATATCGAAATCGTCGACGGCCGGTTGTATATCCCTCTATCGGGCGCTGCATCGATTCAGGTCGTCGATGCCGTGTACGGCAACGTGGTCGATACGATCCCGACCGCGAGCAGTCCATACCGGATCGAAGTGGACGGGAACACTCTTTATTACGTTCATAAGGATAACAGCGCGAGCAGCGTGAAGCGGGTGGATCTCGCCGCGAAGCAAGAGATTGCGGCGCTGGCGACTTCAAGCTTATACGAGCCGGATCTGGCCGTCGATCCGGAGACGCACATCGTGTACGTGGGCGAATCCGGCGTCACGGCATCGTCCGCGGAGGCCTACGACGGCTCCGTAATGCTTAGTTCCACGCGGTATAACGAAAGCGACGGTTACGATAACGCGAATCGAAAAATTCTCGTGGACGGGGACGATCTCTTCTTCGGGGGACGCCGTCTGAATAAACGGGATTTGACCGAAATCCGGGGAGATTACGTGGAAGTCAACGATCGAGCCGAGATCGTTTATGTAAAAGGCGATTACGTCTTCGTCGAAAATTTCGGCGGCAGCAAGACGTACGTCCACGACCGCGCGACGGGGGCGAAGCTGGCGGAGCTTCCGTTCGGAACCGAATACGTGCACATGAGTTCCTCGGGTGTCGTGTTCGCGTACAATCCGAAAACCGACAGCGTCGAGCGATGGGATCTGACGATCCCGGCGCCGCGGCCGGATACGTATTCGACGGACGACAATAAGCTTTCGGTCCCTGATATCGTTACCGACTTAGCGTTCTACGACGCGGGGAATACGCTGCTCGCGACGAGAGGGCTCGCTAATCGGCTGTTGTTTATCGACGGGGACGCGCATGCCGTCGAGGGAGAACGGTTCATCGGCTCCAGACCGGCAGAGATCGAGCTCTTCGACGGGAGGGCTTATGTCGCGCTCCAGGGCGCGACCGGCGTAGCCGTGACGGACGCCGTCTATGCCGAATCGGTCGCGAACGGCATCGCATCGATTCGAACCGAGGTGAATCCGGGCCGGATCGCGGTCGTCGGCGCGGATCATATCGTCTATACGGATCCGGATCAATTTTCTAATGTATATGAAACGGTCGGCGGCGTAAGCAGGCAAGCGGTTCTTAAGAACGGGAGCGGCAACGCATTGCCTCCGAACTACGACTCCTTCTATGAGGCCGGCTTATTGTACGCGAACGGCCGACTCATCGTAGGCGAGAAGGGAACCTCCGGATCGGATCTGTTCGTCTTCTCCCGCGATGCATCGACGGGCGAGTACCGTCAATTTCCCTCGTCGATTACGGGCGTGTCGTATCCAAAAGAGGACCCGATTCTAGACGGAGACGCCGTCTACTTCGCGAACGGCAAGTACGCGATGTCCGACGACGGAACGACGGTAACGCTGTCCGGCATCCAAGCGAAGTATGAACTGCCGCTGTCGACCCAGCAGCAGGTCATCGGGGCGAAGGGGAATTACGTCATTACCGGGAAGCAAGTCTTTAAAGACGACGCGCCGCATTTCCACCTTCCGTTCGAGGCGAATCTCGCCGCCTTCGCGGCGGACGGAAGGGTATATCTGTACAGTCAAGCGAAGAAAGGAATCTATCGATACAACAACATAGAAGAGATCAAAATTCCGCGGGCCGTCGCTAGAAACGCAGCCTTTTTCGATACGAACATCGCACTTGGGTTGCTGAGCGGAACGATTACGTTCGAGGGCGACCCGGATCAATCCTACATTACCGGTTATCGTTTGTATTTCTTGGATCAAGCCGGGCGGAAGCTGGGCGAGGCATTGTCCGGGGTCGCTAAGAAAAGCTACGGACCTTATTCCGTCGCCCTGACGGACAAGCCCGTTCCTCCGGAAGCGGTGTCCATCGGGATTTACAGCTATAACGAATACGCCGAAAGCATGCATGTCGCCAAGACGGCGTTGAACGATCTGTACGCGTCGGCCGAGTTCGCCTTCGCGGATACGCATGCCGAAGCGGGCAAAGTGACGGGAACCGTCGCATGGACCGCGGAAGCGGGGATCGCGGAGACGGCCTACGAAGTGCGGGCGACGGATTCGTCCTTACGGACGGACTTGGGCGCCGTCGGCTCGTCGGCGGAGCCGGAGCTGGTTGTGGACGGCTACGTCTTGCCGGAAGGCGCCGCATACTTGGCGATCCGGTCGTTCGGAGCGAACGGGGCCCCGCTGAATCCGATGCGGGTCATCCCGATCGGAGACCTTACGACGTCCGCGGCGCTCGGCACGATCGAGACGGGGACAGTATCGGCGCCAAGCGGGGCCGCATTCGCCGATACCGATCCGAATACCGGAACGATCGGCGGCGTCGTAAGCTGGACCAAAGCGTCCGGCGAGACGAATATTACAGGTTACAAGCTATATTTCTTGAACGGCTCGAACCAAAAGGTCGGTTCGATCGGCACCGTTCCGAAAGCGTTGGCGGGCGGGGATTCGCTGCGGATTCCGGATCGCACGGTCATTCCCGCGGGCGCCGTGAAAATCGGAGTGTACGCGTATCAAGATGCGGTCGTCGGAACGACGGGAAGCACGTATCCGATCAAGGATCTCGGGGATACGGTACCTCCTGTAATCGGCGCGGTGGATGCGGTGTATGCCGGGGACACCTTCGTTCGCGGGAAGACGGAGCCGCTGGCCGCCGTCGTCGCGACAACCGGTAACGTTACGCTCGGTACGGGAGCCGCCGATCCGACGGGCGGCTTCGCGGTGCAAATCCCGGCTCAAGCCGCAGGCG
>JAPSKX010000226.1 GCA_031181325.1 Paenibacillus sp.
TCCGACTATGCCGCCCTTCGGGCCCGTTCCCGGCGCTGTAGTCGGAGTTGCTCCGACTATGCCGCCCTTCGGGCCCGTTCCCGGCGCTGTAGTCGGATTCCCTCCGACTACAACCGCCCTTCGGGCCCGTTCCGGACGCTGTAGTCGGATTCCCTCCGACTACAACCGCCCTTCGGGCCCGTTCCGGACGCTGTGGTCGGAGTTGCTCCGACTATGCCGCCCTTCCCGGCGCAGTAGTCGGATTCCCTCCGACTACAACCGCCCTTCGGCCCGACCGCGGCCGGCGATGCGGCCGAGCTAATCGCCTCGGCCGGCTCGCCGCAGCGCGCCGCGCTGCGCCGCATGCGTAAGCAGGAACGCCGCGCCGGCGACGCCCGCCGCGACCGCGCCGAGCATGTACGCGGCCTCGTATCCGCCCCAGCCTTCGATCCAGCCGCCCAACGTACCGCTCGCGAGTCCCGCGACGCCGACGAACGTCGCCGACAAGATGGATTGGCCGGTGGACCGGAACTCGGTCGGCACGATTCGCACGACGTAGGCGACCGCGGCCACCCAGAACGCCGCGTACGTGATCGAATGGCTCGCCTGCATGACGAGCAGGACGAACGGGTCGGTCGCAAGCGCGTACACGATCCATCTCGCGACGTAGAGCAGCCCGACGACGCCGATGAGCGCCAGCTCATGCATCTTGTGCAAATATCGATTGAGCAGCGCGAACGTCGGCACCTCGCTGAGCGCCGCGATCGACCAGGCGAGACCGACCATCTGCTCGCTCGCCCCGAGCTCGCTCATATGCAGGCCGAGGAAGCCGTCGTTCATCCGATGCGGCAGCATCATGACGATGACGAGCAGCAGGAACCAGAGCAGCGAGCGGCTGCGGACGACGGTCGACAGCGAACGAAGCGTGATCGGCGGCGCGGCCGCCTTCACGTCCTTGAGCAGCAGCACCAACAGGATCGGCAGCAGCCAGACCCCCCAGTAGATCCACTGCAAATTCGCGACCCCGCCGATCGCGAACAGAATGCCGCCCGAGAGCGACGCGAAGATCGAGAAGCCGATCGACCCCCACATGCGCACGGTGCCGTAGCCGACGCCCGCCTCCTCCGCCGACCGGATCGTCAAGGAGTCTAACAAGGGCGACGAAGGCATAAGAAAGAAATAGAGCAGCGTCGTGAACAACAAGGTGAACGGAAAGCCCGTTACCGAAAACAAGAAGAAGCTGCAGACGAACTGAAGCGACCAGAGCAGCAGAAGCACCCACTTTACCGTTTGGAACCGGTCGCTGACGTACCCCCATACCGGCTGCGCGACGATCGCGACGAACGGCCCGACCATGAGGAGCAGTCCGACCTCCACCGCGGAGTACCCTTGGAAAGCGAAATACAGCGGCAAATACGGCAGCAGCACCGCATTGGAGCAATAATACAGCGCGTTCAACGCTTTGACGATGGCCAGTTGTTTATGCAATGGAGTCCTTCCTATCCATCCGAAGTATCGTTTCGTTTTCTATATACATCCCTACATCCTACTCCATTCTCGAAAAAAAGAGAAGATCGCCGCCCATCTTTCGACGCCGTGGGACAAAAAACCACTGTGCCCCGCTCGAAACGTGTCATATAATGGGGACAGCGAATATTGGGGGAGTGTCTTGTCATGGAAAGTATCGTTGCCGTATTGCTGCTGCTGATCGGCGGCGCCTCGCAAGCAGGAGCGGAACCGACGCTGGACGATTGGGTCCGCGCGACGGAGCAAGCCCGGCAGGCGGCCGTTCACGCGGAACGCGGCTCGTCCGGTATTCCGATGATCGAGAAGGACGACCCTCAACCGGACGCCCCGCAGGTGAAAGGGGTATACGCCACGGCGCACAGCGCCGGCGGCGCGCGGCTCGAGACGCTGCTGAAGCTCGTCGACGATACCGAGCTGAACAGTCTCGTGATCGACGTGAAGGATGATTACGGTTACATCACGTATCCGACGGCGGATCCCGCGCTGCTCGAGATGGGCACCGCGAAGAAGATCATTAAAGACCCGGCCGCGCTCATCGCCCGGCTTGCGGAGCACGACGCTTATCCGATCGCGCGCATCGTCGTGTTCAAGGATTCCGTCTTGGCCGACAAGCGGCCGGACCTGTCGTTCGTGACGCCGGAAGGCGCGGTATGGAAGAACGGCCGCGGCGAATCGTTCGTGAACCCGTACCGGAAAGAAGTATGGGAGTACAACGTGCAGGTCGCGAAGGAAGCGGCGAAGCTCGGGTTCAAGGAAATTCAATTCGATTACGTCCGCTTTCCGGAAGGCTTCGAGAACAAGGCGGATACGCTCCGATATACGAAAGACGAACGCAAGCGGATCGAGGTCGTCGCCGACTTCGTGAAGTACGCCCGGGAGCAGTTGACGCCGCTCGGCGTGCGCGTATCCGTGGACATCTTCGGCTACGCCGCGTCCGTGCCGGCCGCCGAGGGCATCGGGCAGGATTTCGAGCTCATCTCGAAATACGTGGACGTCATCGCGCCGATGGTGTATCCGAGCCACTATTCCGCCGGTTGGTTCGGCTCGAAGGTGCCCGACGCGGCGCCGTACGTCACGATCGACGGCGCGATGAAGGATACGTTCGAGAAGCTGGAGCCGCTCGGGCCGTTCAAGCCGATCGTGCGCCCGTGGATTCAGGACTTTACCGCTTCTTGGGTCAAAGGCTACATCAAGTACGGCAAGAAGGAAGTCGAAGAGCAAATTCGGGCGCTCAAGGATAACGGCATCGAGGAATTCATGCTGTGGAACGCGGTCAATCGGTATACCGAAGGCGTCGATTACGACTTGGAATAACGGTTCGTCGGCGCGTCCGACGCGGTTCCGGCCGCGAGGGGGCGCCGTCTTTGCGTTCGTCGGGGCGCCGTGCGCTTAGGATTCTGTTATAATGAAGAAATTATTATGAATCACTTGACGGAAAGATCCGCCGAAGGAGCGAGAGCGACCGATGGGAGAAGCCGCAGCCACCGCGCCTAAACCGGCGACCGCAGCCGCGGGGCCGAAGACGAACGCACCGACGATGGGCAGTCTGATGCGATTTTTCGTACCGCTCGGCTTTGCCGCTTGCCTCGTCAGCGTTACGCATTTCATCATTAACGCCACCTTGACGAAGGCGGCGCACCCGGAGCTCGCCATCGCCGCATACGCGATCTGCAGCAGCTTGTTCGGCCTTACCGAGCGTCCTGCGGTGCTCGTCCGACAGACGTGCTCCGCTCTCGTCCGAGACCGCGTCTCGTTCCGGGCCATGTCCGGCGTCACGTGGATGCTGATCGCCGCGACGGTCGCCTTCGGCGCGCTCGTCTGCTATACGCCGTTCGGGGCGTTCGTGTTCCGCGACCTGTACGGCGTCGACCCGAAGCTGCTTCCGGCCATTCTGATCGGATACCAGTTTTTCATGTGGGTCAGCGTCTTCTCCGCGCTGCGATGCTTGTATCACGGCGTCATCATCTCTCAGATGCGCACGAAGTGGGTGACGATCGGCATGATCGTCCGGCTCGCCGGCATGTTCGCCATCTCGCAGTATTTCATCCGTACGGGCGGCGTAAGCGGAGCCTGGGTCGGCGCTTTGCTGTTCGCCGCCGGCATGCTGATCGAAGCCGCCGTCTGCTATTGGGAGGGGCGAACGCTCGCTCGGGGCATGCCGGAGCGGATCGAGGAGCACGGGGTGACGTCCAAGCGGCATATTTTCGCGTTTTATCGTCCGCTTCTGTTCTCGTCCTTCATCGTGCTCGCCGTCGCGCCGACGTTGAACGCGCTGCTCGGCAGGACCGTCGACGTCGAGCTGTCGATCGCCTCGTTCGCCGTCGCATCCAGCGTGTTTAACGTCATTATGAGCGTATTCACGTATATTCATCAGATCGTGTTGAATTTCTATCCGACTTCCCCCCGCCTCGTCTTTCGATTCCAGCGTCTCGTCGCGTTCGCTCCGGGGCTGCTGACCGCGGCGCTCGCCTTCACGCCGGCGGGAGCGTTCGTGTTGGAATCGTGGATGGGCCTGACGGGGCGGTTGCTGCCTGCATCGCTCGACGTGCTGAAGTGCTTCGCGCTGCTCGGCCTCCTCCTGCCGTGGGTCGACTTCGGGAACGGATTCCTTATGCTGTTCCGGCGGACGCATGTGTTCATGTGGTCGCAGACCGCCAATACCGTCGCTTCGCTGACCGTGCTCGTCCTGCTCGTCGCGCTGCTTCCGTCGTGGAACGGCGTCATCGGGCCGCTCGTCCTTGCGGCCGGCTCCGCCGGCGAGCTCGCGGTCGTGGCGTTCGCGCTGTACCGCGCCCGCTGGGAGATCGGCTGGGCGAAGCGCAAGCCCGCCGGCCGGTAATCCCGACATATTTCCCCCTGTTCTCTGGCAAAGCTAGTGTGGGGGGGATTGCTGCATGAGCAGACAGCTGCAGACGGACGTCCAGTTCGAACGCGCACTGCGTTCCCGGGCTTCCGTATACGCGAAAGACAAGCTGGGAGGAAACCTCGACTTCGTCGGCGCGCTCGACGCGTTCAATCCGATCTACGTGACCGTGTCCGGGTCGCGGCTGTTCCGCGGCGACTACGAATTCGTGACGGCCCATTCTCGGTAACGCCCCGCATGCCCCTGTCCGGAACGATGGACAGGGGCATTCGCATTTCCGGCTCGAGCGCAGCCCGCATAGGATGTACGAGAAGGGGGGGTCGTACATGAAGAGAAGAGAGCTGAGCGGAAGCGATCGCAAAGCGATTCGAGCGTGGCTGGCGGCGTTGTCGGAAGGAACGAACGACGGGCGGGGTCCGTACCTCGATTACCCGCGGATCGGCGAGGGCAAGCACCGGATCGTCTACGATCTCGGCGACGGCCGGGTGCTGAAGGTCGCGTCGGCGCCGAAGGGCATCGAGTGCAACGCGCAGGAAGCGGCGCTGTATCGGGAGGCTCCGCCTGCGCTGCGCAAACACCTTTGCCCTGTGCTCGACGACGGACGCGGGTGGCTCGTCATGAAGAAGATGACGAAGCGCTTCCCGCGGGACCGTAAATACGAACGTCGACTTCGGCGCGTCTTAGAACTGGGCGAGACGTACGGGCTCCGGATTTCGGATATTTACAGCCGCCGAACCGGTAAGCCGAGACGGAATAACATCCGGATCACCTCGAGCGGCCGCGTCGTGCTTATCGATTACGCCAACGTCTACGCGACGGACGGGAATCGGATCGTCTCGTTCTTCCGACGTCCGCTCGGTTAAGAGCGGGAACGACGGTCCGGACTCCGGAAAAGGAGAGGGCAGCCTCGTCGTCTCGCGACGCGCGGCTGCCCTCGGTCCGTCACTGCGACAATCGCAGCGCTAAATCGTATAAATCCTTGTTGAACGGCTTCTTCGTGTTCACGACCTTCTCGATATCGGTGGCGACGAGCTCGTTCTGAATGACGCCGACCCCCTTGCCCGAGTCGCCCGCGATCAAGCGGCGCACGGCGAAGTCGCCCAAGCGGCTCGCGAGAATCCGGTCGTTATGCGTCGGAGAACCGCCGCGTTGGATGTGGCCGAGCACCGTGACCCGGCATTCGATGCCGCTCGACTCCGTAATCCGGTTCGCGATCTCCTCGCCCTTCCCCACGCCTTCGGCGACGAGAATGATACTGTGCCGCTTGCCGCCGGCGAAGTGATGCTTCATCGAACCCGAGATCCGATCGAGGTCGAACGGCATCTCCGGCACGAGAATCGCTTCCGCGCCGCTCGCGAGTCCCGCATAGAGCGCGATGTCGCCGCAGTGGCGGCCCATGACCTCGACGACGGAGGAGCGCTCATGCGACGTCATCGTGTCGCGAAGCTTGTTGACCGCGTCGACGACGATGCCGACCGCCGTGTCGAAGCCGATCGTGAAGTCCGTGAACGGAATATCGTTGTCGATCGTGCCCGGCACGCCCATCGTCTTAATGCCCTGCAGGCGCAGCTTGTTCGCGCCCTGGTACGAGCCGTCGCCGCCGATGACGACGAGCCCGTCGATGCCGCGCTTGCGCAAATTGTCCGCGCCGATTCGCTGCCCCTCGAGCGTCATGAACTCCTTCGAGCGCGCCGTCTGAAGAATCGTGCCGCCGCGCTGAATGATGTCGCCGACGCTGCGCAGGTCCATCTCCCGGATATCGTCTTGAATCAAGCCGTGGTAGCCCCGTTGCACCGCGAATACTTTCAGCCCGTGAAACAACGCGCTGCGCACGACCGCGCGAACGGCCGCGTTCATGCCTTGGGAGTCTCCTCCGCTCGTTAATACCGCAATCGATTGTACCGTCATTCTCTCCTACTTCCCTTCCCTGTCCTTAAGGTTAAGAGCGCGCGTCCTGGATTTGCGGCCGGTCGATGCCTTGCCGCTTGCGAATCCATACGCTGTTCGCCCAGAAAAACAATCTCGTCCACGGGCTGTTCCGCATGAGCCGCCGGGTCACGCCGGCTACGTCCCGTTGCCGGCTCACCTTCGGGTCGGACAAGTACAGCGCAAGCAAGCCCTCGACGATCATGCCGTGGAACCGCCGGTCGTCGATGCTCCGCACCCGCTCTCTCGCCCGCTCCGCGATCCAGCCGATGCGCTCGGCCGTCCGCTTCGGATCCTCGAAGTACTCGCAGAAGTTCAGATCGCCGCCGATGCGATCCTCCTCCATGTCGATCAAATAATCGAGAAGAATATGCAGACCGCACACATACGGAAAATAGGCGTCCCGCGCGCGCTTCGCCTCCGCGTCCGTCACGCCGTCGTTCGCCGCGACGGCGAACAAATAAAACATCCCGAGCGTCGAGCCCGTCGCCGCCGGGTAGTCCTAGACCGCCAGAGCTGGGAAGTTGTGCCGTTGGGTATAGAAAGTGCTAGTATGAGGGGTCACGAGCGGTTATAT
>JAPSKX010000227.1 GCA_031181325.1 Paenibacillus sp.
GCTGAACGTTTTCAAATTTGCTTCAAACTCCTTTACCAATATGGTCTGCGAACGATACTCTTAAGCCGCTTCAGACCAGACACGCAGGTACTTCTCCCTCGAGCCGAATTTCCTTTGAGACCGGGCACACTACCCGAAAAAAAAGCATTTTCCTATGCGGAAAATACTAGCGCACTTAAGAATATACCCCCTATTATAGCATATGAAAAGTTTTCATTTCCAGTTTGACGAATTGGCAAACTTCTCATACTATCCGCAGAGGTGACATTCAAGTGAAAATACGGTTCTCATCGGTTCGGGAGTGGCTGGCCGTCATCGGCGGGGCCGTCCTGATCGCGGCGGGCTTCAACGGCTTTTTGATCCCCCACCAGCTGCTGAGCGGCGGAGTGTCCGGCATCTCCATGCTGATCGGTTACGTGACGAGCTGGAACATCGGATGGTTATATCTTGCGTTGAACCTGCCCCTTTTTATTTGGGGCTGGGTGCTCATCGGCAGACGGTTCGTCACGCTCAGCTTCCTCTCCGTCGTCGCGACGGTCGTCGCGATGCAGCTAGTCCCCGAGGCGCGCTTCAACCAAGATCCGATGGTCGCGTCCGTCTTCGGCGGCGTGCTCGTCGGCCTCGGCACCGGCGTATCGTTCCGGGCGGGCGGCTCGACCGGCGGCTTCGACATCATCGGCTCCATCGTGCTGCGCAAGTACGATTTCCCATTGGGGCTGTTCCTATTCGGCCTCAACGGCGTCGTTATCGTCGTCCTCGGGTTGTTGGAACGAAATTGGGATTACGCATTATATTCGATGATCTCCATCTTTGTCACCGGCAAGGTCATCGACGTCATCCATACGCGCCATATGAAGATAACCGCCTTCATCGTCTCGACGAAGAAGGACGAAATCCTCGGGAAGCTGCTGACCGTTCCCCGCGGCATAACGGTGATAGAGTCGCAAGGGGGGTACTCGCGCAGCGGCAACCATATGCTGATGACCGTCACGACGAGGTACGAGCTGCATGGGCTGCTCAAGTCGGTCCGGGACATCGATCCGCACGCCTTCGTCAACATGGTCGAGACGGTAGGGGTCATGGGCCTGTTCCGCAAAGATTGACGTCGGAGCCGCCTACCCGTGATGTGGATGGCGTTCCCCTCGAATCATGTCGAATGCCGTCCTTGTCAAAGGAAAAACGTATAGCATAATAAACCGCCGTATAATTACCGATGGTCAATTTTTTTGTCGTTACCGCCGTACTGCGACCGCCCCTCGGAGGTGCAGCCTCAGCCTTTTTTTCCCGAATAAATGCTTACATCGTAGCGAATCATGTAAGTAGCTTTCGTGCACCGTTATCGGCATCCGCGCACAACCCATGATCATCATTTCTAGACGGGGGTAACTCTCAATGAAAAAGTGGCTTTCGCTTACAATGACTTTCGCCGTGGCGGCGACGATGCTCGCGGCCTGCGGCGGCGGCAACGCCGGGCAACCGGCGGACGAGACGCCCGCGGCGGAACAGCCGGCGGCCGAAGCGCCTGCGGCAACGGACATCAAGATCGGCATGGTCACCGACTTCGGCGGCGTGAACGACAACTCGTTCAACCAATCCGCTTGGGAAGGTCTCCAAGCGTTCTCGAAGGCTTCCGGCGTCGAAGTGAACTACCTGCAATCGGCGCAAGACTCCGATTACATCCCTAACTTGAATCAATTCGTGCAAGAGGATTGGGACTTGATCTGGGGCATCGGCTTGTTGCTCCAAGACGCGATTCTCGACGTCGCCCAGCAAAATCCCGATTCGAAATTCGCGATCATCGACGGCGTCGTCGACGCGCCGAACGTCGCTTCCGTAACGTTCAAGGAGAACGAGGGCGCGTTCCTCGTCGGCGTCGTCGCCGGCCTCATGACGAAGACGAATAAGATCGGCTTCGTCGGCGGCATCGACATTCCGGTCATCCAGCGCTTCGAGACCGGTTTCCGCGAAGGCATCAAGGCGGTCAATCCGAACGCGGAAGTGATCGAAAACTACACGGGCTCGTTCGCGGCGGCCGACCAAGGCAAAGCGGCGGCGGCGACGATGTACAACCAAGGCGCGGACATTATTTTCCACGCGGCCGGCGCGACGGGCGACGGCGTCTTTAACGAAGCGCAAGAGCAGAAGGCTGCAGGCAAGGACGTGTGGGTCATCGGCGCGGATAAAGACCAATCGATCATTTTCGGCAACGACATTACGCTGACGTCCATGATAAAGCGCGTCGACCGAGCGATGCAGACGGTGTCGCAATCGCTCGTCGACGGCACGTTCGCCCCGGGTCACGTCAATCTCGGCATCGCGGAGGACGGCGTGGGCCTCCCGGAGAACAATCCGAACGTTCCGGCGGACGTCCTCGCGAAAGTACAAGAGTACTACGACCAAATCAAAAGCGGCGAGCTCGTCGTTCCGGAGACGTCGGAAGAATAAGCGCGGCTTGATAAACGAATACGGCGCTTCGGCAAAAAAGGCTAGTTCGCGCTAGCCTTTTTGCGTATCGGCGCGGGATTAACGAATTCGAACGTCTAGGGGTGAACCTCGAATGGCCCAACCGCCGAATTTCGTAGTCGAGATGATCGGCATTACGAAACGGTTTCCCGGCATCGTCGCGAACGACGATATCCATCTCCGCGTAAAGAAGGGCAGCATTCATGCGCTGCTCGGCGAGAACGGCGCGGGCAAGTCCACGCTCATGAACATCCTGTTCGGCTTATATCAGCCCGACGAGGGCGAAATCCGCATTAACGAAAGGGCCGTCGCCATCGCGAATCCGAACGTCGCCGGCGAGCTCGGCATCGGCATGGTGCATCAGCATTTCATGCTCGTCCATAACTTCACGGTGACCGAGAACATTATGCTCGGCGCGGAGAAGACGAAGGGCGGCATGCGCCTCGACCGGCGGAAGGCGGCCGACGAGGTCGAAGCGTTATCCCGGAGGTACGGGCTCGCCGTCGATCCGGACGCGCTCGTCGAGGACATCTCCGTAGGCCAACAGCAGCGCGTGGAGATTTTGAAAACGTTGTACCGCGGCGCCGACATTCTCATCTTCGACGAGCCGACCGCCGTCCTGACGCCGCAGGAAATTCAAGAGCTGCTGGCGATCATGAAGTCGCTCGTCGCCTCGGGCAAGACGATCATTCTGATCACCCATAAATTGAAGGAAATCATGCAGGTATGCGACGACGTCACGATAATTCGGCGGGGGAAGGTCATCGACTCGCTGCCCGTCGCCGGAAGCCATCCCGACGAGCTGGCCGCCAAGATGGTCGGCCGCGAGGTCAGCTTCGAGGTCGCGAAGAAGGAGACGGCCTATACCGACACGCTGCTCGAGGTTCGAGACGTCTCGCTCGCGGACGATCGCGGCGTCAAAGCGCTGGACGGGCTGTCGTTCGAACTGCGCGCGGGGGAAATCTTCGGCATCGCCGGCGTCGACGGCAACGGACAGAAGGAGCTCGTCGAGGTGCTGACGGGACTCGCGAAGCCGTCGAGCGGCCGCGTGCTGCTGAAGGGGAAGCCCATCGCCGGCGCGTCTCCGCGCACGATCGCCGAAGCCGGCGTCGGGTACATTCCGGAGGATCGCCATAAGCGCGGCCTCGTGCTCGACTTCGACATCGGCGAAAACATGGCGCTCAAGGACTATTACGCGCCGAAATATACGAAATCCGGCCTGCTGCAGTACGGGAAGATGTACGAGAAGGCGCGCGAGCTCATCCGACAGTTCGACGTGCGCACGCCCGACGAGCGCACGAAGGCGCGCGCCCTCTCCGGCGGCAATCAGCAAAAGATCATCATCGCGCGCGAGGTGGACGCCAATCCGGACGTCTTGATCGCCGCGCAGCCGACGCGCGGACTCGACGTCGGCGCGATCGAATTCATTCACCGCCGGCTCGTCGAGCAGCGGGATCAAGGCAAAGCCGTCCTGCTGATCTCGCTCGAGCTGGAAGAAATTATGTCGTTGTCGGATCGAATCGGCGTGATCTATGAAGGGAAGCTTGTCGGCATCGTCGAGTCTTCGCGGACCGACGAGAAGGAGCTCGGCCTCATGATGGCCGGAGCGAAGGCGAAGGAGGCGAACGCGAGATGAACGGCAACCAACGAAATACCGACGTCGTCTTCCTGCCGCTGATCGCCATCGTCATCGGCCTCGCGCTCGGCGCGATCATCATGCTGCTCGGCGGGTACGATCCGATAGCCGCTTACAGGGCGCTGCTTAATAAAGCCTTCGGCAGCATGTACAACTTCGGCGAGACGATCCGCCAGATTACGCCGCTCGTCTTGACCGGCCTCGCCGTCGCCTTCGCGTTCCGCACGGGCTTGTTCAACATCGGCGCCGAGGGGCAGTTCCTCGTCGGCTCGCTGGCGTCGTTGTTCGTCGGCGTCGAGTGGACGTTCCTGCCGACCGTCGTACACGCGGCCGCGGCCGTCGCCGCCGGCGCGCTCGCCGGCGCACTGTGGGGCGCGCTGGTCGGCTACGCCAAGGCGAAGCGCGGCGTGCACGAGGTCATTACGTCGATCATGCTGAACTGGATCGCGTTGTTCTTCGTCAACTATATCGTCAAGACGTTCTTCCTGCCTTCCGGTCAGCAGCGGTCCGTCGCGATCGCGGAGACGGCGTACCTGAACATCCCGTTCGTCACCGAGCTGTTCGCCAACGCCCGGCTGAGCTTCGGCTTCGTCATCGCGCTCGCCTGCGCGGTGTTCTTCCATTATTACTTATTCCGCACGAAGGGCGGCTTCGAGCTCCGCGCGGTCGGCCTCAATCGCCACGCCGCGCAGTATGCGGGCATGCGCGTCGACGGCGGCATCGTGCGCGCCATGGCGATCAGCGGCGCGTTCGCCGGCATCGCCGGCGCCGTCGAGGTTCTCGGCGTGTTCCATTACCAATCCGTCCTCTCCGTATCGCCGGGGTACGGCTTCCAAGGCATCGCCGTCGCCATGATCGGCGGGACGACAGCGCTCGGCACGGTGCTCGGCGCGATCCTGATGGGCGTCTTGACGTTCGGCGCCGCGGGGATGAAGTTCGGCGCGAACGTGCCGCCCGAGCTCGTGAACATTATCATCGCGCTTATTATTTTCTTCCTCGCGGCGAGCGGCATCATCAAGCCGGTCACGCGGTGGTTTCGCGGCCGGAAGCAGCGGAAGGAGGCGGCTTAGATGAGCGGCTTAGATATCGCAAGCGACTTAATTCACATTACGCTCGTGTACGCGACGGCGCTTATGTTCGGCGCGCTCGGCGGCCTCTGGTCCGAACGTTCCGGGGTCGTCAATATCGCGATCGAGGGAATGATGACGATCGGCGCCTTCACCGGAGCGGTCGTCACGTATTTCGCCGGCTCCCCGTGGATCGGCTTCCTGGCGGCGGCCGTCGCGGGGGCTGCGTTCGCGCTGCCTCACGCGGTTGCGTCGATCACCTATAAGGCGGACCAGACGATCAGCGGCGTGGCGCTCAACTTCCTCGCGATCGGCCTCGGCTTGTACCTCACGAAGCTGATCTTCGACGGGCAAGGCCAGTCGCCGAACCTCGCGAGCGGCGGACAAAATTTGATGATCGCCAAGATGCAAATTCCGTCGTTGTCGGAACTCCCGTTTTTCGGCCACGCCTTCTTCGAAGCGTACCCGACGACGTATATCGCGCTGGCGCTCATGCTCGTCACCTGGTTCATTCTATATAAGACGCCTTGGGGGCTGCGCCTGCGCGCCGTCGGCGAGCATCCGAAGGCGGCGGATACGGCGGGGGTGAACGTGTATCGCGTCCGGTACTTGGCGGTGCTGACGAGCGGCGCGTTCGCCGCGATGGGCGGCGCCACGCTCGCGCTTACGACGACGGCGAGCTTCTCCCACTCGACGGTCATGGGTCAAGGCTATATCGCCTTGGCTGCGCTCATCTTCGGCAAGTGGCATCCGCTCGGCGCCGTCGCCGCCGCCGCGTTCTTCGGCATCGTGACCGCCGTGAAGTTCTTGTTGCCCTATATCGGGCTCGGGCATGTGCCGCTCGATATTATCTCCATGCTGCCGTACGCGCTCACCTTGATCGTCCTCGTGTCGTTCATCGGCCGCGCGACCGCGCCGCAGGCGTTAGGCGCGCCGTACGAGAAGGGCTCGCGATAAGCGAACAGGGCGCCCCGCCAAGCGGCGGGAGCGCCCTTCTTTTGTCAGTATATCGCGGTCCCTCGGGTGGAACATTGAAGGTATCTCGTTCACTCGAAGGGGGACTCGATCGATCATGGGTAAATTTCTATTGAAGACACTGCTCAACGGCGTCATTGTCGTTCCGCTTCTGCTTTGGTTCGGCACGATTTCGTTCTGGGAGGCGGTCGCCGCCGCCGTCGTCTTGACGGTCATCGCGTATTTTCTCGGCGACCGGATCATTCTGCCGGCGACGAACAACCTGACGGCGACGATCGCGGACTTCGGCTTGACCTACGTGTACGTCTGGATGGTCGGCTCGTTCCTTAACTGGAACGTGTCGCTCGGCGAGACGTTCTGGATCGCGCTCGGCGTCGCCGCGGTCGAGCTGTTGTTCCACGCCATGCTGCCGCAGGGCGACGATCGACGGAGAACCGCTGCGTAAGCAGCTGCGTTCGCAAGCAACAAGAAGGCCGTCAGGCGATGCCATGCGGATGGATCACGTAAACAACAAAGAAAACCGTCAGGCGATGCGCCTGACGGTACTTTGCGTTCGAGCGTATGCATCATACGCGCGGGGAGGGCGCGGGTCATCCGCTCCGTTCGCTCCGGTAAGCCCCGCGCACTTTTACATCACTGCGTACACGCCCGTTCCCGGCGCTGTAGTCGGAGTTACTCCGACTATGCCGCCCTTCGGGCCC
>JAPSKX010000039.1 GCA_031181325.1 Paenibacillus sp.
CTGCCTGCGCCGCATCGATGCGTCGCGAGGCAGCCTCCCATCCGTCGTTCCTTTTATTTGCTTGCTTTATAAGCGTCTAAGAATTCCTTCGCTTTGGCCGGGTCGGCTTTCAGTTCGAGGCCCGTGTTCACGATCGGGCTAAGGGTAGAGACCGCCTTGAACTTGTTGCCCGTGTAGAATGCCAAGATCTCGTCTTGGTTGATGGAGTACAGGACGGCTTTCCGCAAGTCCGCGCTCTCCGCGACGGGGCGGTTCTTCGTGTTGAACAGCAAGTACGAGACGGCGTTGCTCGGGATCGTCTGCAGGAACAGCTTGCTGTCGCTTCTTACGACGTCGTACTTCGTCTCGGAGACGCCGTAGTACAGGTGAATTTCGCCGCTGCGCAGGGCGGACAAGGAGCTGTCTGCGTCTTTAATGAAGCGGACGTTGACGTTGTTGATTTTCGGCTCGTGCTTCGTGCCCTTCATGTAACCAGGGTTCTTATAGAAGACCGCTTCGTAATCGTTCTTGTACGACAGGATGTACGGTCCGCTCGTATACAGCGTGTTGTTGTATGCGGCGCCTTCGGTGACGGTGTTTTGGTCGCCGTACGGAATGTCTTTGGTGACGTCGAATTTCGCGACATCGTACGTGTTGATGCTTTCGACTTGTTTCTTCGACACGATGCCCGCGGATTGGTGCGCCAAGTAGTTCAATACTTGCGGGAACGGCTTCGTCGTCGTCATCTTGACGACTTGGTATTTACCGGACTTGCTGTCGGATTGCGTCTTGTCGGCGACGAGCTCGGCGATCCCGGACGGGAGTCCTTGCTCCAGCGCGGCTTTCACGCTTTGGTCGCTGCCGGATACCTTCGTCGCTTCGAGCACGGCCGCGTCCGTGACGAGCTCGACGCTCTGGATGTGCTCGTGAAGCGTGTATGTCCGGTGGTCCGGTACGGAATCTTTGTTGTGCGCGCGTTCGAGCGAGAAAATCACGTCGTCCGCGCCGACGCGTTCGCCGGTGTCGACGGCCAGCCTATCCTTAATCGCCGCGAAGTTAATGTCGTCGCGCAGGATGAAGTAGTAGTCCGAGTTGCCTTCGGCGATCGCATGGTTGAAGGACAAGGAGCCTTCCGACGTGATCTTGTCGTCGTCCGTCAGGTTGACGAGACGGACGTATTGGTTCGTGTTGATGATGTTGATCGAGCCGTCGTTGCCCTTGATCGGATCGAGGGACGTCAGCGTCGGCATCGTCGACTGCAGCAGAAGCGGCTCGGTGCCGTTCTTCGACGCGTCCTTAAAGCTGATTTCTTCCCAAGGCAACGAACGGGACTTCGACATGCGAACCGTATCCTTGTCGAGTACTTCTTGGTTGAACGCCTGCGCCTTCAACGAGTTGTACAGCGGGGCGATATACGCTTTGTCGAAGACGAGCTGCTGTTCGAATTGCTTATACGTCTCCGTATATTCCTCCGGCGTCTGGTTCGAAGCGGATTCGATCAAAGCGTCGATTTCCGCATCCGCTAGAATGCTATAGTCGCCGCCCGTCTTGAACAGGGAGCGTACCGCGTAATCCGGGTTGCCGGTAACCGTCGTCCAGCTGGACAACGCGATGTCGAAGTTGCCGGCGTCTTGCTGCGACTTGAAGCTGCCGTAATCCGCTTGGATGTTCAGCTTGACGTTGAAGCCGTTCTTCGTCAATTGGTCGCGGACGATGTTCAAGTCGGCTTCGTTCGCGCTCATGCCGAGCAGCTCGATGTCGACGGGCGTGCCGTCGACGGCGGCTTCCGACTCTTGGGCGGGCTCCGGCGTCTCCGTCGCCTCGTCCTTCGTCGTTACGTTGCATGCGCCAAGCACGATCGACAAGCTTAGCAGCATCAAGGCGGAAAACTTCCCTTTTGTTCTCATGGTTCTCTCTCCTCCTAATGTGGATCATCCTATATTTAAACTCACATTCATCACCGCGCGTTCATGTTCGGCAACGTAGAAGCGATGGAATATGAATGAGGTTTCGTTAGTCCAGCTTCGGGTCGAGCGCGTCGCGCAGCCCGTCGCCTAAGAAGTTAAACGACAGCACGAGCAAGATGATGGCGAGTCCCGGGTAGACGGCCGTGAAGGCGTGCGTCTCGAGATAGGCGCTCCCGAGCTTTAAAATATTGCCCCATTCCGGGATATGCGGCTCGACGCCGAGTCCCAGGTAACTTAAGCTGCTGGTCGAGATGACCGCGGTGCCGATCGTGAGCGTCGACTTGACGATCATCGGCGCGAACGAGTTGGGCAGAATATGCTTGAACAATATTTTCATATCGCCGGTGCCGAACGCCCGGGCCGCCTGCACGTACTCGAGCGTCGAGACGAGCAGGACGTTCGCCCGCATCGTCCGGGCGTACGTCGGAATCGCGCCGACGCTGAGCGCCAGAATCAGGTTGACGGTGCTGGCGCCGAACGCCGCGATAATGGCGATGGCCAGCAAGATGCCGGGGATGGCATACAGGATATCGAGCGCGCGCATGATGACGTTGTCCGTATGGCGGCCGTAATACCCCGAGATCGCCCCCAGCAGCCCTCCGACGACGAGCGGAATGAGCGTCGAGGCGAGACCGACCGCGAGCGAGATTCGCGCCCCGAAGACGATGCGGGAGAATAAGTCCCTGCCGAAGTTGTCCGTTCCGAACGGATGCGCCAGGCTGGCCGACTGCAGGATGTTCCCGTAGTCGTTCTCCACCGCCATCCCGTAATCGAACGTCAGATAACTCGTGATCGACAGCGTCAGCAGAAACAGAATAAACAACAATCCGAGCATCGAGGTCGAGCTGCGAGACAGCCGTTCGATCACTTCTCCGAGCCTCGATCCGGAAGAAGAAGTCGCCTGATTTCGGAGCCGCGCGAGCAGCAGCAAGCCAAGGAACAATGCGAACAGATTTCCGGATACGGCCGTGGCGATCAGGAGGAGAGCGGTGACGCTCATCCAGCGCGGCAGAACGGCGCGGCTGCCGTACGCGGCGATCGTCAGCAAGGCAATCAGCTGAATCGCGGCCGAGACGATCAGTAGAAACATGCCCGTCAGGAAGCCATTGGCTACATAAGGCTTGAACAAGTTAAGCGCCGAGACGGCGAAGACGAGCAAGGTCGTCAGCAACGTGTACGCCGCAAGCGTGTATGCCGCCGTCTTCTCTCGCTTGATCAGCTGGAACGCGGCGGCGGCGACAAAGACGTTGCCGGTGAGCAGGCTGGGCAGCAACGCGAAGCCGAGCCTGCGAGTCGTGCGCGAGACGGCGCCGGTTCGAATCAAATCGCGACGGACGAGTCCCCATACGACGAGCTGCAGGCCGCCGAATAGCAAGTAAGCGACGAACGCCGCGAGCGCGACGGGGCGGAACGTGCCGTCTTCGAAGCGATAAGCGTTCAGTAAGAAGAGCAGCGCGAGCGCCAGGCTTACGATCCCCGCGAAGCTGGCCTGTCCGTAATCGGCGCTCGACTTCAGCTTGAACCGAATTTCATGATGGGTAAGGGTTGTCGGATTCACGGCAGCACCTGCTTTAGTATTGTTTCATCTTGGAACGAATTCTGGGATCGAAGAACGCGTACAGCAAGTCGACGACGACGTTCACGATCGAGATCGTGATGGCGGTGTAGACGACGCCCCCCATAATGGCGGGGATGTCGGGAATGAATTGCTTATCCACGATATAACTTCCGATGCCGCTGATATTGAACACTTTCTCCGTTACGGCGGCGCCGCCGAGCATGCCGCCGAACTGCAGTCCGATGACCGTTACGATCGGAATGAGCGCGTTGCCTACGGCGTGCCTCCATAATACTTGCCGATTGGAGAGACCCTTGGCCTTGGCGGTAATGATATAGTCCTCGTGAATGACCTCGAGCGTCGACGACCGCGTCATCCGCGCCACGGCGGCGGTGAGGCCCGTGCCGAGGACGACGATCGGCATGACGGCCGACAGCCAGTTCTGCGGATTGTACGTCGCCGGCAGCCAGTGCAGCTTGATCGAGAAGTTCAGGATGAAAATGAGGCCTTGCCAGAAATTCGGAATCGACAGTCCGAGCAGGGCGATGAACATGAACGTATAATCGAAGAACGAATTCGGACGCGTCGCCGAGACGATGCCGATCGGCAGGGCGATCGCGATCGCGATCAGCGTCGCGATCGTCGTCAGCGTTACCGTAACCGGGAATTTGTTCGCGATCGACGTCGTCACGTTCTCGTTGCCGGCGAAGGAGTTGCCGAGATCGAACGTCAAGATGCCTCGGATCGAATTCCACAGTTGGACCCAGTAAGGCTGGTCCAACCCGTAAATCCGATTGAAGGCGGCGATCTGTTCGGCCGTCGCGGTTTCGCCCAATAGATTGGCCGCCGGGTTCATCGGCGAGATGTACAAGATCGTGAATACGAGGAACGCGACGCCGAAGATAACGAATACGGCCATAAGAAGTCGTTCCGCGATGTACTTCAAGTAGGCGTTCGCGTAAATCCCCATGAGCAGATACATTGGAAGCCCCAGCGCAAGCGACACGGCGAACAGGACCGGCCGCCGGATCAGTCGGCGGAACGCTTCGTCCAATCCGGTCTCGCTCCAGCCTTCCTCCGCTTGGACCGTTCGCACGCGTTCCTCCGCCGCGGCGTCGAACTTCCGAGTCGCGATGCGTCGCGCTTCCCGGCGCAAGCGCTCCTCGTTCGCCGTTTGCCCGAAGAAGCGCTGCTTCCGTCTCAACTGCTCCGTGCTTTCCTCGATCAAGCGCTCCAGCAAGCCCGAACGGAGCAGTTCGTTCCGAACGTCCTTCGCGCGCTTGGCGTGTCCGGATACGACATTATGACGGACATGCATTCCATAGAGCAGGATTGTAATCGGCGCTCCCAAGACGAAGAGGAGGAGTCGATACGTCGGGTGAAGAAGCATTTTGCGGTATAGAGCGGACAAGCGGTCCGCATACCCGGTTCGGGTCGGATTGGCATACCCTATCAAGAGAGTCGGCTCCTTATATCAGTAGTATGAAATTAATTGTATTATTCCGATGGGTTTAGTATACTTTAATTTGAGGGATTTGAAAAGTCAAACCTTTTTCATACGGGCACCTGATTTTCATGAAAACCAAACGGTTCTGCTCGCAATCAACTTACCGTCGTTATATTATATCATTAATTATCTAATCGGGTTAGGTGAATCCATGAATACGATACTAAAAGTCGACGGGTTGTCCGTATCGTTCTTCGCGCGCGGCGCGGAGGTGCAGGCCGTCCGGAACGTAAGCTTCGAGGTCGGAAGAGGAGAGACGCTCGGCATCGTCGGAGAGTCGGGCAGCGGCAAGAGCGTCACCGCTCGTTCGATCATGCGGCTGCTGCCGTCGCCGCCCTCGATGGTGAAGAGCGGAGAAATTGTATTCCAGGGCCGCAGCCTGCTGGACCGAAGCGACGCGGAGATGGAGGACATCCGCGGACGGGACATCGGGATGATCTTTCAGGACCCGATGTCGTCGCTCAATCCGACGATGCGCGTCGGGAAGCAGATCGAAGAGAGCTTGCTCAAGCATCGGAAGCTGGGCGCCGCGGAGGCGCGCCGGGAAGCGATCGAGATGCTGCGGCTGGTCGGCATCTCCAACAGCGAAGCGCGTTACTCGCAATACCCGCACGAGTTTTCCGGCGGCATGCGGCAGCGGGTCATGATCGCCATCGCATTGGCGTGCCGTCCGGCGCTGCTCATCGCGGACGAGCCGACGACCTCGCTCGACGTGACGATTCAAGCGCAAATCCTGCATCAGATGAAGGAGATTCAGCGCCGGCTCGGCACCTCCATCATTCTGATTACGCACGACCTGGGCGTCGTCGCGGGCATGTGCGATCGCGTCGTCGTCATGAAGGACGGAGAAGTGGTCGAGGCGGGAACGACCGAGCAGATATTCGCCGAACCTAAGGATCCTTACACGGTCAGGCTGCTCCATGCGTTGCCGCGGCTCGACGAACCGAAGAAGCCGAAGCTGCGCCCGACGTACGCGAGAACGGAGGACGACGTGCCGCTGCTTCAGGTTCGTTCCTTGCGCCAGCACTTCGATCTAGGCAAGGGGCAGATCGTGAAGGCGGTCGACGGCGTCAGCTTCGAGCTCGCGGCGGGGGAGACGCTCGGCGTCGTCGGCGAATCGGGCAGCGGCAAGTCGACGACGGGACGGACGATTCTTCGGCTGCACGAGGCGACCGGCGGCGAGGTGCTGTTCAAGGGCATCCCGCTGCAGCAGCTGAACCGCGCGGAGATGAAGAAGATGCGGCGGCATCTGGGCATGATTTTCCAAGATCCGTATTCTTCGCTGAACCCTAGGCTTCGCGTTGCGGATATTATCGGCGAAGCGCTCGACGCGCACGGCATGGCGCTCGGGAAGAAGGAGCGGATGCGGCGCGTGGAAGAGCTGCTGGAGACGGTCGGCTTGAACGCCTCCCACGCGCTGCGTTATCCGCATGAATTTTCCGGGGGGCAGCGACAGCGCATCGGCATCGCCCGGACGCTGGCCGTCGAGCCGGAGCTGATCGTGTGCGACGAGCCGTTATCGGCGCTCGACGTCTCGATCCAAGCGCAAATCGTGAAGCTGCTGGAGGAGCTGCAGCAGCGTCTCGGCTTGACGTATTTGTTCATCGCCCACGACTTGTCGATGGTCAAGCATATCAGCGACCGCGTCGCCGTCATGTACAAAGGGAAGATCGTAGAGCTGGCGGACAGCGAAGAGCTGTATTCGAATCCCGTGCACGCCTATACGAAGTCGCTGCTGGCGGCCATTCCGGTGCCCGATCCGAAGGTCGAATCGCGGAAGCAGCCTGCGTTTCCGCCGGAGGGACAGTCGTCGTCGGACCCTTACGGTCTCGAGCGTTCTTCCTTCGTCGAATGGTCGAAGGGCCATTGGGTGGCGGTGGCGAACGACTGAATGTCATAAGCATAAGCCCCCCCGCGGCGCCGTTTGCGGGCGGCCGGTTTATGCTTTTTCTTATGCGTCGGGCGGGAAGCGCCGATTTGCCTCGTTTTTTTGCACCCGATGGCGAAATCATACGTATGTATTCATTGGAAGTGATTTGTTCGCAAGGGGAAATCGGATATAATTTGAGATAGAAAAACGAGGTGGGCGAAATGGACGAGTTGGAGAAACGCCAAGCATACGAGAAGCTTGGGCTGACGGACGGCGCGGCGCGGGAAGAAGTGGAGAAGCGGTACGAGCTCCTGCTGCGCAGGGAGAAGGCGAAGGAGCAACGCGGCGAGCCCAGCGACTTCGAGCAGATCAACAAGGCGTATAAGCTGATCGTGGAGTGGGAGCATCGCGCGGCCGTCGGCGCGATCGCCGAACAGCAGTACGGGAAGTATAAGAAGTACGCGGGGCAAGCGGAGCGGGTGGATCATTTTTTCAGCTATTATAAATGGCATCTGATCGGCGGCATCGCCGCGATCGCGTTGGTGATCTACGGCATCTTCGCGTATATCGAGCATCGAGAGGAGCAGGCGCGCCTCGCCGCGCTGCCGCCGGCCGAGCTGGAGGCTTCGTTCCTCGGGCGTTTCTATCTGCCGTCGGAGGACGGCGCGGAGGAAGCGCTGGAGGCGGCGATCGTCGGCCAGATGCCGGGCTGGCAGCGGGTGGAAGCGGATGTGCTCGGCTTCAACATGGCGGAGCAGGGCATGACGGACGCGGCGATGCTGCAGAAGGTCGTCGTGATGCTCGCGACCGAGTCGCCGGACATCTACGTCATGGACGCCGACTCGTTCCAGTGGATCGCGAGGAACGGCGTACTGCTTCCGCTGGACGAGGAGGCGGAAGGCCGGCTCAAGTCGCTGCTGCCGGAAGGCGCGGCGAGGAAGGCGGCCGAGGCGGACACGGACCCGGAGGATCCGAGCGGCGTGATCCTCGGCGAAGAGCACGTCTACGGCATCGACCTGGCGGGAACCGCGTTCGCCGAAGCGCTGCCGCTCGCGAAGGACCAGCTGATCGTCGGCATTCGTCTCGATTCTGAGAACGTCGACAACGCGATCGCCATGATCGAGCGCGCGCTGCAAAGCGGGAAAGCCGAATAAGATCGACCGGGCCTCGGCGTTCGCCGGGGCCTGTCGTCTTTATTCGTCGCTCGGCGAGACGGTCATCCCGTAGAAAAAAAGCCGTCCCGCGCAGGGGAAAGCCTGCGCCGGACGGCTTCGTTCGTTACCTTATACGTTCGCTTGCTCCAGCTCTTTCACGCCTTGGTAGAGTACTTCGAACAGCTTCTCGATGTCGCCTTCCTCGAGGCACGAGAACGCGACGCGCAGATCGGTGTCGCCGAGCGCGATCGTGCCGACGCCGTGCTTCTCGAGCACGTGACGGCGCAGCGATTCCGCGTTCACCGTCTTCAGCTTCAGACACATGAAGTACCCCGAATTGAACGGGTAGTAATCCCAAGCGTCGTCGAAGCGCCCGCCGTCGAGCACTTCCTTCGTCCGGTTGGCGCGGTCTTTCAGAATCGCGATTTTCTCGTCGCGCTGCTTCTCGAAATCCGGGTGCTGCAGCGCCTTCAGCACGAACGTCTGCGACGGATGCGAGCAGCTGGATACGGTGCCGCGAATAACGCCGAGCGTCTTCTGCTCGAGCGCGTCGTTCGCTTCGGCGCTCTCCGCGCCGAAGGTGATGAAGCCGACGCGGAACCCCCACACGAATTCTTCCTTCGTCGCGCCGTCGACCTTGACCGGCAGTACGTTCGGGTGCATTCCGATCAAGCGGCCGAACAGCGATTCTCGCACGGAATCTTCGAAGAACAAGCCGAAGTACGCGTCGTCCGTGACGACGACGAGCTTCACGCCGGCCTCCGCGCCCGCCTTCACGGCCGCTAAGATGCCGTCCGCTTCCGCCGGCGTCGGCGTGTAGCCCGTCGGATTGTTCGGGAAGTTGAGCACGACGATCGCCTTGCCGCGTTCCTTCTGGGCGAGGATGGAAGCGAGCAGCCCCTCGCTGTTGAACTGCCCAGCCTCGTTATAGAGGGGGAACGTCCGGATTTCCGCGCCGCGGCGAACGCCGAACGTCAGCTCGTAATTTTCCCAGTTTTTCTCCGGCATAAGGACGACGTCGCCCTCGTCGGCGAACAGATCGGCAACGATGCTGAGCCCGTGCGTGAGCGCGTTCGTGACGATAGGCTTCCCGAACGTCTTCCCCGCGAGCGACGGGTTCTCGCGCAGCATCTTCTCGCGCCATGCCGCGCGAAGCTCGGGCTTGCCTTCCGGCGGAGCGTACGGATACAGCTCCGCCGGCGCGTATGCCGACAGCGTCTCCTGAATGATGCCGAGGTGCATCGGCGTCTTGCCTTCCGTGGCGATGCCGATCGTCGCGTTGAACGCGGTCGCTTTACTTTTCGCCTCGGCCGATTGGTTCAAGATGCCGACCTTCGGAAAATACATACCGCGTCCGAGCCGCGACAGCATGTCGTGGACGACGGGGGAAACGCGGGAGAGCGTCTCGTTCAGTTGGGCCGCTTGGGGGTTCATGCTAAGGTTTCATCCTTCCGACGTGGTTTTCGTGTATTATAACATGACGCTATCGGGGCGTCATCCGCGCCCGCCTTCGATTTCGCCGATTTTCTCGCCCATTCTCACGTTCGTGCCGGCGGCGAGGCGGGCCGACGGCGCGAACCTGCCTCGTTCCCACAGCAGAACGACGGTGGAGCCGAATTCGAAGTACGCGAGCTCCTCGCCCTTGGCCACATGGTCCGGCGGCCGATCGCCGGCGGCGTATCGGATCGAAGCGACGTTCATCGCTCCGACTTTGACGAGCGCGGTCGTCGCGCCTCCCTCGGACGAGAGGTACGTCACGAGCCGTACGTTCCGGGATAGAACGCGCTTCATGAGCCGGAGCGACGGGTCGTTCACCGGGTAGACGGCGCCGGGAATGCGGTCGCTCTCGATCACGTCCCCCTCGACGGGCGCATGGATGCGGTGGTAATTCGCCGGGCTGAGATAGATGACGGCGAACGTGCCGCCCATGTATCGAGCCGCATGCGGCGAGCCGTTCAGCAGCTCGTCGACCGTGTACGACTGCCCCTTCACCAAGAACGTGCGATCGGGGCGAATCGTTCCCGATTCGGCCACGAGGCCGTCCACGGGGGAGACGACGGCCCGCTCGTCCGGATCGATAGGACGGGCGCCCGGTTTTAATCTTCGGATAAAAAAATCGTTCAACGATGCATACTGCTCGAGCGAATGCTCGGCCTCCTCGACGGCGATCCGATAGTAGGAGGCGAACCGCGGAATGAGTCTGCGGCTGGCGGCCGACTTGGCGAACGCGCCGGCCAATCGGGCAATTCTCCGTCGGGAGGAAAGCTCGGTCAACGCTCGGAACAAAGTGCTCCACATGGCATGCAGTCTCCTATGTAAGTGATGTCGTTCTTCGATATTCGCCGCAAGAAAGGCAGGTCGCCGGATTGACGCCGACCGGGTGCGAGGAGCCGGACCACTTGGTGCAGGCGACGGGCGCCTTGCTCTCGGGGTCTTGGGATACGGATACGCAGAACGGACAGCCGGACGCGAGCTCGGCCGCGAGACGCAGCAGTTTTAGTTTAATCGGTTTCAGCTCCGCCGTCATCGGCGGCTCCCCTCCTTTCGAAGGTACACTCGGTTATTATACTAAGAAACGGATCATTTTCCTATGGCTCTCCGTGATACTTACCGTGCCCCGGGGCGACTTGCCCACATAGAGTATATCGAGACAACTGTCGCATCGTTCAGGCGGCAATAGAAATCATCGGGGAGGTAATTCGCGTGAAGGGCATCATCTTATGCGGCGGGAAAGGGTCGCGGCTTCGGCCGCACACCTTCACCAGGCCGAAGCACCTCCTGCCGGTCATGAATAAGCCGGTGCTGTACTACGGCATCGAATCCATGATCGCCGCAGGCATCTTCGAGATCGCCGTCGTCGTCCCTCCCGTGTACCGGAAGGCCTTCGACGAAGCGCTCCGGGGCGGAGCGCATTGGAATATCGATATCACCTTACTCGAACAGCCGGAGCCGCGCGGGCTGGCGGACGCCGTTCGGATGGCGGAGGAGTACGTCGGCGACGACGATTTCATTTTGTATTTGGGCGACAACGTCATCGACGGCTCGCTCGCGCCGCTCGTCGAGCGGTTCCGGAACGAACGGCTCGAAGGGCTCGTATCGGTGAGCGAGGTGGAATCGCCGCAGCAGTTCGGCGTCGTGCAGCTGGAAGGGGAGCGATTGGTCAAGGTCGTGGAAAAGCCGAAGGTGCCGCCCAGCAACCTTGCGATCAACGGCGTCTACTTATTCCGACGCTCGCTCTTCGCGGCGATCGCGGGACTTCGTCCGTCCGCTCGGGGGGAATACGAAATTACGGACGCCATCCAGCGCTTGATCGACGACGACTTGCCGCTCGGCGTGTTCCGGTCGCCTTACTGGTGGAAGGACACCGGGCAGCCGAAGGACCTGATCCTATGTAACCGGCATTACCTGCAGCGGCTCGAAGGGCTTCGCATCCAAGGCAAGGTCGACGCCGAATCGCAGGTAACGAGTCCCGTCGCGATCGGGAAGAACGCCAAGATCGTCAACAGCGTGATCCGCGGACCGGTGGTCATCGGGAACGATGCGGTCATTAAAGACAGTTATATCGGTCCGTTCACGTCGATCGCCGACGGCGTGCGTATCGCGGGCTGCGAAATCGAGAACAGCATCGTGATGGAAGACGCGGTGCTGGACGGCGTGAGCCGCCGCATCGACGAGAGTCTCATCGGCCGCGACGCGAAGGTCGTCGGTCGGACCCAGCCGCCGCAAAGCATGAACCTCTGGATCGGCGACCACTCGAAGCTGTTCTTCCCTCGTTAAGGGGCGCGCGGCCGCGCGCCGCCGCCCGGGGCGGCCCGTCCGTCGCCGGACGACAAGAGAGAAGGCCGCTCCGCCATCACGGCAAGCGCCGTCCGTTACGGACGGCGCTCCACGACCTCATCGTAATAGGCTTTTTGTTTCCTCAGCTGAACGCTTAGATTGAAGTCTCTCTCCACCTTCTTCCGCGCGTTTCCTCCAAGCTCCTTCCATTGCTCCGGATGCTCCGCCAGCCAGATCATCGCTTCCGCCAGCTTCGCCGGCGATCGCTCCGAGACGAGCAGTCCGGAGACCGACGAATCGACCAGCTCCGGTATGCCGGCATGCGTCGTGGAGACGACGGGCATGCCTGTCGCCATCGCTTCCTTGAGCGTGTTCGGGATGCCTTCTTGATTGCCTTCGGCATCGGTCACGCTCGGGGCGCAAAACACGTGGGAGCGGTAATACAGCTCCTGGATGGCGCGGTAGTCGACCCAGGCTTTGATTTTCACGTCGCGTTCCAGACCGAGCTTCTTGATCAGCTTGCGATACTGCGCTTCGCAGGGACCTTGCCCGATCAAGACGAGCTTCGCCATCTCGCGCCGCCGCTTCACCTCCGCGAACGCCCGGATCAGATCGTCGAAGCCCTTCTTCTCCACGAACCGCCCGACGGCGAGGAAGCGGATCTTCTTCCCGTCCTCGAGCGTGCGCGGCCGGAAGGCGAATCGGCCGAGGTCGACGCCGCCGTAGAGGACGCGAATGCGGTCCTCGGGACAGCCGAGCTGCACGATCTCCTTCTTCAGATGCTCGCACACGGGGAAGAACCGATCGCCGACCTCGAACAGCTTGCGCAGATGTCTCCGATACTCCCGATCTTTCTTCGGGTACGCCGTCGCGTCGTTGCCGCGAAAGCCGACGAACAGCGGGAGGCCGTGCTTCTCCTTCAAAAACTGGAAGGGCGGCGCCAACGTTCCGTGATGCACGTGGATCCCCGCGACCCGCAGACGCTGGAGCAGCTGCGGCTGCGACCGAAGCCGTTCGAGCGGCAGCACGTGGTTCATCGGAGCGCCGGGCCGGAGCTCCTTGGGACTCTTCGTCACGAGCAGACCGCGGTACCCTTCTACATTGCGGATTTGCGCCATGACGTGTCCGTCCTCGACGGAATATTTATGATGCAAGATCGACGGTAACGGTTCGTTCATCGTAGAGGCCTCCTTCGATAGCCGAGCAGTCTGTCGCCGATGCGCTTCGGCGCAGGCGTCGGCCGTTTCGGACGCGCGCCGTATTTGGTGCGCAGCGACGCGATGAGCGCATGGTTCCACCGATACAAAGCGCGAGCGGTGCGACGAATTCTGCGATGCCGCTCTACGTGCGGGAGCGGCTTGCGTTCGTGTCTGCGGTACAGCGCGAGCGGCTTGCGAAGGCAGTAGCCGAGCTCGCGCGCGGCGAGTCGCAGCCACATATCCCAATCCTGCGAGTATCGATATCGCGGGTGGAACAATCCGACCTTCTCGAAGCAGCTGCGGCGCACGACGACGGTCGACGTGCGGATCGTGAAGTCGCGCCGATACAGCCGATAGCGGAACCGTTCGAGATCCTCGTACTGCTTCCCCTTGCGCAGCCGCTTGCGGCCGCCGCGGATGTCGTAATACCACGAATACAGAAAATTACACTCCGGGTGCCGCTCGAGGAACGCCTTGTTCTCTTCGAGCTTCCTCGGGAGGAACCGGTCGTCGGAATCGAGAAACGCGACGAACCGCCCTCTGGCCGCGCGAATGCCGGTATTGCGCGCCTCGGACGGACCGCGGTTCGGCTGACGAATATAGCGGACCTGCCGGCCGAATCGTCTCACGATGCGGCGCGTGCGGTCCGTCGAGCCGTCGTCGACGACGATCACTTCGTAATCGTCGCACGTCTGGTCGAGCACGCTCCGAATCGCTCGGGCGATGTACCGCTCCCGGTTGTACGTCGGAATGACGACGCTGAACAACGGACGCTCGCGGCGCTCGCGTTCCTTCTTGTCATGCGCCTGGACGACCTCGTCGAACAGCTTCTCGAGCTTCTCCGTCTGCCGGACGGCGTCGAAGTCCCGCTCGATTCTCGCGCGGGCGTTCCTCCCGAGCCTCGCCCACGTATCCGGCCGCCCCACGAGATCAATCAGCTTGCCGGCGAGCTCGCCGACGCGGTTCTCCGCCACGAGGTGGCCGCTGACGCCGTCCTCGATCAACTCGGGGATACCGGAATGGAACGTCGAGACGGTCGGCAGCCCCGACGCCATCGCTTCCTTGAGCGCGTTCGGGATGCCCTCGACGTTGCCCGTCCGGTCCGTCCGGCTCGGGAGGCAGAAGATGTGGGCCTCTTCCAGCTGTTTCGAGATCGCGCGATGCGGCAGCGCGCCTAAGAACTCTACATACGGAGAGATGCCGAGACGGCGGGCCAGCCGCTTCAACCGCGGCTTCAAGCGGCCTTCACCGACAAAGGCGAGCCGGGTATGCGGGAACGCCTGATGGACGTGGCGGAAGGCGCGCAGCAGCGTGTCGGCGCCCTTCTTCTCGACGAGGCGGCCGACGTACAAGATGCGAACCGGGCCGTCCTCCGGCGCCTCCCTGACCTTGAACGCGAATCGATCGAGATCGACGCCGCTGTAATGCACGACGACTTTCTCCGCGGGGCAGCCATGCTTCACGAGCTCCGATTTCATCGCTTCGCAAGGCACCGTGAAGCGTTCGCCTTCGGCGAACAGGCGCTTGAGCGATTTTCGGCGCCCGCGCATGCGTCTGGACCCCGGCGCGTCGCAGCCGTGGAACGAGGTGACGAGCGGAACGCGCCACTTCCGCCGCAAGGAGAGCATCCGGATGCCGCTATAGCCGAACCGGGCGTGAATCAAGGCGAATTCCCCTTCGGCGAGCCGAGCGTCCAGCCGACGATGCGACGGATCGACGATCACATGCTCGTGCGGAAGCTCCGCGCGGTTGATGCGTTTCCTGCAAAAAACGTACGGTTCGTATCGCTTCATCCGGCGAACTTCTCCATAGATGAAGGTTTCGCTGATCGGCAGAAACACGGACCGTACGACGGCGATGCGATGCAGAAGGCATTCCTCCCTTCGAGGTGTTGCTTTACTGTATGACGCACCGGGTAGGAGTGTATAGACAGCCGCCTTCCGAACCGGGTCGTCCGCACACAATCGTTGCCGCTTTGCCCAAGCGACGTTTTCCGGGCGAGCATAGGTTGTTGGGGAGAGAGGGGTTTGCTGTCAGGGGAGCGTGGTCACTACGGAAAAGCTTTACGAACGGGTAGAGGCGGCGTACGGAATCCGCCTCAAGACGCATGAAGTCGTGAAACAACTGCCGGACTCCAGCTTCGTCGCGAAGCTCGCCTCCGCATCGGGCGACGCCTACGCGCTGAAGAGCCTGTTCGAGCCGCCGGAGCGGCAGCGGTTCATCGTCGAATCGGAACGGCGGCTCGCGGAGCGCGGCGTTCCGCTGGCGCGCCCGGTGCCGACGATGGACGGCGAACTCTACTTCCTCTTCGAAGGAGCGCCGTACGTCCTATACGAGTGGCTTCCGGGCGAAGGCGCGCCGCTCGGGAATCCCGGCGATCTGCTGCGGATCGTCGAACTGGCGGCTCGGTTCCACCGCGCCTCGAAGGAAATCGAATATCCGGAAGGCGTCGAGGCGTTCGGTCATCTCGATTGGCGAGAGGAGTACGCGAATCGGCTGCAGTCGATGGAGCAGTGGCGGGAGCGGTATGCGAAGGCGCGAGGGAAAAAGCGATTGATCGCCGACGCGATCCCTTACTTCGCGAAGGCGGGGAGCCTGGCGCTCCGCAAGCTGAACAAGAGCGCATACGCCGAGTACGCCGCGGGGCGGTCGGAGCCTCGCACGCTGGCGCACGGCGACCTGCACAATATGAACGTCCTGCGCAGCCGCGGGGAGATGGCGTTGATCGACTTCGAGGACGTCCGGTACGATGCGCCGTCCAAAGATTTGATTCGGATCCACAGCATGTATCAGAAGCGCCGCGCCTTCGAGGAGCGGACGTTCCGCGAGATGCTGCAACGATATTACGCCGTTCATCCGCTCTCCGGCGACGTTCGGCGGCTCGTCGAGATCGACCTTCTCTTCCCGCACGTGTTCGAGCGGACGCTGCGCAAGCGCAAGTACAAGAAGATGAGCGAGCAAGACGTCGCGTTTTGGCTCGAGCAGGAGCGGCGGCGGATCGCATTCGTGAAGAAGCTCTTCTTCGGCGACGGCAAGTCGTTCGGGAAGGAGGGGAGCGCATGAAGCGGATCGCATTCGTGCGGCTTCGGTACTTGCCGCCGTCGGAGACGTTCATCTACGGGGAGCTGAAGCGCATTCGAACAGTGAAGCCGATCGTGTTCGCGCGCAAGCGCATGAACGTCAAGCGGTTCCCTTACAAGCGGATCAAGACGCTGCCGACCCGCCCGGGCGGAATCGTCCGCGCCTTCCGCCGCCGCCGCATTCGGCTGATCCACGCCCGATTCGGCAACGCGGGCGTCAGCCTGATGCGCGTGAAGAGGCGCCTTCGCGTCCCGATGCTCACCTCGTTCCACGGCTTCGATCTCCCGACGAGACGGAATCGCGCGAAGCCGTACCATCGCAAGCTGCCGCTCCTGTTCCGCGTCGGCGACAAGTTCACGGTGCCGTCCCGGCACATGAAGCGGAAGCTGATGCGGTGGGGCTGCCCGCGGCACAAGATCAAGATCATGTACAGCGGCATCGATCTCGCGCGATTCCCCTACGTCGAGCGCGAGCCGAAGGCGGAAGGGGTGACGATCGTCGGCGTCGGCCGCCTTCATCCGAAGAAAGGATTCCGTTACCTCGTGAAGGCGTTCCGGAAGGTGCTCCGGACGCACCCGACGAGCCGGCTCGTCATCGTCGGCGAAGGCGAAGAACGACGGCGGCTGATGCGGATGATTCGCAAAGGGATCCCGCGGGGGCAGGTTCGGCTGCGGGGGCATATTCCACACGACAAGCTGACCGAGCTGCTGCGCAAAGCCGACATCTTCTGCCTGCCCAGCATAACGACGAAGGACGGCAACCAAGAGGGCATTCCGAACTCGATCAAAGAGGCGATGGCGACGGGCTTGCCGATCGTATCGACGAAGCACGGCGGCATTCCGGAGCTCGTCGAGCACGGGAAGGAGGGCTTCCTCGTCCCCGAGCGGAACGTCAAGCGATTGGCCGAAAGCTTGAACGCGTTGATCGAGCAGGCGGACTTGCGGAGGGAGATGGGGCGGAACGGCCGCGCGAAGGTAGAGCGGCGGTTCGACGCCGTGAAGCAGGTCGAACGATTGGAAGGGATCTATGATCGTTTGCTTCGAAAGGGGAGATAAGCTTGTTAACGATTCAAGACGGGAGCGAGGCTCCCGAGGCGGCCGCGGTCCGAGAACCGCTCGTCACCGTCGTCATTCCGACGTACAACCGCGCGAAGTTCATTCGACGCGGGATCGAAAGCGTGCTGAATCAGACGATCGACAACTGGAAGCTCTTGATCGTCGACGACGGCTCCAAGGATAAGACCGAAAAAATCGTAAAGAAATACGCGGAGCGCGACCCGCGCATCCGGTACGTGAAGCAGCGCAAAAATCGAGGCGTCTGCTATACGCTCAATCACGCGCTGAAGCTCGTGGATACGCCGTACTTTTCCCAATTGGACGCGGACGACTGGTACGAGAAGGATACGCTCGAGAAGTGTCTCGAGAAGATGGAGAAGGGCGGACGCAAAGTCGCCGTCGTCTATGGGAACGAAAAAGTGTGGAAGAAGAAGCGGGGCGGCAAGCTGAAATTTTTGGCGAAAAAGAAAAAACGCCAAATCCGCGGCAAATACGATTTCATTCTGTTTCATTCCATGATTTATCCTCGGTTTTATCGTACCGAGGCGCTGCGCAAGGTCGGCGGCTGGTCGCGTCGCGTGCCGGAACGCGGACGCTTCGCGGAGGATCGGCAAATCTTGCTGAAGCTCGCCGGCCGGTACCGGTTCAAGGCGGTCCGCAAGACGATCTATAACCGGCTGAACCACGGGAGCAACAACTCCCGAATCGAAAACCGGGATCGATACGCCCGGGTGACGCGGTATTTATATAAGAAAGCGCTGAAGCGCTGGGGCGATAAGTATAGGCCGCGGTTCACCTGGGTGCGGGGACGGCTGAAGGTCGGCCGACTCGTCAAAAAGTAGAACGGGAGGGGAGCGCATGGACGAACCGAAGCGCGAAGCGATGCTGTCGACGGAAGACGTGATCGAACGCATTCGACAGGCCATGGCGGACGGCAGGCCGTTGTCCGTCGTCCGCGTCGGCGACGGAGAGAACATCTGCCTCGCCCAGTATAAAGTTTGGTCGATCCGCAAGACGCTCGGCACCCGCTGGGCGAAGCTGTCGCGGACGACGAATTGGAAGGGCGTGCGCCTGCCGAACGTCGCGCTCCGAGAGCAGCTGATCGCTTCGATCAAGAAAGCCGACATCGTCGGCATTCCGTACGAGAACGATCAAGAAATATTGGCGAAGCAGCACACGCTTCGCCCGCTGACCGATCGCTGCTTCCGCCGCTATAAGATTCGGCCGAAGGCTGTGTGCCATACGTTCGTCAATCGGCACATGGTCGAATACGAGTCGTTCTGGGAGATGCTTCGCGGCAAGCGCGCGGTCGTCATCTCCCGGTGGGCCGGCAGCCTGAAGCGATGGGTCGGCACGAAATACAACGACTTCGACATCGACTTCGTGAAGTTGATCCGCATCGACCGATTCGAGGAAATCCCGAAGGTGCTGCGCAAGATGGAGCGCGTCGATTGCGACATCGTCTTGATTTCGGCCGGCGTGAACGCCGTGATTCTGGCGGAGCGGCTGGCGAGGGAACAAGGGAGAATCGCGATCGACTTCGGCAAGTCCGCGGTGTTCATGGTGAAGGGAGACCGCAAGGTGCGCCCTTGGCGCCCGCGGGCGAACAAATCGCGGGTCGACGTGTCGGCTGCGGCGACGACGCCGGATGCCGCGGGCGTTTCGTCGGCCCCGCCACTGTCTGGAGGAGGAGAAGGAGCGTGAACATTACCGTAATCGGTTCGGGGTACGTCGGGACGACGACGGCGCTCGTCCTGGCGAAGCTCGGACATCAAGTGATCGGATACGACGTAGACGCCTCGAAGGTCGAGAAGCTGAATCGGGGGGAGCTGCCCTTCCAAGAACCGGGCCTTGCGGAGCTGCTGCACGAGCTGCTGCAGGACGGGAAGATCGTCTTTACGGCGGACGGCGCCACGGCGGTGACGAGCAGCCAGCTGCTCATGATCGCCGTCGGCACGCCGTCCGCGGCGGACGGCAACGCCGATCTGAAATACGTGTCCGCCGCGATCGACACGATCGCCGCGCATATCGACGGTCCGAAGATCGTCGTGACGAAGAGCACCGTGCCGATCGGCACGAATCGTTGGATCAAGGAGGAGCTTTCCTCCCGGATCGATGCCGCGAAGACGCCCGTCGACGTCGTGTCCAATCCGGAATTTCTGCGGGAGGGCAGCGCGCTGCAGGATTCGTTCCAGCCTTCCCGGACGGTCGTCGGGGGCGACAATCCGCTGGCGGTCGAGACGGTGAAGCGATTGTACGACGGGCTCCCGACGACGTATTACGCTTGCGATTACGAGACGGCGGAAATGATCAAGTACGCCTCGAACGGCTTCCTGGCGACGAAGATTTCGTTCATCAACGAAATCGCCCGGCTCGCGAGCGAGGTCGGCGCCGACATCGACGGCGTCGCGCGCGGCATGGGCATGGATCCGCGCATCTCGCCGCATCATCTGTCGGCGGGGATCGGGTACGGGGGCTCCTGCTTCCCGAAAGACGTCGCGGAGCTGCTGCATCTCGCGAAGCGGAACAACGTCAAGCTGAGCTTATTGGCCGAAGCCAAACGGGTGAACGACACGCAGATCGATTGGTTCGTGGAACGAATGAAGGCGGTCGGGTCGCTGAAAGGACTGCGGGTGCTCGTGCTGGGCGTCGCCTTCAAGGAAGACACGGACGATCAACGGGAATCGCCGGGCATTCGACTCATGGAGCGGCTGCTCAAGCTCGGCGTCCGCGAGGTGCGGGCGTTCGATCCGACCGTCCGTTCGGTCGACGATATTCGTTGGTCGAAGCCGCTGGGCAAGAAGGCGAAGCGGCGCGTCGCGGTCGCGACGGATCCGGCGAGCGCGGCCGACGGCGTGCATGCGGTCGTGCTGACGACGCCGTGGCCGTCGTTCGAGAGCTTGCCGTGGAAGGACTGGGCCGCGGCGGCCGCATCCCCGGTCGTGTTCGACGGGCGGAACTTCCTGAACGACGCGGCGCTTCGCGAGGCCGGATGGGATTATTACGGCGTAGCGAGGGGGAGAAGTCGATGAAGATCGTCATCACCGGGGCGGCGGGCTTTATCGGCTCGCATCTGAGCGAGACGCTGCTCGCGAGCGGCCACGAGGTGACGGGCGTCGATCACATCGACGCCCATCCGGTCAAGTTCGTGAAGGAGGATAACCTGCGGGACGCGCTGCGGCATCCGTCGTTCCGCTGGCTGGCCGCAGACTTGTTGACGGTCGATCTCGACGCGCTGTTCGCGGACGTCGACGTCGTCTTCCATCTTGCCGGCATCGCCGGCGTCCGGGGCAGTTGGGGGGCGTCGTTCAAGGACTACCTCGACGCGAACGTGCTGCTCACGCAGCGCGTGCTCGAAGCGTGCAAGCGCGCGCCCGGCTTGAAGAAGCTGGTCTATGCGTCCTCCTCGTCCGTATACGGCGGCGGCGACGGCGGCGCGTTCAGCTCGGAATCGTCCCCGACGCGCCCGATCTCTCCGTACGGGCTGACGAAGCTGGCGGGCGAACAGCTTTGTTACGTTTACTACCGGGAATTCGGCGTACCTTACACGGCGCTGCGCTACTTCACGGTATACGGTCCGCGGCAGCGGCCGGACATGGGCTTCCACCGTTTCATGAAGGCGGCCCTGTTCGACGAGCCGCTTCCCGTGTACGGCAACGGAGAACAGACGCGAGACTTCACCTACGTCAGCGATCTGGTGCAGGCGAACGTCGCGGCGATGCGTTACGCGCGGCACGGGACCGTCTTTAACGTCGGCGGCGTGGAGACGGCTTCGGTGAACGAGGTCGTTCGCCGCATCGAAGCGCTGGCCGGCAAACCGCTGAAGCTCGATCGGCTTCCCGAGCAGGCCGGCGACCCGTTCGCGACGCGAGCCGACGTGACGCTCGCGAAGCGGGAGCTCGGGTACGCTCCCGCCGTCTCCCTTGCCGAAGGCATGGCGAAGCAGTGGGCGTACATCGTGCGCTTATACGGGAAGGAGGCGAAGCCATGATCGGGATGTTGTATCCGAGATCGCTCATCGGCCGGCTCATGCGGGGAGAGCGTTCGTTCGAGAAGCCCGAATTCTATGTGCAGGCGGCGCGGGAGGCGGGCGAGGAGATGTGGTTTTTCTCCCTCGCCGACGTCGACTGGCGTTCCGGCACGGCGCGAGGCTGGAACGGGGTAGACCCCGTATGGAAGAAGCGCCCGATCCCCGACGTGATCCTGAACCGGACGCGCACGACAAGGGCCGCGGCCCGGCGCGGCATCCTGAAGCTGCGGCGGATGGGCAAGCTCGTGTGCAACGAGCGCAACGTCGTCTCGAAGCTGACGATCCATCGGATCTTAGCCAAGGAGCCGGCGCTTCGGCCGTATCTTCCCGAGACGGCGTCGCTGTCCGCCAAGTCGGTGGCGTCGCTCCTCGCGAGCAACGGGAACGTGTTCTTGAAGCCGAACCGCGCGTCGGTCGGGAACGGCATTATTCGGATCAGCCGCGCCGGGGCGGAGACGTACGCCGAGGTGAACCGTCTCGGCCGGACCGAGCGCCGCCGGATCGACGTACGGCGCATCGGGAGGCTGGTAGGAGGGAAGCGGCGCAGTTATTTGGTGCAGCAGGGCATCTCTTTAATGAAGTATCGCGGCCGGCCGGTCGATTTCCGCGTATCGGTCCAACGCGGACCGGACGGCGCCTGGCACTGCACGGGCATGGTCGGCAAGGTAGCGATGAAGAAGGCGATCGTGACGAACCTGCACTGCGGCGGCACCTCGAAGAAAGCCGTCGAGTTGTTCCGCGAATGGGGATGGAATCCGGCCGAGGTGCAAGGGAAGGTGGCGGACCTCGGGATCCGCATCGCCTCCGCGCTGGAGCGGGGGCTGCCTCCGATCGCGGATCTCGGGCTCGACATCGCGCTCGACGAGCAGGGCCATCCTTGGTTTATTGAATCGAACTTCCGCGATCTGCGGATCACGTTCCGCAACGCGGGCGATCGGCGGACGTGGATCTCCACGTTCCAGACTCCCGTCCGATACGCGGCTTCGGTGCTGCGAGCCAGAGAGAAAGGGGAAGCGCCATGCGGGATGTAATCAACGATCAGCTTCAGGCGATGGCGAAGTCGCAAGAAGAGCTGGCGCGATCGATGAAAGCCGAGAGCATCATCGTCGCGCGCTTGGCGCGTCTGCTTCGGCGGATCCCCGCGAACGAGCTGACCGTGCAGCCGGGGAATCCGTATGCGGAAGCGGAGACGATCGTGCTGCGAGAGATCGGCTCGTACGTGAACGCGTTCGCCGACTTCGAGACAGCGTTATCGGAACATGTGAAATTCGCGCTCAAGGAGCTGCGCGTCGCGGAAGCGGAAGAAGAATAGGGGCAGGGGTACAGAGGAGGTCTCGCGATGTCGGTCAAAACGAAAGCATGCCTAAATATCATCACCTCGGCCGCCAGTATGCAGTGGTCCGTCGCCGACATGCTGGAGTCGAAGGCGAACGAGATGGAGACGCTGCGCGACTGGGTGCTTCACACCGTGCGTTCCGAGCATATGGGCGACCGCAACGCGTTCGTGTTGCATTCCTGTAGCTTCCACGCCCAGCTCGTCGATCTGATTCACGGCATTACGAAGATGGAACACGGTCTCGCCAAAAATATGGAGCTGATTCTCGTCGAAGAAGAGGTCGTGCCGGACAACGCGTTCGGCGATGCCGGCGGAATGCTCTTCGGGGGCGAGGACGTATGATCGAGGAAGACGTCGCTCGCTCGCTCGCGAGCGATTATTTGGCGGCCGTCGTGCGCAGCCGACGCGCCGTCGATCGCATCCTGGCGTGCGTCGCCGACATCGCGGAGCGCGACGAAGGCTGCGCCCGGGCGATCGCGGCGCATCCCGAGGCGCTGGCGGCGCTCGCGCGCTGCGCCTCCGCGGCGCCATGGCTGCTCGCAGCGGCCGGGGCCCGCGACAGCGCCCGGACGCGCGTCGCCGCCGCGGGGCGCTCGGCCGCTTCGTATCGCGCTCCGGGCCGTGCGCCAAGCCGAACGCCCGGCGCACGGAAGCGGAAACGCTAAGCCGTTGAGGGACGCCGCCGGCTCCCGATACATACATCTCGTTATCGGTAATCTGTTCCCTGAGGAGACAAGCTTTATGGCATGCGTTCTGCGCATGAAGACGGGCCCGGAGAGCATCCTATAGGATGTTTCCACCAACCACACGCGAAACGGAGAGATGAAGTACGATGTTGAGGAAGCTTCTTCGCGTATCCGTCATCGGCGCCTCGGTGCTCGCGCTTGCCGCTTGCGGAGGACAGAACAACGCCGGCGAGATGTCGCAGAACGGGTACCGCACGAACCAGACGGGCGCCGGACAAGGCATCCGGGGCAGCGCTACGGGGTACGGCAATCATAACAATCGGAATTTGCGCATCAACCAGGACATGGCGAGAGCGATCGAACGCATCGACGGCATCTCTCGCGCCCGCGTCGTTACGGGCGAATCGAACGCGTACGTCGCGGTCGAGCTTAACGAAAACGCGGGCAACAGCCCGGCGCTGGGCGGAAGCAACGCCAGGTCGAGCCAGAGCGCGGAGGAGTTCGGCATGCGCGGCAATTATTACGGCGTAACCGAAAGCCGCGCGTTCCCAAGCGTCCGCGGTCAAGACGGACGAGGGGTCGGCGCGATGGGGCGCGACGAGGTCGGCTCCGCCGCCGCCGCGCCGAATATGTACGGGACGAACGCGCGCGGCAACGGGCGGGGCCTGAACGGCGGCGCCGAAATCGGCGGCTACTCCGGCGGCGAGGGCAACCCCGGGGGCTTCTTGAGCGGCCTCGGACAGATGTTCGGCCTGAATCGCGGGGGCGACGAGGTCGGGAACGGCATGAACGGCAATGGTACGAGCGGGAATGGAGCGAACGGCAGCGGCACCGGCGCGATGACCGGGGCGGCCGGAACGGCGGGCACGGGCAACGGTCAGGCGGGCGGCGGCACGACGACGAATCGGTCGGGCACGCAAGCCGGCGGCGGCGTTACCGGCACCGGAACCTCGGGGCGCGTCGGCCTGAACGCGACGGGCATGAACGGCCAAGACGACGCGAGCAGCCGCTATATGCATAACGGCGGCGCGTACGGCCAAATGAGCGCCTACAATAACAACAACGGATTGAGCATGCAGGTGCGCGCCCGCGTCGAGAGCGTCGTTCGCTCGCTCGCTCCGAACGTCCGCAACGTATACGTCAGCGCGGATCGGAGCTTCATGCAGCGTCTCGGCGGCTATAACGCGAACAGCTTCGGCGGCCGCGGCAACGACAACATCGTTACCCAGTTCAACGACTTCGTGGGTCGACTGTTCAATGCCGACAACGATCCGAACCGGTACGATATGAGCACGAGCGGTTACGACCAGCGGAACCGCAACGGCGTCACGCAATGGATGAACAACAGCTTCGACCGAACGAACCCGCGACATTCGACGGGGATCGGCGGCGTGAGCGGCGCGGGCACCGGCACGAACCAGGCGCAAGCCGGCACGCTCGGGTCGGCGCGATAATCATAGCATGTTACAGGGCCTTCCCGGTCGCTTTGCCGGGAGGGCTCTTTTTTTTGCCCGACGTTGCGGACGCGCCGCTGCGGGGGACAACAATATATGCGCTTCCGATTCGCCGTATGCGCCTATTTTTCGGGACGTTAGCACCAACGGTTTTCGCCCCTCATACTATATGTTGACTGTATCCCTTAACCTTGTAAACCAAATCCCGAGCAAGGAGGGGTGACGCACTTGAAGGGTAACGACCATCGCAACAAGTTCCTGTTGACGAACCGCGAAAGGGAAGTGTTCGAGCTTCTGGTTCAAGACAAGACGACCAGAGACATCGCCCAGCAGCTGTTCATCAGCGAGAAAACCGTACGCAATCACATTTCCAACGTGATGCAGAAGCTTAACGTCAAAGGCCGTTCTCAAGCGGTTGTGGAGCTGATCAGGCTCGGGGAACTCAACATTTGACGCTCCGCTTCTTTCCATACGGAACCCTCTTCTTGGCCTTCCGTTCGCCGGCTCTTCGAGCCGCGCGAGCGGGAGGTTTTTGAATTTCCGGAGGGAACTTAGTACAATATGGCGATACAATACAGGGCTGGAACAGAGGATTACATATGTTACGAAGGAGGCGCGAAGCCATGAATACGATCATCGATCGCGGAGACGGCATCTGGCAGGTGAAGGTGCCGCTGCCGTTCCCGCTCCTCTGGGTGAACGCGTACGTCGTCCGCGCAGCCGGCGGGGCCGTCGACGTCGTCGATCCGGGCCTGCGCACGGACGCCGCGGAGGCGCGGTGGGCGGAGGCGCTCGAGACGATCGGCTTCGCCTGGAGCGACGTCAGATCGATCGCGCTGACGCATCACCATCCGGACCATTACGGATTGGCCGGCTGGATGCAGGCGCTTACCGGCGCGCCCGTCCTGATGTCGGACGAAGCCCGGACGTCCGCCGAAGCGCTATGGGGCCCCGACCTGCGCGAGGAGACGGCGGAGGCGACGCTCGCGCTGTTCGCGCGGCACGGCTACCCGGAGACGGAGCGCCCCGCGATGCGCGCGCATCTGGACGGCTTCGTTCCGATGGTGTCCCCGCAGCCGGCGCCGGAGCGCATCGAGACCATTCGCTGCGGGGAGGGAATCCGTCTCGGGGACGCCGAATACGAGGCGCTCCATACGCCGGGGCACGCCGGCGGCCATCTGAGCTTCTGGAACGAACGCGATCGGCGTCTGTTCTGCGGCGACCACGTCCTTCCGGGCATTACGCCGAACGTCTCGCTGCTGCCGTTCGGCGACGGCGATCCGCTGGCGACGTATTTGGCGTCGTTGGACGAGGCGGAACGTCTTCCGGTCGAGACGGCGCTGCCGGGCCACCGGGAGCCGTTCGCGCATTACGGCGAACGGGTGCGGGCGATCCGAGCCCATCATGACGAGCGGCTGAAGAAGATGGAAGCGCTGCTGGCGGAGCGCATGACCGGGTACGCGCTGTGCCGCGCCTTATTCGGGGAGAAGCTGTCCGTGCACCAGCTGCGCTTCGCCCTGTCCGAGACGATCGCGCATCTCGTTTATCTGGAGCGGCAAGGACGCGCGACGCAATCGCTAGCGGACGGCGTCGCTTCCTACTTCGTCCGCTAGCGGTCGAGTTACGCGCGCGCCGGTTCTTCCGCTTCTTCCGTCGGCGGCAGCACCGCCGTGCGCGTATGCGCGATGCGGCTCGACGCGGCGGCGGCGATGGCGCCGACGATGTCGTCGAGGAAGGTGTGAATGTAGCCGTCCTGCTTATCGTTCAGGCGTTCCAGAATGCCTGGCTTCATCTTATCGATATAGCCGAAGTTCGTGTAACCGATCGTGCCGTAGATGTTCACGATCGACATCGCCAGAATTTCGTCCACCCCGTAAAGCCCCTCGTCGTTCTTCACCATCTCCTGCAGCGGCGCGAACAGCTCGCCGCGCTCGCACAGGATGTCGAGCTGGATGCCCGTAAGGATCGCGTTTTGCACCTCTCGTTTTTCCAGCACACGTTCGATGCTTTCCATGCAATCCTCCAGCGTCAATCCGGGAATGTACTGCTGCTGCAGAAACAGGACGAGCTCCGCGATTTCCTCCGTGCGCACGTTCCGCTTGGCTAACCATTCCCGCGCCGCGGCCGTCACCCTCGCGCTGTCCAAACTATACTTCATGGATTCCCCGAGCCCCTTTTCGCTTCGAAAATGATGTTCGTAGTATGCCCCCGACGCCGATGGACAACTCTTTTCCCCGAGTGGGACAAAAAGTAGTTATAAAACGTGGGGAGGCTCGTATACATAGTACAAACTCATTGGGGAGGCTCATGAACCATGAATCGTAATAAAAAAGTTGGCTGGATCGGCATCCTTGCTTCCGTCGGCATATTATCGGGCTGCTCGCTCTCCGGCTCGACCGGATCGACGCCGATCGACCCGCCGCAGGACCTTACGGGCGAAGGAGACGGGGAGGCGGTCGCCGCTTCGGCGGAAGCCGCGTCGAACTCCTTCAACGCGACGCTGTTCGCCCGGGACGCGGACGGTTACATCGCTCCGCTCAGCGTGAAGCTGCCGTTCGAGACGCCGGACGTGGCGAAGCGGACGCTGCAATATATGGTGAAGGGCGGACCGGGCGAGGATATGATGCCGGAAGGCTTCACCGCGCTCCTGCCGGAGGGGACCGAGATCGAATCGCTCTCCATCGACCCGACGACGAAGACGGCGACGATCGACTTCAACGAAGCGTTCCTCGGATACGACGAAGCGGACGAGCGAGACATTCTCGAAGGCATTACATGGGCGCTGACGAGCTATCCGTCCGTCGAATACGTGCAGCTGTGGGTCGGAGGCAAGGCGCTTAAGGAGATGCCGGTCTCCGGTACGCCGCTCGACGCGCCGCTCTCCCGCAAGTTCGGCATTAACATCGAGCGCGCCTCCGGCGTAGAATTTTCCCGGGCGACGCCGGTTACGTTATACTTCCTCAACGAGACGGCGGACAGCTTTACGTATTACGTGCCGGTGACGCGCCTCATCGATCTGACGGACGACGTCGCGAGCGCCACGGTCGCGGAGCTGGTCAAAGGCCCGCTCGACACGAGCAAGCTCGATGCGGTGTTCCTCCCAACGGAAGGGGCGGAGAGCACGGTCAGTCTGACCGGGGAAAATCAAGTGGCCGTCGATTTGGACGCCGCGCTCGCGGGCTCCGGCGAGAAGCTGCCGGTCGAAGGGCTCCAAGCGGTCGTGCTGTCGCTCACGGAGACGACGCCGGCGGAGAGCGTGCAAATTACGGTAGACGGGGCGGCGCAGGTGCTTGCGACGGACGACAAGGACTACGGCGCGCAGCCGGTCGCGAGACCGAAGGCGCTCAATCCGCTCGAGCTCTAATGTAAGCGGCATGGGAAGGAATACGCGTTCCTTCGGCGTTTCGACGCCGAGGGGCGCGTTTTCTGCGTTGGGGGCGGCGCGCCACATGTGATTTTTTCAAAACGTTCTGGTAAGATGGGGTACGACATGGATGGAAGAGAACGAAGGAGCGATCACCGAATGACACGAACCGACGGACGTCAATGGGACGAGGTTCGCCCGACGACGATAACGACAGGCGTTAATAAATATGCGGAAGGCTCGGTACTGATCGAGGTCGGGGCGACGAAAGTCATCTGCACGGCGACCGTCGACGAGAAGGTGCCTCCGTTCATGAAAGGACAAGGGCGCGGCTGGGTAACGGCGGAGTACGCGATGCTGCCTCGCGCGACGCAGGTCCGGAACCAGCGCGAAGCGAACAAGGGCAAGCTGACCGGCCGCACGATGGAAATTCAGCGCTTGATCGGGCGGGCGCTGCGCTCGGTCGTCGATCTGCATGCGCTCGGCGAGCGGACGATCACGCTCGATTGCGACGTGATTCAAGCGGACGGCGGCACGCGGACGACGTCGATCACCGGCGCGTTCGTGGCGCTGTGTCTCGCGGTGGACAAGCTGCGCGCATCGGGTCTTATTCCGGACGCGCGGAAATATCCGATCACGGATTACCTCGCGTCGCTCAGCGTCGGCGTCGTGAACGGCAACGTGCTGCTCGATCTGAATTACGAGGAAGACAGCAAGGCGATCGTCGACATGAACGTCGTCATGACGGGCGCCGGGAAGCTCGTCGAGGTGCAGGGCACGGGGGAGGAAGCGCCGTTCACGCGCGCGGAGATGAACGCCATGCTCGACGTGGCGGAGCAAGGCATCCGCCGCATGCGCGGGCTGCAGCGCGAGGCGCTCGGCGCGGCGGGCGATCGAATCCCGGAGACGGGCGAGGCGCCTCATGCGTAAGTCGATCGTCGTCGCGACCCGTAACAAGGGCAAGGCCGCGGAATTCCGCGACATGCTCGCGCCGCTCGGCTACGAGGTGCTGTCGCTGCTCGATCTCCCGGACGGCGCCGCTCCGGACGTGGAAGAGGACGGCGACACGTTCGCCGCCAACGCGGAGAAGAAGGCGCGCGAAGCCGCGATCGCGCTCGGCCGTCCGACGCTCGCCGACGATTCGGGTCTCGCCGTGGACGCGCTCGGCGGGGCGCCGGGCGTCTACTCCGCGCGGTACGCCGGCGAGCCGTCCGACGACGCGCGCAACAACGCCAAGCTGCTGCGCGAGCTTGGCGTTGCGGGCGAGCGCCGCGAGGTGGCGGCAAGGACGACGGCGCTGAGCGCGGCGCGCTTCGTCTGCGTTCTCGCGCTGTACGACCCCGAGACGAACGGGACGACGTTCGCGGAGGGCGTCTGCGAGGGGTACGTCTTGGACCAAGCGCGAGGAGCGGGCGGATTCGGCTACGATCCGCTGTTCTACGTTCCGTCGCTCGGCAAGACGTTCGGCGAGGCGTCGGCGGCGGAGAAGCATGCGATCAGCCATCGCGGCGCGGCGCTTCGAGCGCTGGTCGCGAAGCTGAGCGCGCGATAAGCGCAGGATTGCGGGTTAACCGCAGCACACCGCGGAAAAGCGGCGCAAGGAGAGACACTCCCTGCGCCGCTTTTTCTCATCTTACCGTCACTCGATAGGTCTTCAACCACGTGTTCACCTGCGCGAGATACGCGAACAGCTGCGGACCCGTCATGAGCTGGCCGAACCACGGGATGTCGAACTGGTCCGTCTCGCCCTTCGCCATCTGCCGAATTTTCCCCGCGTCGACGAATTGCAGGATCGGGGAGGAACTGTCGTCGAGAATCGATTCCACCCACGACTTCACGGCCGACAGGTACGCCGGGTTATGCGTCTTCGGATACGGGCTCTTCTTCCGGTAGAGCACCTCGTTCGGCAGGGCGCCTTCGAGCGCCTTGCGGAGAATGCCCTTTTCCCGGTCGCCCGTCATCTTCATTTCCCAAGGAATATTGAACACGTATTCGACCAGCCGATGGTCGCAGAACGGCACGCGCACTTCGAGGCCTGCCGCCATGCTCATGCGGTCCTTCCGGTCGAGCAGCGTCGGCATGAACCGCGTGATGTTCAAGTACGACATCTCGCGCATCCGTCCGAGCCGGCCGTCCTTCTCATGGGGCAGCCGCGGCACCTCCGAGAGCGCCTGCGCATAGCGGTCCTCGACATATTCGACAGGGCGAATCCATTCGGCCAGCTCCGGCTTCAGCAGCTCGGCGCGTACGCCGGTGAACAACGACCAAGGGAATGTATTGGCGTTCAGCGCGTCGTCCCGATGAAACCACGGATACCCGCCGAAAATTTCGTCCGCCGCCTCGCCGGACACGGCGACCGTCGCGCCCTTCTTGATCTCGCGGCAAAAGAGCAGCAGCGACGCGTCGACGTCGGCCATGCCCGGCATGTCGCGCGCGAACACGACGTCCTCGAGTGTGGCGACGAGCTCCGGCGTGTCGAATTCGATGTAGTGATGCGAGG
>JAPSKX010000228.1 GCA_031181325.1 Paenibacillus sp.
CCTCTCTTCTGGCTAGCACGCTCCCCGGCGTCGCGCGTTCGTTCGCCGACTGGGGCGCCGTGCCGCACTTTCTGTCCCATCGTGCCTCACTTTCCGTCCCATTGCGCCGCACTTCGGGCTTGCACGGTCCGCAAAGTCGCGCGTTCGTTCGCCGACTGGGGCGCCGTGCCGCACTTTCTGCCCCATCGTGCCTCACATTCCGCCCCATCGCGCCGCACTTCGGGCTCGCACGGTCCGCAAAGTCGCGCGTTCGCCCGCCGACTGGGGCCCCGTGCCGTACTTTCTGTCCCTTCGCGCATAAAAACAATGAAAAAACCGCCGGACGCTCGTCCGGCGGTTCTCCATGCAATGCATTACACGACGTACGCCGAACGAAAATTCTTCAGCCCTTCGTCCGCCGCTCCCTTCGCCATATACTCCAGTCCGACGAATCCGTCGTACCCCGTATTCCGAATCGCCTCCAGCACGTTCCGGAAATGAATCTCCCCGGTTCCGATTTCGCCCCGCCCCGGATGATCCGCGATATGGAAATATCCGATCCGCTCGATGTTCGCTTGAATCGTCGGAATCAGATTTCCTTCCGAGATTTGCTGATGATAGATGTCGTAGAGCACCTTCACGCTCGGACTGCCGACGTCGCCGACGATGGCGAACGCCTCGGTCGATTTCTCGAGGAAATATCCACGGTGATCCACCAACGTATTCAGCGGTTCGACGACGGCCGTCACGCCCGCCTCTTCCAAAATTGGCGCAGCCGCCCTCAGCCCTTCGACGATGCTGCGCGTCTGCCGCTCGCGCGGCACGTCCGGCAGCGCTTGTCCGACGGTGACGATCAGGTTCTGGCAATCCAGTACCCTCGCCGTCTCGACGCTCTCCCGGAGACCGCCGAGGAAAGTATCCCGCTCGTTCGGGTCGACAAGGTTGCCGTGCTTCGCGCAGAATGATGCGACCCGAAGACCGAGCTCTTCCTTGAGCGTTCGCAGCGCCCCCAAATTCTTGTCCGTCCAACCCCAAAATTCGACCGCCCCGTAGCCGAGCTCCCCGCTCCGCCGAACCGCGTCCAAGAACGACAATCCGCTATTGCGAAACACGGCCTCTACTGACACTGAATAGATCATAGGTTCATCGTACCTCCCGTTTACCGAAAGAAATATGTCATGCCTTGAAGTACGTCGGGTCATAGCATACCGCATGGTTCCAAGGCTTGCCAATGGGCATCTCTGACGTACCCGATGCAGTTGCGCCGCCTCTCCGGGGCTGTGATATACTCTTGCTAGAACGAGCGATGCGCTAGACGCGCGAGAGAACGGACGGAGGACGAAGCATGGGACTCATTCTGGACCAGATCGAAGATCAAATCGAATGTCTCGAAGCGTTCGATTTGGGAAGCTTAGAGAAGAACATCGCGGAGAAAATCGAATTGAACAAGGCGCTCATGCTCCGAGTGCATGCCGTGCAGCACCAGGCGACATTCCATCCGGTGCAAAACAAGATGTTGTATACCGCGTTGCTGCACTTCAAAGGAAAACCGGCGGCGAAGTAAAGCGAAGGCAGGGGGCGCTCCCTGCCTTCCTTCATGCCTATAACTTTTAACGAATTCGCATTTACCCGAACAAGATGCAAATGAGCAGCAGCGCCGCCCCGGCGCCGATCCACGTTGTCGTACCGAACGACAGCCGTACGGTGCGGTTGCCGCGCACGGACTCCGGGGCGCCTTCGGTGCGGATCGTCCGCATCTCCCGTTCCATCTCGGCGGCGTCGTGCGCCGTCTCCTCCGGCACGCCGGCGTCGCCGAGCGACATCCGATGCCCGCCGCCTCGCTGGATGGCGAGCAGGCCGACGACGAACAGCCCCAGCGCGAGGAAGAAAGCGATATGTAACGCCGCGACCGCCAGGATGAATCCGAGCGCGAACGCGACCGCCAATGCCGTCGCCGCAATGACGGCCGTTCCGAACAACCAAGCAAGCACTCTCCTGAACATGCGAAGCCCTCCTTTTTCTTAACCTTCTCGCTTCCTAAAGTATATGCGGACATGCTCCGTTCCAAGCCGCCATCCCTGCGGAAAAAGAAAAGAACGCCCGAAGGCGTTCGAGACTGCCGACGGCTCGAATTATTTCGAGCGAGCTTTCCGGCGATTTTTTCGGTTCTTGTAGCTGCTGACGTTCGCCATTTCGTCCGTGACCGTAACGACCGTGCAGTGCTGATACACCGGTACGCAATGATGCTTCTTTACGATGTTGACCGGGTGAACGACCGGCACCACCGTCGGGTGGTAGACGTTTTGCACGACTTGCTGCGCCGGCGCCGTCATCGTCGGGCTTACCGGAGGGCAGCCGTAGCAATCGTTATTGCGGTATGCCATGAATCCCACGCTCCTTCGCGTATTGGTTTACACCCACAGCATACGGCGAAGGCGCTCGTTCCGACTGTATGTTTGTCCCCCGACAATCGCCCGACCGATGCGTGTCGGCGTTCCCGCTTCCCCGGTTTCCCCGTCCCATACAATAAAGAAAGGCCCCGACGCAACGTCGAAGCCCTTCCTTCCCGAAACAGGTCATCGTTTAATGTCCGATCGGCGCCGGCGTCGAATCGCCGTCTTGCCCTTTCGCCGGCAGCTCCATCCGCGCCTTGCCGAGCATGAACACGAAGATCAGACCGACGATCGGGATGAGGATCGAGATCCAGAACAGGAACGAGATCGAACCGGCGAGCGCCGTGGTGGCGTTCGTCAGCACGTCCTCCGGCAGCGAAGCGCGCACCTCCGGAATGACGAGCCCTCTCGGGTCCTCGAATTGCGCGGCCAGCGCCGAATCCGGGAACGCCTCTTCGAGGCGCGCCTTATAGCTTACCTTCTGCACGACGCCGAGCACCGTAACGCCGAGCGCGGAGCCGATCGTCCGGAAGAACGTGATCAGCGAGATCGCCGTTCCCTTATACTGCGGCGGCAGGCCGTGCAGCACCGAGATGTTCAGCACGACGAAGTTCACGCCGATGCCGAGGCCCACAAGCACCATGTACATCGTGACGACCCAGCGCGGCGTCTCGACCGTCATCGTGCCGAGCAGCACCATCGCCACAGCCAGGATAATCGTCGAAATCAGCATGATGTTGCGGTACGACATTCGGCTCACGAGCGGACCGCCGATCATGCTGCTCGCCACGACCGCAAGCATCATCGGCGTCAGCGTCAGTCCCGCCGCGCTGGCGGATTCGCCGTAGACGCCTTGGATGAACAGCGGGATGTACGTCGCGCCCGATACCATCAGGATGCCGTAGAAGAAGCCGATCGCCTGACTGGCCGTGAACAGCCGGTTCTTGAACAGCTTCAGCTCGACAATCGGATCCTTCGCCCGCCGCTCCGCGACGAAGAACAGGACGAAGGCGACCGCGAACAGCGCGAACAAGCCGACGATCTGCGGCGAGCCCCAGCCGTACGTCTCCGCGCCGCCGAGCTCGATCGCGAACATGAAGCCGAGGATGGCCGCGACGAGCGTCGTCGCGCCGAACCAGTCGATGCGTTGGCGATTTACGATCTTGCTCTCCTTATATCCGAGCTGGATGAGCGTCAGCGCGACGATGCCGATCGGCACGTTGATGTAGAACACCCAGCGCCAATCGATATAGTCCGTGATGTACGCGCCGAGCGACGGACCGAATACGCTGGAGAGGCCGAACACCGCGCCGAACAGGCCGTTCATCTTGCCGCGCTTCTCCGGCGGGAAGATGTCGAAGATGACGGCGAAGGCGATCGGCATGAGCGCCCCGCCGCCGATCCCTTGGATCGCCCGGTAGGCGATCAGCTGCTCCATCGTGGAGGCGACGCCGCACAGCACCGAGCCGAGCAGGAAGACGACGAGCCCGAGCTGGAAGAACAGCTTCCGGCCGTAGATATCGGACAGCTTGCCGAAGATCGGCGTCGCGATGACGGTCGCGATCATGTAGGCGGAGAACACCCAGACGTAATACTCGTACCCGCCGAGCTCCGTCATGATCGTCGGCATCGCCGTGGAGACGATCGTCTGATCCAAGGCGCCGACGAAGATGCCGAGCAGCAGCCCGGCGACGACCCAATTGAGTTTCGTTTGACTATGATTCATAATGCACCCCGACCCGAAAGAATAATTTTCCGAATTGCACTTACCTAATTTACCCTATTCGAGGTCGGAACGCAAACGTTTATTCGTATTTTTCGGACATGCTCCGAACGGCGGCGCGATTACTCTCCCGACAGCCCGCTGTTGTCCTTGAGGATGACGTCGTGCGCGCCGCCCTCGACGAGGCTCGTCGCCGACACGAGCGTGATGCGCGCGTTCTTCTGCAGCTCCGGAATCGTCAAGGAACCGCAATTGCACATCGTCGACTTGATCTTCGCGGTCGTCTTGTCCATATTTTCCTGCAGTCCGCCCGCGTAAGGAACGTACGAGTCTACGCCTTCTTCGAATAAGAGGCCGCTCTTGCCTCCCGTGTCGTACCGCTGCCAGTTGCGCGCGCGGTTCGAGCCTTCGCCCCAAAATTCCTTCACGAAGTTGTTGCCGATCTTCAGCTTGCGCGTCGGGCTCTCGTCGAACCGGGCGAAGTAACGCCCCATCATGACGAAGTCCGCGCCCATCGCGAGCGCCAGCGTAATATGATAGTCGTGCACGATGCCCCCGTCGGAGCAGATCGGCACGTACACGCCCGTCTCCCGGAAGTACGCGTCCCGCGCCTCCGCCACCTCGATGACGGCGGACGCTTGGCCGCGGCCGATGCCCTTCTGTTCGCGCGTGATGCAGATCGAACCGCCGCCGATGCCGACCTTCACGAAGTCGGCGCCCGCTTCGACCAGATACAAGAACCCTTCCCGGTCCACGACGTTGCCCGCGCCGATCTTCACGTCGTAGTTCTCCTTCACGTACCGGATCGTCTCCGCCTGCCATTCGCTGTATCCGTCCGACGAATCGATGACGAGCACGTCCGCGCCCGCCTCCACGAGCGCCGGCACTCGATCCTTGTAATCCTTGCTGTTAATGCCCGCGCCGACGACGTAGCTCTTGTTCGCGTCGAGCAGCTCGTACGGGTGCTCTTTATGCGCGTCGTAGTCCTTCCGGAAGACGAGCGTGTCGAGATGCTGGCGTTCGTCGACGATCGGAAGCACGTTCAGCTTGTGGTCCCAGATCAGGTCGTTCGCCTCGGAGAGCGTAATGCCCGAGCGGCCGACGATGAGCGATTCGAAGGGCGTCATGAACGTGCGGATCGGCTTGTCCGGCGCGTCGCGGCTGACGCGGTAATCCCGGCTCGTCACGAGGCCGAGCAGCTTGCCGTTCGGCGAGCCGTCGTGCGTGATCGCGAAGTGCGAGTGGCCGTTGCGCGATTTCAAATCGAGGATGTCCTGCAGCGTGTGGTCGGGGGTCAGGTTCGAGCGGCTCACGACGAAGCCGGCCTTGTGCGTCTTCACCTTGCGGACCATCTTCGCCTGCTCTTCGATCGGCTGCGAGCCGAAGATGAACGAGATGCCGCCGGCGCGGGCGAGCGCGACGCCCATCCGATCGTCGGAGACGGACTGCATGACCGCGGACGCGAACGGAATGTTCAGCGAGTACGCGGGCGTCTCGCCGCGAGCGAACTTCACGAGCGGCGTCTTCAGACTGACGTTCGCGGGCGTACACTCCTTCGTAGTCAAATTCGGAATGAGCAAAAACTCGCTGAACGTGCGCGACGGTTCGGTGTAATACGTAGCCATTCGGGGTTCATCCCTGCCTCTCTTGGTTTTCGGGTAAATTTTTCTGATTCTATCACTCGCCGATCGGGTCGGTCAATGGCTTTTTGTTTCCGGATGCTTAACTTTGTGCAAATCCGGCTTAAGATCCTGCATGCGGCCGCCGGGCGCCGTTCTTATAATGAGGCTATATTCCATTCCAGCGGGAGGCGGAAGCGAGATGACGACGATCCAGGCGCCGGTTTTATTGACCGACGAACAGATGCGAAGATTTATTACGGACGGGTATTTATTATTGAAAACGGACTTTCCGAAGTCGTTCCACGACGCCCTGACGGCGGAGCTCGACAAGGTGTACGCGGAGGAAGGCAACCCGGGGAACAATCTGCTGCCTCGCATTCGCGAGCTGCGGAAGGTGTTCGACCACCCCGTCGTCACCGGAGCGCTGAGCAGCGTGCTCGGACCGAACTATATGCTGCACGCCCATCGGCACGGCCACTTCAACGCGACGCCGAAGCCGGGCGCTTGGCACAAGGACAGCTATTGGGGCTACAAGCAGCAGCGCCATCACCATCCTTGGTGGGCGATGATCATGTACTTCCCGCAGGATACGCCCGTCGAGCTCGGACCGACCGGCCTGCTGCCGGGCACGCAAAACTATGAAACGCGCGTCTTCGAGGCGGAGGACCCTGCCAACGAGGCGCTGGCCGCCGGCGAGGCGGGCACGTTCCTGCTCATCCACTACGACATCTGGCATCGGTCGACGGCGAACGTGCTGGGGAAGGCGCGCTACATGCTGAAGTTCGAATTCATGCGGACGACCGCGCCGGAAGCGCCGTCGTGGGACAACCGCGACGCCGCATGGACGGCGCCCGCCGGCGCCGCGCTCGACGCCCTGCCGGCGCGGCACGAGCTCCTCTGGGAGGAGACGTGGCGCTGGCTGCGGGGCGAGCTCGGCTCGCTCGCCGGCGCGCTGCCGGCGGACGCCGCCGCCGTCGCCGCCGCGGTCGAGAGGCTTGCGGGCGACGACGAGCCCGACGCGTTGAACGCCGCGTACGAGCTCGCGGCCCGCGGCG
>JAPSKX010000040.1 GCA_031181325.1 Paenibacillus sp.
CATGGCCGCAGCGGTCGAGGGGGAAGCCATCGTCCGCTCGGACCGATCGGCGGCTCGGCGTACCGAAGGCCATAGAAAGCTAAGATGTTGCCTTCTCTTCTGCCTTGTACGCGTCCGCAGCACGTCTCGACCATACAATCGTTTCGCATTTCCATACGAACCCTCCGTTCAAATTCGATGTCGTTATAAGAGCAGCAAGCAGGCCGCGGCCAGCGGCGTCCCGACCATACAGATCTTCAGGACTCGCGGAGGCACCCGCTTGGTAAACTTCGCGCCGAGATAGGCGCCGCTCATGGCGCCGGCCAATACGGCCGCCAACAATCGGAAATCCAGTCCCCCTTCGGCATAATAGCCGACTCCCGCGGAGGCGGCGATCGGGAGAATGATCAGCATCGTCGAGCCCGCGGCGATCCGGACGGGCAATCCCAAGAACAGCATCAGTCCCACCTGGAAGAACGGCGTGGACCCGATGCCGAACGCGCCCGTCAAGAACCCGGCCGCGAGCCCGAGGCCGACCGCGGCCGCGGCGTCCCGAGCTCCCCGCCATGCCCGACGTTCGCTTCGCTCCTTCCCCCGGGCGAGAGCGAATCGGAGCCACAGGATCGCCGCCGACAGCGCGAGCATGCCGGACGTGAACCACTTGATCGCGTCCGGCGCGATGGCGAAGGCGACGCCGGCGCCGAACCAGGCGCCGAGCGCCCCGGCGAGGCCGACGTAGAGGCCCGCGCGGAGATCCGCGTTCCCTTCCCGATAGTGGCTGACCGCTCCGGACAGGGAACTGAACAGCATGGCCGCGAGCGCCGTTCCCATCGCAGTGTGGACCGGCACGCCGAACCCGACGGCCAAGATGGCGATCATGAAGCCCGAGCCGCCCGCCCCGACGAAGCCCAGCAGCAGTCCCATCGCGAACATGGCGCAGGCCACTGCAAGCAAAAACATGCGGCTTCCCCTTTTCTTTTTTTTCCTCATTGTAAAATTCGAAAGTTATGCTGTCTAATGCATTATACTTAAGGTATTGATGCAATAAGGGTATCGATTGGAGGGGCAGAAGATGGAGTGGCAGCAGTTGGAGCATTTCCAAGTCGTCGCGAAGCTGCAGCATATGACGCGAGCCGCCGAGCTGTTGTCGATATCGCAGCCGGCGTTAAGCCGGTCCGTCGCGAATCTGGAGGCCGAGCTGGGCGTGCCGTTGTTCGATCGGCGGGGGAGGCAGATCGAATTGAACGAGTACGGACGTCGATTCGTGCTCCGCGTCGATCGCGCGATGCGGGAGATCCGCGACGGGGTCGAGGAGCTGCGCAGCGGATTGGACGAGGACTCCGGGGAGATCTCCTTTTCCTTCCTTAAATCCTTGGGATTATCCGAAGTCCCGGCGATGCTCAACGCGTTCTTGCAGCAAGCTCCTCGCATTCGTTTCCGGCTGTTCCAGCACGCTACGAACGTGATGCTGGACCAGCTGGAAGCGAACGAGGTCGACCTCGCGCTTTCCTCGATGACGGAGACGAGGAAGCATATCGAGTGGAACGCTTTGTGGGAGGAGGAAATCTACGCCTGCGTCCCGGCGGGGCATCGGCTGTCCGGCCGGGAAGCGGTGTCGATTCGGGAGCTGGGGGAGGAACGATGGATTTCGGTGAAACGGGGGTACGGCCTTCGGACGATTACCGATCGCTTGTTCGAGCAGGCTCGCATCGCTCCGGACATCGTCCTCGAGGGCGAGGAGGTCGTGACGGTCGCAGGCTTCGTGTCGGCGGGACTAGGCGTCTCCTTGCTGCCGGCGCTCCCCTCGGTACAGGCAGACAATCTCGTACGCCTGCGCGTCGAGGAGTCGGAATGCCGCCGCGTGATCGGCCTCGCTTGGAAGAAGGACCGAACTCTCTCTCCGGCGGCGGAGCGATTTCGGCGGTTCGTCTTCGAGGCGGCCGAAGCGAGGCGGGATCGCTTCGTCGAGAGGTAATCCGCCCCAGGCGGATATCTGCGCATCGCGTGCGGGTTTCCGTTTTTTGCACTCGTATTTATTTTATAGTATTAATAAATAGAGCGTTTTCCGAAGGAGGATGAAATGGAGTTTATCAGAGAACAACTGATAAAGTACGGCGTGTCTGCGGAGGCATCGGCAGGGCTTTCGAACGCGGTCATGATCGCGCTCATCGCTTTGCTCGCCATGATCGCGAATTGGATCGCCAAGAGGATCGTGCGCGACGTCGTGACGAGGATCGTTCGGCGGAATCGATTCCAGTGGGACGATATTTTGCTGGAGCGCAGGGTGTTTCAGCGACTGTCCCATATCGTTCCCGCTCTCATTATGTATTATAGCGCGCCCCTGTTCCCGCACGCGGAGGCGTTGATCGTCAAAGGGGCGGTTTGTTACTTCCTGATCGTCGGCATCGTCGTGCTGAACGCTTGTCTGAACGCGGCGGACGATATTTATCGTACGTACGAGATATCGAAGGTGAAGCCGATTCGGGGATATATCCAGGTCGCGAAAATATTCCTCTTCCTCGTCGGCGGCGTCGCGGTCATCGCGGCGTTGATCGGGGAGAGTCCGATCATTTTGCTCAGCGGGCTGGGAGCGCTGTCGGCCGTGCTGATGCTCATTTTCAAAGATTCGATTCTCGGGTTGGTCGCGGGGGTTCAGCTCGCTTCGAACGACATGGTGCGCGTCGGGGACTGGATCGAGATGCCGAAGTACCATGCGGACGGCGACGTCATCGACATCTCCCTCCATACGGTCAAGGTCCGCAACTTCGACAAGACGATTACGACGATCCCGAGCTACGCCCTCATCTCCGATTCGTTCCGCAACTGGAGGGGCATGCAGAGCTCCGGCGGGCGCAGAATCAAGCGGGCGATCTATATCGACGCGAGCAGCATCTCATTTTGCACGCCGGAGATGCTCGAGCGGTTTCGGGGCATTCATTTTCTAGAGGATTATATCGAAGAGCGACAGCGGGAGATCGAAGCGTATAACGCCGCGCATCGGATCGATACGACGGTGAAGGTCAACGGCAGGCAGATGACGAATATCGGCGTCTTCCGGGCGTATGTGTTGAATTATTTGAAGCGGCACCCGCGCATTCATCAAGAGATGACGCTGCTGGTCAGACAGCTGGCGCCGGGCGAGCACGGCTTGCCGCTGGAGGTGTACGCGTTCGCGAATACGGTCGTATGGGCGGAATACGAGACGATTCAAGCCGATCTGTTCGACCATATCTTCGCGGTAGCGCCGGAGTTCGGGCTGCGCGTGTTCCAGAACCCTACGGGTCATGATTTGCAGAACGCGAAGATGGAGAGAGTGAGAGCAACATAGGCTAAGGAAGTTCTCCGACGGGGCTGCCGACATGCGATCGGCGGCCTCGTTCCGCGTTCGGACGGAACGCTGCCTTGCGTAGAAGTGCTTCCCGACGATCGGTACCCGAGGAGAGGAGCGCACCCATATGATTGCATACCTGGACGAAGCTATCGGTATTCATTCGTTGATTTGGTTATTCCTTGTCGCCTTCATGCTCCATGACTTCGAAGAAATCATCCGGATCGAGCCATGGTTCCGTAAGCATTACGCCAGTGCCGGAACGGTTCCGGAAGGAGCTTCATGGCTTCGCGACGATGACGTCGTCTCGGTTCGCCGTCGCCGTTTGCGTGGAATTCGTCGCGTTCGTGCCCGTGACGTTCATCGCTGCGGAGCATGGCCGTTACTTATTGTTTCTAGGCTTTAATTTGATCTTGTTTTTGCACGTATTTATGCATATCGGGCAAGCCCTGTACGTAAGAATGCTTGTCCCCGGGGTCGTAACGGCGGTTTGCATTACGCTCCCTTACAGTATATACGTCGTATACAGGCTGCTTAAGGAAAACCTTATCACGGCTACGGACCTCTGGGTCGCCGCGCCGTTAGGCCTGCTGCTCATCCCGCTCTTGCTCCTCGGACACAAAGTCGGCGAGAAGCTGGGGCGATGAAATGTACATTCTATCCCTACAATGAGGTATGACGATGCGCGATGCACATATGAATTTATGGAAGTCTTACGGAGCGGCTGCCGCGTCCGGCCTGCTTATGATGGCAAGCATGCCGGGATACGATCTATGGTTTCTAGCTTGGGTAGGGTTGGTACCGCTGCTGCTTGCGCTGCGGGGCCGTTCTTCCGTACATCAGTACCTGATGATTAACGTCGCCTGCATCATTTGGTCCATCGGAACCCATGGGTGGTATCCTTCCATTTTCTCGGGTTGGGGATATCTCGTCATGATCGCAGGAGGCCTGTATTACGGCGCGATCTTGAAGATGGGCTACGATATGAGCAAGAGGGTCCGCGGGTGGTATTCCATCTTCTCGATCCCAGCGGCGTTCAGCGTGTGGGAGTGGATCAAAACGGTCGTTCCCTTCACGAAAACCTGGTGGATCGAGCTGCTGCCCAAGTCGCAGTGGACGGTGCCGGAAAACCTGCAATTGCTGTCGATCACCGGATTTATCGGGTTGTCCTTCCTTATTTTATTAACGAATGTGAGTTTGGCGGAGATGATCGAGCGCGGCTGGGGCGGTAAGAAACGGCCTTGGATTCCCGCCTTCTTCCTCTTGCTTCCGTTCATGAACTATGGGATGGGATATGCAACGGTGCAAGGCGGCGCGGAGAGCTTGGCAGAACGGCCCATTACGATCGGGGCCACGGTCGACCTGGCGAATCAGGATCCGGAGGTACTGGCCTTAGGGAACGCGGGGTTCGCCGGAGACGGATACGTCGCCGATACCGACGACATGAAACAACGGATCTTCGATATCAATAGCGAACTCTCCAGACAATTGCAAGAGGGGCGGAAGGCGGACTTCATCGTCTGGGGCGAAAATGAATTCATGAACCTGGACGACCGATGGTTATATGAACAGGTGCAGGAGTTATCCCGCGAATTAGGTACGACGCTGGTCGTCGATTCCGTCTGGAATACGGATCGCGTCATGTACGATACGGCCGTGATGATCGACTCCGCCGGCGAGGAGCTGGGGCGAACGCCCAAAATTTTTACCCTGTGGGGCGAAGAAGAATACGGCTTCTCGCCGGGTCCGAGACAGTACGCCGTGTACGACACCGAATTCGGCAAAGCGGCGCTTGCCGTATGCTGGGATCGCCACGATCCGTCCATTCTCAGGAACTATGCGAAGGAAGGCGCGCGATTGGTCTTGATCCCCGCGGACGACGATTTCGGCGGGGATGCTCGCTTCCCCGTCTTCGCGGCCAGCGATGCGGTGTTCCGGGCCGTGGAAAATCGGATCGCCATCGGATCGGGATCGACGTCGGGGATGGCCCAGGTCATTACCCCTTACGGGGAAGTGACGGCCGCAAGCGAGGTGAACGAACGACAATTCATCGTCGGGGATACGTTCGTTCTGGAAGGGAAAACCTTCTACACGAATTACGGGGATGCGTTCGCCTATTTGTTAAGCGCATGCTTCGTCTTTCTGTTCATCGGATCGGAGCGAAACAAGAGGCGGATGAAATAACGCAATGCGCAAACCGGTTCATCGACACGTAAGCTCTAGTGGAACAGCTGTCGATAATCGCGCGGCGTCATGCCTTCGATTCGGGAGAAGCAAGTGCTGAAATACGGCGCCTGACGGAAGCCGACCTCTTCGGCGATGCGGGCGACCGTCCAATCGGTCTGCATCAGCAGCAGCTTGCTCTGCTCGATGCGGTAGCGCAGCAAGTACTCCTTCGGGGTGCACCCGTACTCCCGCTGCATGCATCGGGCGATGTATACGGGATGGAAGTTAAGCAGCTTTCCCAATTCGCCTACCGACAAGTCCTCCCGATACCGGCTGCGCATGACGGCGGCCGCTCGTTCCGCGCAGTCCCGCCCGGGCGAACCGCGCCGCGCGTCGTGGGAGGCGGCCAGCAGCTGGACGAGCTCTTGGAACAACAGCTGCTGCTTCAATCGGGCCGCGCTCAGATGCGCGTTCGGGTGCAGCAGCGTTAGTTGGTTGAGCAGTTCGTCGGCTTTCGACGGCTTCGGGAGCAAGCTGAATTGCGGCAGCGTCAAGTGGAACGTGCTTACGTCGAACAGCGTCTCCGCTCCATGCTCCGTCGGGTGTTCTCCGGATGCGGGGTCAGCCGCCGCGGTCCAAGGACCGGAAGCCTGGAAATGAAGCCAATAGTATTCCGTCCGCTCCTTGCAATCGTCCACGCCATAATGGCAGGCGTCCGGCCGCAATACGAGCGCGCAGCCCGGTTTCATCTCGTACCGCCGATCCTCTTCTCCGATGAATAAGCCTCCCTTCCGGACGAACAGGAGGTCGAACACGCGGATATTTCGGCGGGTCATATGGCGGTCGCCAGGGACGAAGATCGTGTGCCCGCAGGCAATGTATTGTAGAAGCGGGGGAACGGTGAACACGAGCGATGTCATGGAAGCGTTTCCCTTCATTATAGGTTTCAAAATTGAAAGTTTCCGTTGCAAACCTGAACCACCGACGACAGTATACCATCTATAATCTGTTAAGGATAGAGCGTCTACGCGACGCATTCCTTATCGTTGGGTGGAACATCTTGTCAGTCCGGAGGTTTATTTTATGAATTCCAAATTTTCGCTGTGGGCGCTCTCTTGGCCGATCTTCCTCGAGCTGTTCTTGCAGACGCTGCTGGGTACCGTGGATACGGTAATGGTGAGCCACATCTCCGACGATGCCGTCGGCGTCGTCGGCTTCGCGAACCAGCTGTTCAACGCGCTGAATACGTTGTTTATGACGGTCGCCGCCGGCGCCGGCATTCTCGTCGCGCAGCGGATCGGCATGCGGCGCGACGAAGACGCGCGCACGATCGCGATCATGGCGGTGTCGGCATGCACCGGTATCGGCCTCTTGCTCAGCCTCGTTCTTTATTTGTTCTCCGCGCCGATCGCCGGGGCGTTGAACGTCTCGAACGATCTCTTGCCGCTATGGAACGTATATGTGTCGAACCTCGGCGGAGGCATGTTCTTAACCGCAATCATCGCGGTGCTGGGCACCGTGATCCGGAATACCGGCAACACGAAGGGGCCGATGGCGATCGGGGTCGGGATGAACGTCGTACACATCGCGCTCAACTACGGGTTTATTTACGGCGCCTTCGGACTTCCCGCATGGGGACTGTACGGCGTGACCGTGTCGGGGAACTTGTCCAAGCTGTTCGCGGCGGCCGTGCTGCTGTACATGTTCGTGTTCGCGTTCGAGCGGACGATTCGGCTTCCGGACTTCCGCGTCTTCCATGCCGGAATGTTCAAGGAAATATTGAAGATCGGCTGGCCGCTCGGCGTCAATATGTCGTGCTGGGTATTCTCGCAGCTGGCGATTTACGCCTTCCTCGCCGATCTCGGCGATAAGGAGCTCGCCGCGCGGACGTACATGAACACGCTGGAATCGTTCTGCTTTATGTTAGGCGGGGCGATCGCGGCCGCAGCGCAAATTCAAATCGCCCACTTGTTCGGCGCGGGGAAGGTCCGAGAAGCGTACCGTTCGGCCTATCGAGCGCTGGGCGTCGGCTTCCTCTTCGTGGCGGCGAGCAGCGCGCTGCTCTATCTGTTCGGCCGTCCGGCGCTTGGGGTATTCACGAAGGACGCCGAGATTATCGCGATGGGGGTCTCGCTGCTCGCGTTGAACTTGCTGCTGCAGCCGGGCAAGATGCTGAACATGGCGCTCGGCAACGCGCTGAACGCCGTAGGGGATACGCGATTCACGATGCTGATCTCGATCGGCTCGATGTCGCTTCTCGCGACGCTCGGCTCGTACTGGCTCGGCATCGGGCTGGGATGGGGGCTAGTAGGGATCTACGCCAGCATGATCGCGGACGAATACTTACGCGGCGTCCTGTCGTATGTTCGTTGGCGAGGGCAGAAGCGATTGCGGAGCCGGTCGGCGGAGCCCGCCCCGGTCCGGTTCGAGCCGGCGGTGCATGTGTAGCAGGATGAAATATTCGAACGCGGCGGACCGCCCGGCAAACAAGCGCCGGGCGGTTTTTCGATATGCGGTACATTCGAATCGGATGATCGGGATGCGAAACTGATGATTGCTTCTTCGGCAGGAATTCGGGAAGATAAGGAGAACTATGACGTCGACTCGACCGAGCGGAAGGGAGCACCACCGATGCGTAAGCGTTTCCTTCGATTCTGGCCGCGCAATCTGATTTTATCCTGGCTTCTATCGTATGTGTTGATTCTTTGCATTCCGATCACGATCAGCTTAGCGTTCTATCAGAACGCTTACAGCGTCATCAAGGGCGAGATTATGCGCGCGAACGTCGGTCTCCTGAAGCAGGTGCAGCAAGACGTGGACGGACGCCTGCAGGAAATCCGTCAGCTCAGTACGCAGCTCACTTTCCATGCGGAAGAGCAAGGCATGATGTACTGGGAGCAGCCGTTAACGGATACGCAGCGGTACATGATCGCGAAGACGCAGCAGACGTTCCGCACATACGCGGCATCGGGCTCGTTCATCGATTCGTTTCAGCTGTATCTACAGCGAGCCGGATATGTATTGACGAACAGCTCGGCATACAGCGACGTCGTCCAGTTTCACGAGCAAACGTACGGCGACGCGGGAATGAGCCTCGACGCGTGGCAAGCGGTTATGAATACGCGGTATACGGGCCAATTCATCTTGCTTCGCCAAACCGGAGAGACGGTCGGCCGCGAGCCGGAACCGATGGTCTCCTTCGTGCGCTCCTTGCCGTTGTCGAACCCGACGAGCACCTTGGCGACGCTCGTCGTATCGGTACAGGAAGCGAAGCTGCGGGAGATGATCCGCGCCGTTCAGGACGTCAACCAAGGGACGGCGCTCATCTTGGACGCGGACCTTCAGCCGATCGTCTCGGCGGGTCCGATGGATCCGGAGAAGCTGGACCGCCTGCTGTCCGCTCTGGATCGAACGCCGGAAGGCAAGACGCATACGGACGCACGTCTCGACGGGGAGGACGTCGTCCTCAATCGAGTCGTCTCCGATACGACGGAGTGGCAGTATATCTCCGTTATTCCATACAGCGTGTTCTGGGAGAAGGCCGAGCGCATCCGCAGCTGGTCGATCGCGGGTCTCGCGATCTGCCTTCTTCTCGGGAGCTTCTCGGCCTACTATATGTCGCGGCGCCAATATCACCCGGTCGGCGAAATTATGCAGCTAGTATCCGGCAAGGTTCGCTTGACGATGGAGCAGCACCGGAACGAATATCATTTCATTCATGAGACGCTGCGGCATTCGTTCCACGAGTCCGAGTATATGCAGCATCAGCTGAAGCAGCAGAGCATCGCCCTGCGTTCGAATTTCCTCTTCCGACTGCTGAAGGGCAGACTCGAATCCTCCTACCCGGTAGAGGAGGCGTTGAACGCGTACGATCTTCGTTTTCGGTATGATCGGTTCGCCGTCGCCGTCTTCTACATCGAAGATTTCAGCGAGTTGTTCAAGGATTCCGCCGAAGAGGCGGATGAGGAGAAGCGGATCAAGTTCGTGCAGCATATCGTCCGGAATATCGCGGAGGAGCTGGCGAACAAGACGTATGCCGGGTATATGACCGATTACGACGACGGGATGATGGCGCTGCTGCTCAACGTTCCCGGCGACGCGGAAGCGGACGCCGTCCGCCGCGCCGTGCTCGAAGTCGCCGCGGAAGCGCAGCGATTCATTGCCGGCCGATTCTACATTCATCATACTGTGTCCGTCAGCCGCGTTCATGCGGGGATCCCGGGCATCCATGCGGCCTACGCCGAAGCGATGGACGCGCTGGAATACAAGATGGTGATCGGCACGAACCGCGTGATCGAGTACGAGCAACTGCAGACGCCCGATCCGATGCAGACGTATTATTACCCGTTGGAGAAGGAGCAGCACTTGATCAACGCAATCAAGACCGGCAGCGCCGACCGCGCGATGGAGACGCTGAACGAGATCGTCGCCGTCAATATGGCATTGAAAGCCGTCCCCATCGAGGTGTTTCGCTGTTTCCTGTTCGATCTGGTCGGCACGATCATGAAGACGTTGAACGAGATTCAATTCCCGGACAAGCGGCATTTTCTCCAAAGATGGGATCCCGTTACAAAGCTGCTGAAGCTGGAGACGATCCAGGATATGCAGCGGGAGATGGGAGCGTTGCTCCAAGAGGCCTGCGAGTGGATGGACGAAAATAAGAAGAGCCGAAACACGGGGCTGTACGATCGGGTGCTTCAGGTGATCGACGAACAGTATCGAAACAGCAACCTGAACTTGGCCGTGATCGCGGAGGAGCTGGGAGTCAGCTCGGGGTATTTGTCCCGCTTCTTCAAGGAGCAGCACGGCGAGGGCTTGCTGGACGCGCTCAATCAGGTGCGGCTCAAGAAGGCGAAGGAGCTGCTCGCGGAAGGAAAGCGGACCGTGGCGGAGATCGCCGAGACGGTCGGATATTACAACAGCAACGCGTTCATTCGCGTCTTTAAGAAATACGAGGGCGTGACCCCAGGACAATACAAGGGTATGTAGCCGATCCCCCTTCATGGCATATCCATGTCCATGGAGGGGGATGAATCTATATCCGGAATTGAAGACGATATATGAAAATGACGATCGCCATAGATGCGAATTTGAGGATGGATCGCGCGATTCGAAGATATACGGCGATTCCGCCCGGCCGGTATAGTCGAGGGGAGTCAACCAAACCGATGAAGGGTGATGTCGAATATGTTGGATCCTGTAAAGAAGAGAGCGTCCGTCGCCGTAACGATCCTGCTCGCGAGCTCCGTCGCAGCGGCCTGCAGCGGCGGAGGGGCGGGAAGCGCGCCGCAGAACGAGACCGAGGCGCCGAAGCCGACCGCGGGCGAAAATCCGGCGAACGACGCCGCGGAGACGGAGCGGCCGATTTCGCTTACGTATTACACGGGGCTGAACCCGAACGCCGCCGCCGTCGTCAAGAGTCTCGGGGAGATCGAGATGTACAAGGAGCTTGAGAGGCGGACGGGCATCGCCGTAACGTTCCATCACCCCGCAGTCGGGCAAGAGAAGGAGCAATTCAACCTGATGATCGCCTCCGGCGATCTGCCCGACGTCATCGAGACGAACTGGGGCAACTATCCGGGCGGGCCGAGCAAAGCGCTGTCGGACGGGACGATTGTCCGGTTGAACGATCTCATCGAGCAGCACGCTCCGAACCTCAGCAAGATCTTAAAGGAAAACGAAACGGTCGATAAAATGATTCGCACGGACGCCGGCGACATCTACATGCTTCCGACGATCAATCTAGGCAAATACCGTTCCTTCGACGGCCCCTTCTTCCGGAAGGATTGGCTCGACGAGCTGGGACTGCCCGTGCCTACGACGATCGGCGAATGGGAGACGACGCTGCGCGCGTTCAAGGAGAAGAAGGGGGCTGTCGCGCCGTTCACGGCGACGCCGTCGAAGCTTCGCGAGTTTACGATGCTGCCGGGCGCTTTCGGGGTGACCCATAGTTACTATTTGGAGGGCGGCGCCGTGAAATACGGACCGCTGCAGGACGGGTACAAGCAATACATCACGCTGCTTCACAACTGGTATAAGGAAGGGCTGCTGGATCCGGATACGTTCGCCAACGACGGGAAGAAGATGGAGTCGAACATGACCTCGGGCAAGTCGGGTCTCATCTTCGGCTATATCGGGGGCACGATGGGGACCTTGACGAACAGCGTCCGGAGCTCCGGCGGGACGTTCGAGCTGGTCGCTGCGCAGTATCCGGTATTGAACGCGGGGGATCGGCCGAAGTTCGTGAAGCGCGACCCGGAGGTCAACGCCAACGGACAAGTCGGCATCACGAAGCGTAACGAGCATCCGGCGGAAACGGTGAAGTGGCTGGATACGTTCTATGGCGAGGAAGGCGCGCTGCTGAAAAATTTCGGCGTCGAAGGTCTGACCTATACGCTGGAAGGCGGCGATCCGAAGTATACGGATCTCATTATGAAAAATCCGGATCAACTGTCGGTCGCGCAAGCGATGGGGAAGTATTTCCGCGCTAACTATCCGTCGCCGGGTCTCGCGGACGATCGGTACATCGAGCAATACTATACGCTGCCTGAGCAGCAGGAAGCCGCGAAGACGTTCGCCGCCTACGCGGACGTGTCTTTAGACCACGTCCTGCCGCCGGTCACGCAGACGCCGGAAGAATCGGAAGAGCTTGCTCGGATCGAAGGCGAAGTGCTGACGTATATCGACGAGATGACGGCGAAGTTCATTATGGGCGTAGAGTCTCTGGAGAAGTACGGCGAGTTCGTCGAGCAGCTGAAGAAGATGAAGGTCGAACGCGCCGTCGAACTGAAGCAGGCTGCGTATGAACGTTATACGAAGAGATAATGATCGCGGAGAGGCGAAGAAGGAGGAGGAGCCCCTCCTTCTTCTTCTGTAGGAGGGGAAAGACATGGGCGTCTTGCGCAAAGATTTCGCCAGGCATAAATCGATATACCTCATGGCCGTACCGGTGCTGCTCTATTACATCGTCTTCCATTATGCGCCGATGTACGGTTCGATCATCGCTTTCAAGAATTATCAGATCGCCGAAGGCATATGGGGAAGTCCTTGGGTCGGCTTCGACCAATTCGAGCGCTTCTTCAACGGGTACTACTTCTGGAGGCTGTTGAAGAATACGGTGCTCATCAGCCTGTATTCCATTCTGTTCGGGTTCCCCGCACCGATCCTCCTCGCGCTCTTGCTCAACGAGGTGCGGCTCCGCTGGTTCAAGCGGGCGGTGCAGACGGTAACATACTTGCCTCATTTCATCTCGATCGTCGTCATCAGCGGTATCTTGATCGACTTTGTCAGTCGGGACGGTCTCTTGAACGATATCATCGCCTACTTCGGCGGTACCCGGACGGCCTTCCTCGCGTTCCCGGAATACTTCCGTACGATCTTCGTGTCCAGCGGCATCTGGCAAGAGGTCGGCTGGGGCAGCATCATCTACTTAGCGGCGCTCAGCGCGATCAATCCCGAGCTGTACGAGGCGGCGACGATCGACGGCGCCAATCGGTGGAAGCAGGTGCTGCACATTACGATTCCGAGCCTCGTGCCGATCATGGCCGTACTTCTCATCTTGCGGATCGGCCATGTCATGGATGTCGGATTCGAGAAGATCATCCTGCTGTACAATCCGACGACCTATGAAACCGCGGACGTCATCGCCTCTTACATATACCGGGAAGGGCTTGGCGGATTCAATTATAGCTATTCCGCGGCGATCGGGTTGTTCCAATCGGTCGTGAATTTGCTGTTGCTCGTTATGGCCAATCTATGGTCCAAGCGGATGAACGGCTCCGGGATCTGGTAATAGGAGGGAGGCGACCGAGATGATCGCAGGGAAGAGAAGTATTATGGAGCGCGTATTCGACGCAGGCAACGGCGCGTTCCTGTTCATGTTGATCGTACTTACCTTGTATCCGTTTTATTATGTCCTGATGGCGTCCTTCAGCGATGCGAATCAGCTGGTCGGCCATCAAGGCCTGTTGTTGTATCCGAAACAGTTCAGCACCGCGGCCTACGAACTGGTCCTGGCGAATCCGAACATCTTGTCGGGATACCGAAATACGATCGTAGTCGTTTCGGTCGGCACGACGTTGAACATTTTGGCTACCTCGTTGGGGGCTTATGTGCTGTCCAGGAGAGGACTATATTGGACGAAGCCGATGACGATCCTGATCGTGCTTACGATGTTTTTCTCCGGGGGGTTGATCCCGTCTTATTTGCTCGTTAACAATACGCTCCATCTGGGCAACACGTTGTTCGCGCTAATGCTCCCGGGACTCGTCTCGACCTGGAACCTGATCGTGATGCGGACGTCCTTCGAATCGATTCCCGACGCCCTAGTCGAGTCCGCGCGTATGGACGGCGCCGGCGAATGGGGCATCCTGTTCCGCGTCGTCATTCCCTTGTCGCTTCCGGTGCTTTCGGTCATGGTGTTGTTTTATGGCGTGGGCCATTGGAACGCTTGGTTCTCGGCAGTCATTTACTTGCGCGATCGAGAGCTGTTCCCGCTGCAGGTCATCCTGCGGGAAATCTTGATTCAGAACAGCACGGAGTCGATGACGACGGGCGTCGGCACCGGCGACCGCGAGACGATCAGCGAGAGCATCAAGTACGCGACGATCATCGTCGCGACGCTCCCGATCTTGCTCGTCTACCCGTTTCTGCAGAAGTACTTCGCGAAGGGCGTTATGATCGGGGCCGTGAAGGAATAAGAAGAAGCCGTCCGAGTCCGAGTCGTTAGATACGAGGGAGAAGTCTTTTGGGGATAATTATTGCCTGTGGATCATTTTCGTTGTGGATATGTTAATAGTTTCGTCGAGTGTTGACAAGACTCGACAATAAGTTGATCACACTCCGTTGATAACTCTGTGGATAGTTGTGGAAAACAACGCCTCCCGCCGGCCGTCGGCGGGAGGCGTTCATCGTCGCCGCTACCTCAGAACCTCGGCAAGACGTTCGAACGTTCCGCCGTAGCCTTCTGCCATCGAGTCGAAGCCGGCCAAGAACACGCGAACTTCTTCCTCGGTCGCGCGGACCGGGGCGGCGCGAAGCGTCACCATCGTTCGGCCGTTCGCTTCGGTCAGCGTCACGGTGTTGACGATTTCCGTCGGCCATGGGTCCTCGAACGGAGGCGGGATAACATTGCCTTCGGCGTCGGAGAACGAATTGACGAAGACGATCCGCTCCGGGGCAAGGAGTTCCTGATAGACGAACCTTCCCCACGTGCTATGTCCGTCCTCCGATTGCATCCGATAATGGAAGGCGCCGCCCGGTCGAACGTCGAGATTAATGACGCTCAGCGATATCCCCTTCGGCCCCCACCATCTCTCTAAGATGAATTGGATATACCACTATTGGAATATTCCGGTCAAGGAATACTTCTTCCTGCGCGGTTGGCAAGGCGGCGGAACTTCCTCGGACTCATGTCCGAGCAGCATAGGTACAACCTGTTGACGCGCTTGCCCGAGCTGGAGGTGCTGTCCGCCGCCGCGGGCGCGCGGGCGCTCGGCCAGAAGGAGCGCGCGGAGAAGCTCCGTCCGCAGCTCGAGGCGTACGCGGCCGTCTGCCGCGAGCTCGGGGAGAGGAGGACGTCGTCGTCTCCTTGAGGCGTGGCTGCTCTCGAACCCGGCCGTGACGGCGCCGATCGTCGGCTGCCGCACGATCGAGCAGTTCGAGACGTCGCTGCGAGCGGTCGAGCTGGCGCTGAGCGCGGACGTCCTCGCGAAGATCGACGGCATCATCCCGGGACCCGGCGGCGCGGTTCCGGAAGCCTACGCTTGGTAACGAACGACAGCGATAGCGAGATAAAGACGAAGGGCAGTCCGGTATGATCCGGGCTGCTCTTCGCTGCTCTTCGCCGCGTTTGCCCGGCAAGGACGTCAGCCCAGGGGGGGAATTCGAGAAAATGCGAAAGGGGTATTCCGTTATAACATACATTTGTGTATTATATAATACATACATGATAACGCACTATTTTCCATTATGATGTACAAACTGTGGATGAATGAAGGAGGTTGTCGCATGAGCCGTCGAACGTTACCCGCTTACTTGCGCCAGCGGCTGGAGGAACTGAAGAGCCAAGGACTATACAACACCATCGAGCCGCTCGAGGGACCGAACGGGCCGACGATCCGTATCGCCGGGCGCGAGTTCGTCAATTTGTCCTCGAACAATTACTTGGGCCTCGCGACCGACGAGGAGGTCGTAGAGGCGGCGGTGCAAGCGGCCAAGACGTTCGGCGCCGGCAGCGGCGCGGTCCGGACGATCAACGGCACGCTCCGTCTGCACGAGGAGCTCGAGGCGAAGCTGGCCGCGTTCAAGGGGACGGAAGCGGTCGTCGCCTTCCCGTCGGGGTTCGCCTGCAACATGGCGGCGATCTCCGCCGTGATGGAGCCGGGCGACGCCATCCTGTCGGACGAATGGAACCACGCGTCGATCATCGACGGCATTCGGCTGACGAAGGCGACGGTGCTGCGGTATCGTCATTCCGACATGGACGATCTCCGCGCGAAGGCGCAGGAAGCGAGAACGTCCGGCCGCTACGGGAAGATCATGGTCATTACGGACGGCGTCTTCTCGATGGACGGCGATCTCGCGAAGCTGCCGGAGATCGTCGAGATCGCGGAGGCGTACGACTTGATCACGTACGTCGACGACGCGCACGGCTCGGGCGTGCTCGGCGGCGGCGCGGGCACGGCGAAGCACTTCGGCTTGTCCGACAAGATCGATCTCCAGATCGGTACGCTGTCGAAAGCCGTCGGCGTCGTCGGGGGGTACGTGGCGGGTTCTCGCGAGCTCGTCGAGTGGCTGAAGGCGCGCAGCCGGCCGTTCTTGTTCTCGACCGCGCTGCCGCCGGCGGCCGTCGGCGCCGCGATCGCGGCGATCGACCGGCTGCAGCGGAGCCAAGCGCTCCAGGAACGCCTTTGGCGGAACGCGGCTTACTTGCAGCGGGGGCTGACGGCGCTCGGCTTCTCCATCGGGAATACGGAGACGCCGATCACCCCTTGCATCGTCGGCGACGAAGAGACGACGCAGCGCTTCAGCAAGCGGCTGTACGAAGAAGGCGTCTATGCGAAGGCGATCGTGTTCCCCACCGTGCCGAAGGGAACCGGACGCGTGCGGAATATGCCGACCGCGGCGCATACGACGGAGCAGCTCGACAAGGCGCTGTCGGCGTACGAGAAGGTCGGCCGGGAGCTGAACTTGATCTCGTAAGGAGGGACTTCGCATGAAGCGAATCATGATCACCGGTGCGCTGGGGCAGCTCGGCACCGAGCTGACGCTGCGTCTTCGGGAGCTGTACGGGGACGAAGCGGTGCTGGCGACCGACGTCCGGCAGGCCGACGGTCCGGTCGCGGCCGGCGGTCCGTTCCGTACGCTCGACGTAACGGAGGAGGGGGCCGTCTTCGAATGCGCCAAGACGCATCGGGCCGACACGATCGTCCACCTGGCGGCGCTGCTGTCCGCCACGGCCGAGGCGAAGCCGATGTTCGCGTGGCAACTGAATATCGGCGGTCTGCTTCAGGCGTTGGAGGCGGCCCGGGCGCTCGAATGCCGTCTGTTCGTGCCGAGCTCGATCGCGGCGTTCGGCGCCGGCACGCCCAAGTTCGGCACGCCGCAGGACACGCTGCAGCGGCCGACGACGATGTACGGCGTAAGCAAGGTGACGGGCGAGCTGCTCTGCGACTACTACTTCTATAAGTACGGCGTCGATACGAGAGGCCTTCGGTTCCCGGGACTCGTCTCGCATGCGGCGCCGCCGGGCGGGGGGACGACCGATTACGCCGTCGAGATGTACGCGGAAGCGGTCCGCAGCGGAAAATATACCTCTTACCTGAAGGCGGGCACGTATCTGGACATGATGTATATGCCGGATGCGATACAGGCGATAACGATGCTGCTGGAGGCGGACGCTGCAGCGCTGAAGCACCGGAACGCCTACAACGTTACGGCGATGAGCGTCGATCCGGAGGACATCGCGGCGAGTATTCGCAGGCGTATCCCGGATTTCGAGGTCGCGTACCGGATCGACCCGGTTCGGCAGGGCATCGCGGACGGATGGCCGAGCGCCATGGACACGTCGGCGGCGTCGGCGGAATGGGGCTTCCGGACGTCGTACGATCTGGACCGGATGACCGACGATATGCTGGAGAAGCTCGCAGGGAAGCTGCGCGCGAACCCGGCCCGGCGGAGCGGGTAACGAGCCGAGGCCGGGGTGGTGTCGCCGCCGCCGGCTTTGGTATGATACGGATATCGATAGAAGAAAGTTTGGGAAGAGGGGGCCGAACTCGGCATGGAACCGATTCACAAGAAGGTAGGGCGGAATCTGCTGGCGATTCGCAAGTCGAGAGGGCTGAGCCTCGACAATGTCGCCGAATTGACGGGCGTCAGCAAGGCGATGCTCGGCCAGATCGAGAGGGGGGACTCCAATCCTACGATCTCGGTATTGTGGCGCATCGTCGGCGGTCTCGGCATCTCCTTCACGACGTTGATCGAGGAAGCCGACGCGGACGTGACGGTCGTGTCGCCGGAAGGGCTCGAGCCGTTCGTCGAGGAGGACGGAGCGTACCGGGCGTACCCGCTGTTTCCTTATAACCTGCGTACGAAATTCGAAACGTATCTGGTCTCGTTGGATCCGGGCCGCGAGCATGCATCCGAGCCGCACAACGACGGCGTGGAAGAATACATCTTCGTCCATCGAGGCGTGCTGGAGCTGGGATTCGGCGACGATCTTCATCGGATTCCGGCGGGCAGCTCCGTACGCTTCTCGGCGAACCGCCCGCATCGGTACCGGAACCCGGGGGCGGAAGCGACCGAGTTCTACACGGTGATCTTCTACGCGGACGCCGCGGCTCGGAGATAGGCATTATTTTCGAAGTAACGGTATGGTTATTCGCCCGGCGCCGGCTTGCCTAAGTCATGGTAAGCTTCATGTTGCTTCATATCTTCGTACAGCCACACCATCCGATCCAAGAACCAAAGCTTGCCGCCGTACACGAATGCGGCGCCGAGCAGCGTCGCCCATAGGTCCAGCCGGAAGAGGCCGACGATCACAAGCGCGGCTCCGATGCCGGCAACCCCGCTAAGGATGTGCGGCAGCCGCTTATGATGCGCGGGGACGGGAATGCGGTCGCGGTTCAGCCAGACGCGTTCGCCGAGCACGCATTTGGACGCCCAATTGTCGAGAGAGGCCGGCCGCTTGAACAAATGCGGATTTACGGCGGCCCATAGGATGGCGACCGCGACGGGCGCCGCCGCCCAATACCCGAGCCACTCCCGGCTCCAGAAGGCGGCGATCAACAAGGGCAGCACCGTATTCCGCGTCCATACGCTCCATGGGTTGGCGTGCCTGAGCCAAGCTTGGTCGTCGAGCTTGTAGAGCTGACTGATTTTCCGTTCGAAGGTCATCGTCCGTTTCTCCCCTTATCATTCGATTGGTAGATCCCCGATTCGAGCATCTCCAAGTACTGCCGCAGCTCGTCGAGGAACGATTCCATTCGCGCCAAGCCTCGGTCCGGCCGCTCCTTGTTCCGCTCGATGAACCGATTGCTTAACAGGGTAACGACGTTCGTCGCTAAATCGAACGCGAGCGCCGGATTTACGCCGGCGCGGATTCTCGACAGGTCCACCTGTTCCGGCCGGATCGACATCTGTTCCTTCATACGCTGCATGCGCTCCGCGATCACATCCTTCACGTCGTACGGGACCGGTTCGGAAAATGCCCCGACCAACAACTTATACGTGTCGGGCTCTTGCAAATAAAAATAAATTTTCCGGTAACCGGTGTTGATAATGCTTTCGAACAGGTCGGACGAGTCGTCCGAGGGTTCGGCTTTCCGATATGCGGCGATTTTTTCGAGCGCGCGGTCGAGCGCTGCGGCGTATAATTGCTTCTTGCTGGAAAAGTAATGAAACAAGATGCCTTTGGAAATGCCGGCCTGTCGAATCATCTGATTCGTCGACGCCTTCTCGTACCCGAACGCGGCGAAATGCTCCAAGGCAACGTCCAGCAACAACTTCTTCTTGTCCTCGGTCAATGGGCTCCTCCTTTGCAATGAATGACATTGACCGCCCGGTCAATGCGATGTCGATATTATATACCCCATTGACCTGGTGGTCAATACGCTGCGGCCCGAAGTAAGGCATCAGAATGCCCGACGCCTTACGTCCTCCTCCGGGGCAGGCCTCCGTCAGTCCTTCGCGTCCTTCCGGTTCTTCTCCACCGCGTCCAAGAAGCTGTCCGACCGTACGCCCGACCGCACGAGACCGATGTCGACGGTAACGGTCACGTCAGCCCGGGCGAACTCCTTGTTCCAGCGATCCTTCACTTCCTTGAACCATCGATAATCGGTCTGCCGGAGAAGGCTGCCGAACCCGTAGATGTCGCTGCCGTACTCCCGCTGCAGCTTGCGGATCGTACCGAGGACGCGCTTATGCACCTCGCGCTCGGCCATCCGTTCCACGCGATCGAGCGTTGTCGGGTCGCTCTGGGTCAGCCCCGCGCACTGAATGCCGTCCAGCCGGGCCATAAAGCCGAGATGAACGTCGAGGCGCGGTCTGCCTGACGCGTATCGCACTTGAATTCGCTTCCTTCGTTGGTTCAAGAAGATGTTGAAGTATTTATCGTCGCCGCAGGCCACTTCATAAGACGTTGTGAGAAAGCTGCGTTGCGTAGCGAAGTAATCCCGGGATTCCGCGGCATTCAGAATGCCCGTCATTTTACCGTCTTTGAAGATCGCCGATCCAAGAATCCAAATGTAAGACGCAGGTTCCTGTTTCTTGGCGAAATCGGCGGTTTGGCTTTCTTCGGTGGGATTTTTCACTTGGAGCATAGGGAGCACGGGCTCTTGACCGACCTCCGATGTGAGGCGGATAAACTCTTGCATATGCGTCGGACGGTCGCCGCCCCACTGCTTCTCGAATTGGTCGATCTGGTCCCGAATCCGGTAAGACGGGATCGTTAAGTCAGTGTACACCGTCGTCAATACATCCTTGACCATACCCGACTTGACCGCAACGACGTCCAAGATATTGCGAATGTCCCTCGAACGCTCCAGAAAGTCGAAGACGGCGAGATCGCCGTCCCGCAGCAGCGCCTCGTCGATCGCCACCAGCTGCAGGTGGGTAAAGTCCAGATGTCTCGGCAGCCCTTGGTTCCCTTTGTAAAGGATCGTCGCGAGCGTATTTACATCGTCTTCGAACACCGACGATTTGGACACGTTCATTCGTTTGTTCTGCACGAATTCGGACGTCGTCGCGACCTCGATATAGATCGTATACTTTTCTTCCTTCCCCGGGGCGATGCCCATGCCCGTCACGATCAGTTCGTCTCCGATTTCCCGGTAATCCCAACACCCGGCAAGGATCGAGCAGGCGGCGAGCAGCAGCAATCCTCTTCCGAACCTTCCGATCATGGATCATCCCCCACTTTGAAAATACGGCTTGTCGTGAAACGACCGAAGGTTCGTCACGTAACAAATCAACGCCGCGATGCCGAGGAAGACGCCGTACAGCCCGAAGACCGCGGCCGCGAGCACGAAGGCGACCCGCAGGAAGCGGGCGAGAAACACCATCTCGTCGTACGGGATCACATAACCGGTAACGGCCCGCATCGCGACGACGATAATAATAATGTTGGTGATAATGCCCGCCTCCACGGCCGCCTGACCGATGACGAGCGCCCCTACGATCGTGAGCGCGCCTCCGACCGCCCGCGGCATACGCGTCGTCGCCTCCCAGATCAGCTCGAAGATGAGCTCGACGAGGAGCAATTCGATGACGGAAGGGAAGGGGGCGTCCGTCCGTTGTCCCGCGATCGCCATCATGAGCGAAATCGGGAGAATCTCTACGTTATAATTGGCTAACCCGATATACACCCCCGGGAGCAGCAGCGCTATGATGAACGCGATATATCGCAGCGCCAGCACCGCTTTGGCCGCCGCCGGAAACATATATCGATCCTCCGGAAAATGAAAGAAGTCGTCGAACGCGATAGGCGCGACGACCGCATACGGCGAGCCGTCCTCCAGCAGCGCGATTTTCCCTTCCAAAATATAATGCGCAGCGGCGTCCGGCCGTTCGATGTTCAGCATGACGGGGAACAGCTTGGATTTCTTCTTGCCGTACAGCTGCTGCATGAGTTGGTTCGTATCGAAGGTGGACTCGGAATGGATGCGCTCCACTCGTTGCAGGAGCTCGCGGAGGGACTCCTCTTCCGCCTTGCCTTCCATGTAAGCCAGGGACAGCTTCGCGCGATTCCCTCCTCCGAGCCGGATCGAACGGAAGCGAAGATTCGCGTTTCGGATTCTTCTTCGGACCAAGCTGATATTGATATCGAGCGACTCGACGAACCCTTCCTTCGGGCCGAAGATGCTCGTCTGCACCTTCGGCTCGCCGATCGCCCGAGTCGGTACGCCTCCGATCTGCACGACAAGAATGCTGGACTCTCCCTCCGCGACGACCGCGGCGTCGCCTTGCAGCGTGAATTCCACGGCCTGGCCGATGTCGGATGCGTACCGATGCGGGAGGCCGCCCAGGCAGGCCGATCGGAACGATTCCAGGCTCTCGAATGCGTTCCCGTTAGACAGTCGTTCGTTCAGCGGCTGGGTCAGCTTCGCGGCGACTTGCTCCGTGGCCGCGAGGCTGCTGAAATAAAACAGCAGCCCCCGCTTGTCCCCGAGCGCGATCCGATTGACGACGGCGTCGTCCGTGCTTCCCAGCGCCTCGCGGACGGATGCCTCCGTTTCGCTCCAATCGTTCATGAATGCGCCACCTTCCTTCTTAGAAGCAGCGCGAGGAATAACGCCGCGGGAATTCCGATCTGCATCGGGATATGAAGGATCATCGGAATGATGCGAATGCCTTGCCGGAAGTGGACCGCGGCATCCGGCGAAATGAGCAGCGCCTGCATGCAAGCGACGATGGCGAAGGGAACAAGCATCTGCATCCCGGAGACGTTCGACAGAATGTACTTGGTCCCTTGCAGCGCCGCGTACAAGAACAGACTGACCTTCAGGACGATCGCCAGCAGCAAGATGAATACGAACAGGATTTCGACGCGCTCGATGAATGTGCCGATCGAGACGTTCCGCGCCGCGCTGGCCATCGGGAAGTACGTGCGCGCTTTGGTCGACTCGCCGAGCGAGATCAGTTGAATGACGGAGGAGAAGGCGAGCAGGAAGCCGCCGGCGGCGAGCGCCGCCGCGGCGGTTTTACCCGCTTTCATGCCGGTAAGCGCGGCGCCGGCCGCCGCTAGGAAGACGATGGTTTCCCCGAACGGAAATTCCAACGTCTCCAGCAGCGCCGATTGCAGGACGATCCCCGCGCCGTCGCCCATGATCGGCAACAGCTGCCCCCATTCGTACTCCTCGCTGATCAGGATGAGCAGCAAGACGAATCCGTAGAGGGACAGGAAGATCCATAGATAGGGGACGCTCATCCGGATAATGTTCCCGAGGCCCGTAGACACGACGAACAGCGCGAGCAGCGTGAACGCGACCGCAATGAAGACGCCGGGCGTCTCGATTAAGACCGCAACCGCGATCAGCTCCGTAATGTCGCGAATATCGCGCGCGGCGATATAGAGGAAGTAGATCATGTATATGAACACAAAGAAAGGTCAAACGATCCTTCCGAAGCCGAGGAAGAAGAGGTCGTACAGCCCGGTTCGGGGATACCGCTGCAATAGCAAGAGGTAGGCCCAGAGCAGTCCGACGCCGAGCGCGCACGCCAGCAAGATCGATATCCAGGCGTCCCTTCCGGCCGCGGAGGAGAGATTCAGCATGAACGCGCTTCCTTGCACAAACATAAACAGGGCGGCGAACCAGTGACGAGGAGCGAGATGTCCGCGGTTCATACCGGTTCCTCCGAATCGGATCGCCCCGGCCGCCCGTTCCGCTTGCGATTCCTCCAATCGACCGCCGCTGCGGCGATCCCCCCGGCGAGCGCGAACGCGATCAGTTCCGGAACGTTATTTTCGGGGAAATATTCCATGAACGCCTGGCGTAGGTCGTCGCCGGATGACAGCATATTTAAGCCGATCTGAAGCGCGAAGATACTGAACGTCACCGCTCCGAAAAATAGCAATCTCACGTTCGTCCCCCCTTAGTAGCGTATCAGGCGTAGTATGTCGTTAATTGGAAAAATGATGCATGAAAGCAGGAATAAAGACGGAGGTTGATAGCTTCGGCCGAAACGGAGCATAACTAACGGCAGCCCCGCGCGAAGGAGGATGACCATGAGCGAAATACGCCCTAACGGCTCGCAGCACGCCGCGCCGCCGTCGAACGACCCGAAGAAGCAAGGCAGATCCGCCGCGAAGAAAAAATCGAAGTGATCTTCGAGGCTGCCGATAGGGCAGCCTTCATTATTTTCGCGAGCGCTGCACTTGTCGAATGCGTAGGAAGATGAGATAGTAGTAGAACAACAAGCTCGCAAGAAAGGAAGTCGGTACCGTGTTGCCCATCGACGCATCGGAAATTCAACGCCGCATCGATTCGCTTACGAATCAGGACTTATACCTTCATCTCGAGATGACCACCGGCGCTTACGCCGCGCACTGGGACAGCTCGAAGCACCCGGCCGCGACGTTCGTCACGAACGCCGCCGTCCGATATACGCACGGCTCGATCTCCGGCGGCGGACCGTATCGCGTCGGCCTGAAGACGGAGCATGGGTGGGTTTACTCGGAAGGCTTGACGCATTACGAGGAGACGGAGACGAAGCGCTTGATCTTGGCCGGACACGACAGTCAAGGCAAGCTTGTCGTCGCACTTCAATTGAGCGGACAACCGTTCTAGTCGCGAGGAGGCGAACGATTCAGTGGAACAACGACGGAACATTCTCGTGGTGCTGCCGCATCCCGACGACGAGTGCTTCGGCCTGGCGGGCTCGCTGACGAAGCACGTGCGCGAAGGGGACTACATTACGTACGCATGCCTGACCTTGGGCGAGATGGGACGCAATATGGGCGTGCCCCCGTTCGCCAACCGGGTGACGCTGCCCCAAATCCGCAAGGCGGAGCTGGAGCTGTCGTGCCGGGCGATCGGGATTCAAGATTTGCGCTTGCTCGGCTTCCACGACAAGACGATCGAATTCGAGGACAAGGCGCTGTTGGACGGGAAGATCGGCGAGCTGCTGCGAACGCTGCGGCCGGCCTTGGTGTATACGTTCTATCCTGGATATAGCGTGCATCCGGACCATGACGCTTGCGGCGCCGCCGTCGTTCGCGCGGCGGCGGGCCTTCCTGCGGACGAGAGGCCGGAAGTGCGTTGTATGGCGTTTTCCCGGGACCATGAACAGTATATCGGGAAGCCGGACGTCATCGCGGACGTGAAGGCGTATTTGCCGCAGAAGATCGCGTCCATCCAGGCGCATCGCTCGCAGTTCCAAGTTCCCGAGCTGCAGGGGAATAAGAAGCAGCCTACGAAGGAAGCGGAGGAGCGGTTCGGGACGGAGCGCTTCTGGACGTATCGATTCTAATAGCTCCAAAGTAGAGTAGCCCGCCAGGCAATCGCGCCAGGCGGGCTTTCGCGTTTGACTGTGATCTGCATCACTCCCCGATCCGTTCGGATAGGTACACTATAAGGTAACCGTATGTTCCCCCGGGAGCGGATAGGAGGGCGAGACGATGGAACAGTACGACGCGGAGCCGATCCGGACCGCGATATCCCACTACTTGGCACTGGCCGACGCCGTGACCGTAACGGATGAGCAGCATCGCGTCATTGACGCGAACGCGAGATACGAGTACGTCACGGGGTACGCGCGGGACGAGATCGTCGGTTTGCGCGCGGGCATCTTAAAGTCGGGGTTGACGCCTCAGCGCACCTACGACCGAATGAAGGAAGCGCTGCAGGAAGGGCGGCCCTGGTCGGGCGTGTTCATCAATCGCCAGCGCAATGGAGAGCTGTGGCATTCTCACATTACGATCACGCCGGTGACGGTCGACGGCTTGCGGTTGTTCGTCGGCGTCTTCCGCGACCTAAACCAAATCAATGAAGGGATGTACGTGTCCGAAGAGAGGCGGTTAACCCTTCAGCAGGAGATCTTGAAGGTGCTCGCGCTTTCGAGCGAAGTTCGGGATCCGGAGATCGAAGGACATCTGTCCCGCGTGCAAGCGTTAACCGAAATCGCCCTTCGGGCGTACAAGGAAGAATGCGACGCCGCGTTGACGGAAGAATACATCCGGCAGGTGATCGGCGCGAGCATTATGCACGATATCGGGAAGTCCGGCATTCCGGAAGGAATTCTCTATAAACCGGGAAAATTGACGAGCTACGAGCGGCACATTATCGAGACGCATCCGTTGATCGGCGTCGACATCTTGAACAAAATATCGAACGAATGCAACGACGCGTTGTTGACGCAGGAGCTGGCGATCTCGAGATCGGTGATCGAGTTCCACCACGAGAAATGGGACGGGACGGGATACCCCCATGGCTTGGACGGCGCGGATATTCCGTTCGAAGCGCGGGTCGTCTCGTTGGTCGACGTATACGACGCCTTGGTCAGCAAGCGGCCGTACAAGGAGGCGTGGCCGAAGGAGCGGGCCCTGCAATATCTCGTCGAACAGAAGGGTCGCTTCTTCCAAGCGTCGCTGGTGGATACTTTCGTTCGAGCGTTGCGCGATGCCGATTGACATCCGAAGGTGCGATATGCTTGAAACAAGTCGAGGAGTCCTTCTCCGGCATTCGCCATGCGATTCACGATGTCACGGGTCAGGTGCAGGAAAACTCGGCAGCGGATAGCATCATGGAAAATCCCTCTCCTGTGGTAAAATGGAGTTATCTGGAATTTGGAGGGATATTATGACAGTAGGATCTCAGAAAGATATCGATGGATTGAAGGAAATCGGCAAAATCGTAGCAATGACGATTCGCGAAATGAAACGTCACGCGCGTGTCGGAATGACGACATTGGAACTGGACGAAATCGGAGGACAATTTTTGGAAAAGCACGGGGCCGTGCCTGCGCCGAAAACAACGTACAACTTCCCCGGGAACACATGTATTAGCATTAACCGCGAAATCGCTCATGGAATACCGGGAAATCGAAAAATTCAACCGGGGGATTTACTAAACATCGATGTTTCGGCCGAACGGGGCGGCTATTTCGCGGATGCGGGACATTCTTTTCCAATGCCTCCATACAACCCGTCCTTAACGCGTCTCTGTCAATATACGCACAATACTATGATGAAGGTGATCTCTTCGCTCAAGCATGGGGTGAAAATGAACGAAATCGGGCGGATGATTCAAATCGAGGCTGAGAAGGGCGGCTATACTGTTATACAGAATTTATGCAGTCACGGTGTCGGGAAATCCCTGCACGAGGCCCCCAAAGAGATTTTACCCGTTTATAACAAGCATGATAAGCGGGTATTGAAGGAGGGGATGGTCATAACGATCGAGCCCTTCTTATCTACAGGCGCTGGATATGTCGTCGAGCAGTCGGACGGGTGGACGTTATGCGTGCCTGACGACAGCTTTGCGGCACAACAGGAGCATACGATAATCATTACAAAGCATCAGCCCATCATCGTGACTGTAGCCTAAATTTTCGTTTCCCTGATTTCATTAGAGTACGATAGTCGCACGAGACATGACGACAGCCGGTACCGGCTGCCTCAGCCTGTAGAAAGCTCCGCGAGGAGCAGGGTCTACAGGCTCTTCGTCGTGGATCGATCCAGAAAATGGTAAGTTGCGGAGCGGAAAAAAATATCGAATTTATGTCGAATATGTCAAAAAAATAGTTTTTTAGTAGCAGTAGTATGGTCGTGTCGAAGAGAATGGTAGTATCGACAGTTTATCGAAGGGTCGTTTTCCGGGGGAAGAAGGACCGTACGACTTGTTCAGTGTTTGTTCAGTGTCTGGTGTTATTCTTGTAGGATGACCGACAGTCGGAGGAGGGATGATTCGTTGGAGGATAGACAAGCGCCCCCGAGCTTCCCAGCGTGCACCGCCCTGTTTCATGATATTGCGGAGACGGAGACGCATGCCGAATTTTTGTACGAGCTGTATGCGGAGACAAGGCGGAACGACCCGATGCTGCTCGGGTGGCCGGGGAAGCCAAAGGAGCCGTTTCTCCGAATGCAGTCCGATCTTTCGCCATTTCAGATAAATTGAAAATTCGGAGGGATGACGATGAGCGATCAATACTTAGGGGAAATTCGATTGTTTGCGGGCAATTATGCCCCGATGGGGTGGGCGTTTTGCAACGGACAGCGTCTCAACATCAGTCAGTACGAAGCTCTATATTCCCTGATCGGCACGACGTACGGCGGCGACGGGCAGACGACATTTGCTCTGCCGGATTTACGAGGAAGGGTTCCGATCGGCATGGGGGCGAACCCGGATACGGGAACGCAGTACATGATAGGTCAGACGGGGGGAACGGAAACAGTAAAGCTAACCGAAAATCACCTGCCGGCACACACGCATACCGTCGCCGCTACCTCGCTCGCCGGGACGTTGCCCAGCCCGTCCAATGCTTTTTTCGCATCAAGCTCGGTCAAACAGTATTCGACGAGCAGCACGACTACCAGCAAAATGGATACGGTCGTGCTGGGCGGAAGCGGCGGGAACGACGATCACGACAATATGGCGCCGTTTCGCGCTCTCACCTATATTATTTCGCTGGAAGGGATTTATCCGTCGAAGGGATAACCTGAGACCGAACGCGAGTTTCTGATTTTTTATACATCGGAGGGATTGGAATGGCAGATCCGTTTATCGGAGAAATTCGATTGTTTTCATGTAATTTTGCTCCTGACGGGTGGGCGATCTGCAACGGACAGATGTTGCAAGTCAAGCAAAACAACGCTCTGTTCAGCATTCTTGGAAATAGGTATGGCGGGGATGGCAAGGAAACTTTTGCTTTGCCGAATCTACAGGGCCGAGCGGCGCTTCACCCCGGTCCCGGGATGAAGGTCGGCGATACCGGCGGCGAGGAAGCGCACGCGCTGACGGTGACGGAAATACCGCCCCATACCCATCCATTGACCGGCGGCTCCGATGCGACGACATTCAATCCGGTCACCAATACGCCAGGCACGACGGGTAAAAATCCATATGCCGTCGACGCCAAAGAAACGATACATCCGAACGCGATCGGAACGGCCGGCGGCAGCGCCGCCCATCCCAATATGCAACCGTATACGGTATTGAATTATTGCATCGCCGTAACGGGCATTTACCCCATGCACAATTAGAAGCAAGATCTTATAAGGAAAGAGGGACGCTTGTGGATCCATATGTAGGCGAAATCCGGCTGTTTGCCGGCAAATTCGCTCCAGCCGAATGGGCTTTTTGCGAAGGACAGACGTTGAACGTGCAGGAGTATCAAGCGCTGTTCGCCGTGATCGCCAACCAGTTCGGGGGAGACGGCGATACGACGTTTTGTTTGCCGGATTTGCGCGGACTTGTGCCGATTCATCAGGGCGCGGGGAGCGGGCTTACTCCCCGGCTGTTCAACCAGACGGGCGGAACGAGGACGGTGACGATCACAGAGACGCAGATGCCCTTCCACGATCATTCCGCGAATTGCCAGACGGCAAGCGACAGCACGAGCCCCGTCGGCGCGATTTGGAGCAACACGGGGCGAACTACCGGCAATCTGGTCTACTCTCAGAAAGCGGATACGCCGATGAATGCGAAGGCCGTCGGTACCGTCGGAGGCGGACAGCCTCACAATAATATGCAGCCGTACGTCGCGATGAATTATATTATTGCGCTGCGCGGCGTGTTTCCGCCGAAGGGGTAAGCCGGAATATACGATTGGGAGATGGGAACATGGCAAGAAGCTTTTTGAAGTCGACGTTTCTGATTATTACAATCATTGCGCTGATCGTACCCGCGAGGCTGGTTTCCCCGACAACCGCGGTTGCGGCCGCCACTGTACATTCCGGTACCCCGGACGACTTGGTGAACAAATTGATCGGAAACGGAATTACGGTAGATCCCGGAACCATAGTGAGGACCGGGCATGCGAATGCTTTCGCGTCGTTTACCGACACTGACAATGTTTTCGGCTTTACGGACGGCATTATTTTAAGCACGGGAACGGCGAGCAAAGTATTTGGACCAAACACCAAGCATAGCATTTCTACGGGGGCGGAAAGTACCGAACACGGTACGCCCGGGGATACCTCGTTGTCGAGTATGACGAACGGCGAAACGTACGATGCGGCCATACTGGAATTTAGCTTTACTCCGACCGGCACTGAAGTGCAGTTCGAATTTGTGTTCGCCTCCGACGAATACAATGAATTTATTGGCTATAACGAAGGAAACGGGTTAATTAACGATGTATTTGCGTTTTTTGTGAACGACGCGAACATCGCGTTGACCCCCGACGATCGCCCAATCACGATAAATACGATTAACAACACTTCGAATGCCGGGTTCTTTAAAGACAATACCGCTAACACGAGCTCCATATTCGGATTGACGGAGATGGACGGATTTACTACGGTCTTCACGGTGACGGCGCCTGTAAACGCGGGACAACCGAATACAGTAAAGCTGGCGATAGCGGATGGAGGGGATCCTACTGGAGATTCGAACGTATTGATTAAATCCGGGAGTATGGCGGATAATTCGGTTTCGAACGCTAATCCGCCTAGCGTAACCGGAGCGACGACCGCGGAAGATACGCAAAGCGCAAGCGGACTCGTGATTGCGAAGAACGCTGCCGATGGTTCTGATGTGTCTCACTACAAAATTACGGACATCACGAACGGAACACTTTACCGAAACGACGGGACGACGGCGATCGCTAACGGCGCCTATATTACCGTTGCCGAAGGCAATGCCGGGTTGAAGTTTACGCCGGATGCGGACAAGAACACGCCGGCGGGCGATACGTTCGGCTTTAAGGTGCAGGCGGCGGTCGGCGCGTCCGACACGGGGATCAGCAGTGCGGTCGATGCTGTCGTCACCGTG
>JAPSKX010000229.1 GCA_031181325.1 Paenibacillus sp.
CCCCACCCGATCGGATGGCCGTCGTACGTGACGGCGAGCCAGCCGCGATCGCCGGCGCTCGGCAGGGTTTCCCCGCGTAAATAGGCGTCTACGGCCCGTTCGCCGGCGTCCCGCAGCTCGAACCGGTGCGCATACCGCTCCGGCGGCAGCGCGAGCGCGAGCGCATGGTTCGGCTCGAACCGGTCTTTCTTCAGCTCGCCGAGGTGGAGCCCCGGCCGGACGACGCGAAGGCCCGAGAGGTCGGGGCATTCGTCCGGGAGCCTGTACAGCTGCGTGCCGAACGCGCGAAGCTCGCCGTCGATCGCGCCGCCGGAGAACGCCGCCGCTTCGAATGCGCGGAACAGCGCAAGCTGCTGGCGCGAAGGCGCCGTCCCGCCGCCGGGGCCCCGGCGATCGGTCGGATCGGCGCGCTTGTCCCGCCTTCCGGACGCGGTATCCGCGCCGCCGCTCGCCGCCGCCTCTCCGCGCTTCTTCAGCTTCGCGGCGAAATGCCCTTCGCCGCGCACCCGATGCGGCCACAGCCGCGCCGTCAACGCGAGCCGCTCGTCGCCGGAAGCGGACCATGCGGGCACGCCGGGGGCGACCCCGAACGCATGCGGCAGCGGCATCGGCTCGAGGTCCGGGAAGCGCGCGAGCAGCGCCTCGATCGCCCGCTCGTTCTCCTCCGGGGAGAACGTGCAGGTCGAGTAGACGAGCGTGCCGCCCGTCTTCAGCATCGCGTACGCCGCGTCGAGCACGGCCGCTTGCGTGCGCGCGCAGGCGTCGACATGCGCCTCGCTCCAGTACGTCGCCGCCTCGGAATCCTTGCGGAACATGCCCTCGCCGGAGCACGGCGCATCGACGAGAATCCGGTCGAAGAAGCCCGGAAGCCGCGCCGCGAGCCGCTCCGGCGTCTCGTTCAGCACGAGGCAATTCGTCAGGCCGAGGCGCTCGACGTTTTCCGATAACGCCTTGGCCCGCTTCGCTTCGTATTCGTTCGCGACGAGCAGCCCGCGGCCTTCCATCGCGCCGCCGAGATGCGTCGTCTTGCCGCCGGGCGCGGCGCATAAGTCCAACACGCGCTCGCCCGGCCGCGCGCCGAGCTGCGCCGCCGGGTACATCGCGCTCGGCTCCTGCATATAGTACAGCCCCGCCGCGTGGTACGGGTGCTTCCCCGGCGGCACGGCTCCGGCCGTCTCCGCGTCGCAGGCGAGCCCCGTCTCGCACCAAGGGACGGGCGTCGTCTCGAACGGCAGCGCCCGCGCGAGTCCCGCCGGATCCGTCTTCAGCGGATTCGTCCGCAGTCCGACGGCTTTCGGCTCGTCGTAGCTCGCGAACAAGGCGTCCGCTTCGGCGCCTAGGAGCGACTTCATCTTCGAAAGGAACGCTTCCGGTAATTTTCCCGTCGTCGTCACCGTTCAACACCTCGATTTTCCAACGTTGCTTCCCATGATATGATGAAATTATCGAAAAAACAAAGGGCGTCCCGCGTGCCGGGCGCCGACGGGAGGAATCCATGGAGACGGTGCTTATTACCGGCGCGGCCGGATTTATAGGATACCATGCGGCGGAGCGGCTGCTGCAGGAGGGGGCGCGGGTCGTCGGCGTCGACGATCTCAACGATTATTACGACGTGGGACTGAAGCGGGCGCGGCTGGAGCGGTTGACGGGGAGCGAACGGTTTTCGTTCAAGGAGGGCTCGTTCGCGGAGAAGAGCGTACTGGAGAGCGTTTTCCTCGAAAATGCCTTCGACGCCGTCCTCCACCTCGGCGCCCAGGCGGGCGTCCGATACAGTCTCGAACGGCCGGAGAAGTATGTGGAATCGAACCTGGTCGGCTTCGCGAACGTGCTGGAGGCGTGCCGGCATCACGGCGTGCGGCATCTCGTCTACGCTTCTTCGAGCTCCGTGTACGGAGCGAACGTCAACATGCCGTTCCGGACGAGCGACGGCGTCGATCATCCGGTGAGTCTGTACGCCGCGACGAAGAAGTCGAACGAGCTGATGGCGCATACGTACAGCCATTTGTTCGGCTTGCCGACGACGGGGCTGCGCTTCTTCACCGTCTACGGCCCTTGGGGACGGCCGGACATGGCGTATTTCTCGTTCGCGCGCGACATTCTGGCGGGGAAGACGATCCGGCTGTTCAATCACGGCGACATGCGCCGGGACTTCACGTATATCGACGATATCGTGGAGGGCGTCGTCCGCGTCCTTCGCCGGCCGCCCGCGCCGAATCCGTCCTGGGATCGCGCGAACCCGGATCCGAGCGGAAGCTACGCGCCGTATAAGGTGTACAACATCGGCAACAACGAGCCGATCGCGCTCGGGGCATTCGTCGCGACGCTCGAGGAGCTGCTCGGCGTACGGGCGCTCGTCGAATACGCGCCGATGCAGCCCGGCGACGTAGTAGCGACGTATGCGGACATCTCCGAGCTCGCGCGCGACGTCGGCTTCCGCCCGAGCACGCCGCTCCGGGAAGGGCTCGCCCGCTTTGTCGAGTGGTATCGCGGATATTACGGTTCGCGGTAATCCGCGTAAGCGGAATTTTTTTTCTATTTTGTGGCGCGGCTCCTATTTTCTATAGTTAAATGTTGCTAGTATAGAATAGTAGAATATTCCAAAATGAGAGAGTGAGGACGTTGTGAGCAAGAGTATGGGTTTGTTGAAGCTTGCTTCGTACGTACTGACGGGGACGCTGTTGTTACAGGTCGTATCGCCGGCGGCGCCCGCTTCCGCGGATGCTGCAACGACTGCGTCGGCTCCGGGCTATCGACAAGTCGAATCCGGTTATAGCATGACGGTGGCCCTCGATACAGACGGCGGAGTCTGGAGCTGGGGGTACCAACCGCTCGGAACCGGCGGCGGGGGGAACCATAATCTGCCGATGCCGCTGCCGGCGCCGGTTCGGGAGGCGGACGGAACGCCTCTCGACGAGGTCGCCCAGATCGCCGTCGGCGAATATCACGCGCTCGCGCTGAAGGAAGACGGAACGGTGTGGGCGTGGGGGAGCAACTACCACGGACAGCTGGGCATCGATTCGACCGAGGATTCGTACGTGGCGATCCCGGTCTCTATGCCGCCCGAAGCGGGAATCGTCCGGAAGATCGACGCCGGCGGATATTTCAGCATGGCGCTGACCGAATCGAATTTCATCTATAGCTGGGGACGCAACGATTCCGGGCAGCTCGGGAACTTAAGCACCGTCGATTCCGAGATTCCTACGATCGCGAAATTGGACGGGGGGACCGCGCTCTCGGACGTCTTGGACATCCAAGCGGGCAACGACTTCGCGTTCGCGCTGCGGCAAGAAGGCGCGGAGCGGGTCGGTTACGCTTGGGGAGACACCTCGCGAGGCCAGTTGGGGGTAGGTTCCTCGGGGAACGGCGCGCACACATCGTACCCTACGAAGATGACGGGCTTCGAGGAGGCCCTCGCCTCCATTCGAGCGGACCGCGCGGCGGAGCACGCGATCGCCGTCACCGTCAGCGGCGCCGTGTACGGCTGGGGCGAAAACTCGGATCGTCAGTTGACCGGGGCCGACGAGATATTTTACTCCTTCCCGGAGTACTTGCCGGAAGTCGACGCGTTACACCCGACTTCATTCGCCTTAGGCGGTAATTTCACGTTGTTCGGCGACGCTGCAGGGAAGGTGTGGGGGCTCGGAACGAACGATTGGTGGCAGCTCGCGTCGTCGGACGACACGCTCGTCGCCGCGTCGCCGATCGCCGTCGTCCCGCCGGGAGCGTCGCCGGTGAAGCAGCTGTCGGCGGGCAGACAGACCTCGTACCTGGTGTACGATGACGGTGCAGGCTACGGATGGGGAAGCAACAACGCTTATGCGATCGGCGACGCAACCCTCGGTTCGGGCATGTGGACGCCCGCCAAGCTGAATCCGTTGGCCGCGACGGGGGTCGAGGTCCGCGCGAAGGTCGTCGATTTCCGGACGAACGCGCCGATCGGCTGCGCCGGCATCGTCCTATTCTTTGAGGACGAGTACAAGCGCTTATCCGCGCTTCCTCGCCCGGACGGCTCCTGCGTCTTCTACGACGTGCCGAAGGGGAAGGCGTTCGAGGTGCGGGTGAACGAACAACAATCGATCCCGAACTACCACAGCACGAGCCGGGAGATCGGCGGCCTCTCGGAAAGCATCGATCTCGGCACCGTCTACGCGCTGCCGACCTGGATGCCGTCGCGGCTTGAGTTTCTGAGCGAGGGTTTTCTCTCCATAGGCGACTCCCACGCGGAGCCGGGGATGATCAGCGGGACGCTGCGATGGGACGCGTCGTATTGGAACGGAGACAGTCTAACCTTCCGCGTGTTCCTTGTCGACGCGGCCGGCGAAGCGCTCGGCGAAATCGGCGAGTTAGAAAATTATAACAGGATCGACCTGAGCGGCGTCGAAATCCCGCCGGAAGCCGACGGCATTCAAGTCGAAGTGACGGTCGACGGCACGTCGGGAGCGGCCGGCGTGTATCGCTTGCCGGAGCCGTTCCCGCTCGTCGACGCCCCGGTCAACTTGCCGACGGTGTATTATTATGACGACGGCTCCGACGCAAAGCTGACGCTCATTCCCTCCGACGATCGAGGGCCGATCGCGAAGGTGAAATTGATTCATAATTACTATAATGGCGAAGGTACGTCTCAGAATACGATCGGCGAATATCCGTTCGGATCCCGTATGACGCTCGAGGCGCCGCGTCTCGAACACCCGGCGGATCGAATCGTCGTCCAATTATTGGACGCATACGGCCAAGTCGGCTTCGAGATGGCCGTCAGAGAGGCGACGGATCCGCCGCCGAGAGACGCGATACAGTCAATGTCCTTCCATGACGAGGACGGCGACTTGCAGCAGATCGGGGGAACGGTTCAATGGACGTCCTCCGGGGAAGTTCCGGTCAACGAGATCGCGAAATACGAAGTGTATTTCGGCGACGAATCGGGAACGGCGGACGGAGACCCGATCGCAGTCGCAGCGCCGACCGATGTTAGTGCCGTTATAGCGATGGATACGTCCATCGTTCCCGGGCGACATTCGCTTGTGCTGCGGGCTTATTTCACGGACGGCGGCACCGAGGAAGAGGTCGCGCCGCTGTATGACAGTCCTTATCTCCCGAAAGGAGCCATGCTGACGGACGCGGACGATTCGCGCGGCAGCGTCCAAGCTACGGTGCATTGGGAGAGGCCGATCGGAGAGCCGTACTTCGACAACTATCTCGTTCGGGAGCCGCTGGCGAACGGCTTGCCGGGACCCGTCCTGGCCCGGCAACCGGTGGACCCGGCAATAAGCAGATATGCGGTCGAGTTGCCTGCACCGATGTCGACGTCGGCATACCGGCTCCTGACGTTGACGGCGGAACGAGCGGGTCAAGCGGCCGCGCCGGCGTGGGTCGACCTCGCGATCGCCGACAATACGACCGGGGAGAGCCTCGGTCCCGTCGCCGTCGATCCGGCGCTCGTTCCGCCGAGCGAGGCGAGATTCGTCGGGACTCGCGACGGCGCGAAGCTGCACGGTCAATTGCAGTGGCGGCAAACGGCCGGCAACGTGGACGACGTGTTCGGATATCAGCTTTATTTCATGGACAGCGGCGGGAACAAACTCCAATCGTACCTCTTGGTCCGCCTCGGAAACCATGCGCATCTGTCTACGGACTTCCAAGTTCCGGACAATATCGCCGTTCCGGACGGCGCGACGAAGATCGGCATCTACACGGTCAATGCCGATTTCGAGGAGAGCGCGTCGGCCGCCGTGATTTCACTGGCGACCGGCGGCAACCCGCAGCCATCGCTGCCGGCCGCATCGAACATCGGCTTCTTCGATGTCGACGCCCGTCCCGGCTGGGCGGCCGGTACGGTCGTGTGGAGCCCCGCCCGGGATGAAACGGGCCATGGCCTTATCGGCTACGACGTGATGTTCGCCGACGCTTCCGGCATGCCGCTCGGCAACCCGCTCGGCACCGTATCGGAGAAGTCGTCGAGCTATCGCTTCGCGCTGCCTCCGGCCGGGGTCGCCGTTCCGGACGGCGCGGCGCGGATTCTCGTACGCGCGAAATACGCCGCGGGGATCGGAGATGCGTATCTGCCCTTGATCGATGCCGGCTCCGCTTGGGAGATGGCGCAGAACGCTAGAGCCCTGCTCAAGGGGACGTCCGCGGCGCCGCTGTCGATCGCGCAGGTGATTCAATACTTGAACGACGGAGGGCATAAGCCGAATTTCGCCGGACCGGACGGCATCGGGCCGGAAGACGTACGTTTCCTCCTCGAGCTGCTCGAACCGAGGTCGGTCGCGCCGCTTCCGCCGTTAGTGTAGAGGCGTAAATCAGCGCCGAACGAAAAACGCACCCCTCGGCATTAAACTGCCGAGGGGTGCGTTCCTGTTACAAGGGAACAACTTCCGCTATTCGCTGGCGATTCGCATGCCGCGAGGGACCTGCCGGGATATTGTCCCGCCGATTTCGCGATGTAAGCGGGAAACCGGGCTCGGGTCTTTAACCCTTGCGCAGATTGCCGAGCTCGGAGACGATCGCCTCGATCTCGCTGATGCTGAACCGCTCCTTGCTCATGACCATATCGTAGAGGTCTTTCAAATCCTCGTACATCGCTTCGTTGAATTGGGTCGACTTGATCGCCGCGCCCGTCGCCATGCGGAGCCGCGTCTTGATCTGTTCGATCATGTAATCGACGTTCTCCGGCGTCGCTTTCGAGAGGTCCATGGGGTCCCGTCCTTTCGTCTTCAATGGATTCATTGTATCATGGTTGTTAGGAAAA
>JAPSKX010000230.1 GCA_031181325.1 Paenibacillus sp.
GTCCGACTAAAGCGCCGGAGACGGGTCTGGGGTGCGAAATAGTCGGAGCGAGTCCGACTACAGCGCCGCGATCGTCAGCCGCGTCACCGCTTCGGCGGTCGCGCCGGGCTCGAGCGTCTGGAGGCCGGTCACCGATGCGGGCGCATCGACGTTCGGCGCGTTCGGCACCCAGGTGAGCGGCTCGGGGCAGAAGAAGCCGCGGTCCGGCTTACCCTTGCCGTTGTAGAGCACCCACTGGGTGAACGTCTCGTCCGCTTCGTAGCGGATCGAGAGCCCCGCGCCGCGGTCTTCGAGCGTCGCCTCGACCGGCGCGCCGGGCGACGCCTGGAAGCAGTCGTCGAACTCGACGCGGTCGAGCGGAAGCCCTGCGGCGAGCTCCTCGCGCAGCGGGTTGTCCAGCAGCTCGCCGGTCGGGAGCAGCCGGTCGTTCAGCGCCCACGTCTTGTCGGCGCGCAGCCGGATCGAACACTGCGACAAGTCCCCTCGCGCTTCGCCGGCGAACGGCAGCACGAACGTCGTGTGGTAGCCGAGTCCCCACGGCATGGCGAGCTCGTCGCGGCTTTCCAATCGAAATTTCATCTCCACCGCGTCGGCCGTAAACCGGAATCCGAGCCGAACCGTGAAGCGATGCGGCAGCGCTTCGAAGATCGCGGGCGTCTCTTCGGAAACGACGGTCGTCTCGACGTAAGCGCCGTCCTCCGTCGTCTCGGCGGCCGACAGGCGCCAAGCCGCGCGCATCAGCACGCCGTGAATGTGGTAGCCCCGCGCCGGATCGACGGGGAACCGGTACTCCCTCCCTTGGAACGCGAACGCGCCGTTCTCGATACGGCTCGGGGGGAAGAGCACAGGAATGCCGTGCAGCGTCGTACGCGCGTGGTACGCTTCGGCGGAAGCCGGCGTGCGCAGCAGCGCGGTGCCCGTCGGGCGCCACGCGAGGCTGATCAGGTTGCTGCCCCAGCCGGGAACGACGGTCGCCTCCAGCTTCTCCGTCGTCACCCGGACGGCGGGTTCCCCGAGGAATAAAATATGTTCGATTGCAGCGGTCATGCGACAGGCCCTCCTTCGTCTCGCGTATGAAATAATGGTAGTATATCATGGAAGTATACAGAAATTAAGCGGGGGAAAGGGAGAGGCGGTCATGAGGAAGACAATCCTGGCATCGCTCCTCGCGGCGTGGATCGCGATGGGCGCCGTCGGCTGCGCGCAGGCCGGACATACGGGCGACGAGGCGCCGGAGCTTGTCGTATCGGCGGCGGCGAGCCTCGGCCTTCCGCTCGAGGACATACGGAAGGCATACGAAGCCGCGGCGCCGGGAACGAAGCTGCTCATCAACTACGGCTCGACGGGCGGCTTGCAAAAGCAGATCGAAATGGGCATGCCGACGGACGTCTTCTTGGCCGCGGGAAGCAAGCCGATGGAACAGCTGCTCGAGGCGGGGTGGATCGATAAGGAATTGCATGCGACGCTGCTGACCAATCGACTCGTCGTCGTCGTACCCGCGGACCGGGAAGCGATGCCGGGGCGTCTCGAAGCGCTCGCGGACGAAGCGTGGGGGAAGATCGCGATCGGCGTGCCGGAGACGGTGCCGGCGGGCGGCTACGCGAAGGAGGCCTTGGACGCGGCCGGACTCTGGGACGACGTGTTCGTCAAGGCCGTCTTCGGCAAGGACGTACGGCAGGTGTTGACCGCGGTCGAGACGGGCAATGCGGACGCGGGCTTCGTCTATGCGACCGACGCATCGGCCTCGAACGGCGTACGCGTCGCGTTCGAGGTGCCGCCCGAACGGCACTCGCCGATTCATTACCCGGTCGGCGTCGTCGGCGCGTCGGAGCGCCCGGCGGAGGCGGAGGCGTTCTATCGCTACTTGCTTAGCGACGAAGCGATGCGCGTCTTCGAGCAATACGGCTTCCGAGCGGCGGAGGAGCGGCCGTGAGCGAGACGTCCTGGTTCGAGCCCGTCCGATTGTCGTTGGCGACGGCCGCGGCCGCGAGCGTCCTCGCCTTCGTCCTTGGCTCCCTCGCGGCCTGGCGCATGTCGCTCGCCCGATTCCCCGGGCGCACCGCGGTCGAGGCGCTCTTCCTGCTGCCGCTCGTGCTGCCGCCGACCGTCGTCGGCTTCGTGCTGCTCGTCGCCTTCGGCCGCCGCAGCTGGCTCGGCGCCGCCTTCGAATGGCTCGTCGGCCAGCCGATCGTCTTCTCGGCGTCCGCCGCCGTCTTGGCGTCCGCCGTGGTCGCTTTCCCGCTCGTCTACCAGACGGCGAAGGCCGGCTTCGCCTCCGTCGACCGCGACCTGACGGACGCCGCGCGGTCGATCGGCGCCGGCGATTGGCAGCTGCTGCGCTACGTCGGCGCCCCGCTCGCCGCCCGCGCTTTGGGCGCCGGCTTCGTCCTGGGCTTCGCCCGCTCGCTCGGCGAGTTCGGCGCGACGCTGATGTTCGCGGGCGCGATTCCGGGGCGGACCATCACGCTGCCTACCGCGATCTATCTGGCCGTCGAGAGCGGCGACGACGCCTTGGCATGGACGTGGTGCGGCGCGATCGCGGCGATCGGCTTCGGGCTGCTGCTGGCCGCCCGCACGTTCAATAACAAGCCCTAGGGCTTCTTTCGAGGAAAAAATTGGATTGTACTTTCCCGCTTTACTTTTCCCCGCGGGCATGGTATTATCATTCTTGTCTTCAAAAAACGCGGTCGTGGTGGAACGGCAGACACGCTGTCTTCAGGCGGCAGTGAGCGCAAGCTCGTGGAGGTTCAAATCCTCTCGACCGCACCATACATAAACATGCGAAAGCCTTGATTTCTCAAGGCTTTTTTTTGTTGTCGCGTCACGTTCCGGCGGTGATTACGCTCAATATTTTTTTCAGCAACAACCCCAGACCTAGACCGATAAAACAAAAAAGAATCGGCAGCCAAACCGGCCCCCATAGCTTCCCGAATAGCGTTAGGGACGAGGAGTAAATAAGCCCGACCGTTGTAGAAAACGCAGAAACGACAAACGGGAGGAACGCATAAGGCGATTCGCCTCCTCCCGCGTCTTTGTACGCGTCCCATAAGGAAAACATATATAGACAAGGATAAAACATCAGCCATTGATAATCGGTTTGATGGATCGCCTTATCGATTTGTCCATGAAAACTCAACAAGATTACAACGTTAAAGTGGGACCGAACGTTAATGAGGAACTCCAACCCGACGAGCAAGACGCCCTTCGCGTATTTTCGGTTCAACAGTTGGCCGAAACCCGGAAATGCTATATTCCATAATAGCGCTTCGGTACGTACGCTGTTTTCATGTCGCTTGGTAGATGTTTTCAAGGCGGTTTATCTGGCGCCGATTAAGGCAGTTCTGTCTTCCGCTTGAAATGGTTCTTCCATCCACTTGTATTTTACCATCAGTTTCCCCCCATCCTTGGCAAACTTGTAGATCTCCGCTGCGATGAGCGTCATCTTCGTCGGCAAATCGTTGCGCATGGAAAACGAAGTGCCGATCGCATTGCTTCCAAGGCTGAACCCGGACAATAAATTCGTGCAATACATCATGAGCTTATCGGAAAAGGGTGCAGAGATTGATCGCGTTGTACGGCCCCAAGGGGAATTGGCGGGCTGAATATCGCTTTCCTTAAGTATGGATGCAAAAGTATCAATGGCATTCTGGGCCAGTTTCTTTCCTCTTGCGAAATATTGTTGAACATCCTGTTCGCGAGCGACTTGGGCGAATCCCGTCATCAGCTCGGAGCCTATTTGGTTGATCTCGATTCCTTGGTGAAGATACAGCACTTCAACCGTATTGATCGGTCTTGATTTCTGAAATATACTCATCCCGCTCATGTATTTATTGCTTTGAACGAACTCGATCTCCTGAGGGGGAGATACGACGGGACCAGGGGAAAGCACCGAATTTTCCATCAACAATTTCGTCGATGCCATGTACATTTCCTTAGCATACGAAATCCCCCGGTTATAAAAAGCGATGACATCCTCTCTCGTGGATTCCCCTAGATGCAGGACAAACATCCCCATCATGACCTTCGTCATGATTCGAAAAAAGGACACTCCGAAGATTTCGTTATATAGAGCGGGCGCGTCAAGGTCTACATCCCGATCGCTGAACCCTTCGGGGACAACAGAGCGGTCATTCGTGAAAAACGCTTTCATTTCCTCCGCAAAACTTCGAATTTCACCGACTTGTTCCGCTAAAAAATCATGATATACCGCAGTCTCCGAGGTCTCGGAAAAATGCTTCATCATTTGCAGCAACATCGTCATTTTTTGAAATGTCATCCATAAGGAGCCAATTTCCGGCCCAGTGAGCGGTACATTTTGATGCCCTGTCATCGTAAGTTCCTCCTTATGTTGGTGTTGGTGAAAATTATAGAGCTTTGAGTTTATCATGCCAGGAATGGAACGATTTATTCTTGTCGACGGATACTCTCCTTACGCTTCGAGTCACCTGACCTCGGAGCCAGGCGCCTCGACACGTTTTCTATTTCTATATGACAAAAAGCCTGCAGACCCTGTTCCTGGCGGAACGTTGTCTACAGGCCGAGATCCGGTTTCCCGGGTCTTCTCGACGGCGCCGTTGGTTGATGTCCCATCTTCTAAGAAAGCAATTCGACAACGCTCTTCGCTATCGATGACGTGTAAAGCCGCTGACTAGCGTCCGACACATCCCTCGCCCTCTATTTCGAGTGAGAAGCCCCCAATTCGGTCTTATGCGTTGAATTCCTTACGTCGTCCAACGTTACCACGACCTTTCTCGTCGCCGTCGGCCTTAGTATGCGCAGCCGCCTTGCGAATTACCCGTCGCTTCGGGCGAATGTTTCGCATCCGTTCGCGAGATGCTTCGTATTATGAAGCAACTCGCTTCGCCCGCAAACTACTGGCCGCGCTCGCATAATGTAAGCCGAAAAGCCTATACGCCCCCGCACGATTCGCCCGGATACGGGCGGTCCGACTTCAGCTTTTCGTTTTCCGCGGCAATGTCCTTGTCGTCCTCGCGCGCGGCCACAAGCTGGACCGGCGGCCGCTCGAAGCGAACCTCGCCGCGAGGCGCGCGATCTTCTCGACGCGTCATGGACGTCACTCTCCCTTCAGATCCGCCCGGCATACGCTCGATTCGGCGCCCGGCGGGTCTTTTTCGTAAGCGATCAATGTAATGTCCTCTCCCAGCTCGGCATACAGCCTGGCTTCCAGCTCTTGAACCTCGCGAACCGCTTCCACCGGCAGGTCCGCGAACGCATATTCTTCACGCATCTTGCGGCACGCTCCTTTCGTCGCTATTTTGCCCTGCGTTCGAATGGGAATATCCGACGGTTCGCGCTACTTTTTTCCCCCGAAATGCCTATTTATGTGATATGATCGTTTACATCGTAAAGGATCCAATATGTTTAGGCGGGGGAAACGGATGAACCGGAAGCTGAAGATTTGGTTGACGGTCGCGAATGTGGCGACGTTGGTATTATCCTTGGTGCTGTTGCGCTTCGGGAACTTAGAGGTAATCAACCGTACCCTCTTCAATTATCACATGCAGAGCAACATGACGCACGCGCCGAACGAACGTATCGTGGTCATCGGCATCGACGACGAATCGCTCGAGGCGATCGGCCGTTTCCCCTGGGACCGCCGCGTCTACGCGGAGCTGCTGCATGTGCTCAATCAACCCGGCTACGAGCCGAACTCGATTTCCTTCGATATCAGCTTCGACGAAGCGTCCGACCCCGACGCGGACGCCGCCTTCGCGGAGGCGCTGTCCATGTACGACAACGTCGTATTCCCGATTACGGGCATCACGGAAGAGGTGCGGAGAGAAATTACAGCCACGGAAAACGATTATTTGCCCGCGTACGACGTCCGCACGCCGTACGATCCGTTCGCGCAGCACGTAAAGACGGCTCATATCAACGCGCTCATCGACGAGGACGGCGTCATCCGGCGCACCGTGCTGGCGATCCAAGGGCCGGACGGCACCGTCTATCCGTCGCTCGGGCTGAACGCGGCCCAGATGGCCGGCGTCGACGTCAGCAAATATATCGATAACGACTATATGGCCGGCAAGAGCATGAAGGGCGAAGTGTTCATCAACTTCGACGCGACGAGCGACGAATTCATGACCGTGCCGTTCTTGTACGTGCTCTCGGGGGAGATCGATCCGGAGCTGTTCCGCGATGCGATCGTCTTGATCGGGATCAACGCCGTCGGCTTCGAATACGATCATCGGTCCACGACCGTCGAACGCGAGATGAAGCTGGTGTACGCGCACGCGAACATCATTAATCAGTTAATGGACGGCTCGGTCGCGACGAAGACGGGGCAATCCGTCACGATCGCGCTCATGCTCGCGCTTCTCGCGCTGACGTGGTGGGCCGCGTGGCGCATGAAGACGACGTTCAGCGTGCTGCTGTTCGCGGCGGCGCTCGGCGGGCTGTTCGGCGCGCAATACTTGATTTACAAGCAGGCCAGCCTGTACGTCGATATCGTGTATCCGGCGCTTGTGCTGGTGCTTGCCTACATTCTTAATATCGCGGTCAAGTCGTATTTGGAAAATAAACAGAAGAACTTCATCACGAAGCAGTTCGGCCGCTACATCTCGCCGGATCTCGTGAAGGAGATCGCGACGACGAATCATGAAATCAAGCTCGGCGGCATCAATAAGGAGCTTTCGATCTTGTTCCTCGACATCCGGGGCTTCACGACGCTGTCGGAGAAGCTGAAGCCGGAGGAGGTCGTC
>JAPSKX010000231.1 GCA_031181325.1 Paenibacillus sp.
TGCTATACTAAACGAGCGCGAAAGCAGGCCATGCCTGCTTTTCTCTGCGAGACGGCGACGTCTGCGGCGATCCTCGCTTTTTCAAGGAAAGGAAGTTCTCGGATTTGAATTGGCCTCCTACTGCTAAGATTAATGTCGCGATCGACGGACCGGCCGGTGCGGGGAAGAGCACGGTGGCGCGGAAGGTCGCCGAAATATTAGGATACATATATGTCGATACCGGCGCGATGTACCGGTCGGTAACGCTGAAGGCGCTTCGGGAAGGATTGGACTTGGACGACGCGCGGTCGCTTGCCTCGATGGCGCGACGGACGGATCTCCGGCTCGTTCCCGAACCGAGCGGACAGCGGGTATTGATGGACGGCGAAGACGTCACGGAGGGAATTCGGTCGCAGGAAGTGACCTCCCGCGTCTCGAAGGTGGCGGCCGTGCCCGACATCCGAGACGTATTGGTGAAGCTGCAACGCGACATCGCGGATCAGCGCGGCGTCGTCATGGACGGCCGGGATATCGGCACGAACGTGCTGCCCGACGCGGAGGTCAAGGTGTTCATGACGGCCAGCGTCCGAATCCGAGCCGAGCGCCGCTGGCTGGAGCTGCGGGAGAAGGAGCCCGGCGCGACCGTCGAAGCATTGATGGAAGCGATCGCAGCCAGGGATCAGAGCGATTCCGAACGGGAAACTTCGCCGCTGCGGCAGGCGGACGACGCCGTGCTGCTCGACACGTCGCAGTTGACTGCGGACGAAGCGGCGGAACGGATCGTGAGTTTATGCCGTCGGGCGTTGGAGGTGTAACGATGGTATACGTCGTCTCCCGCGCGATCGTCAGGCGCCTTCTCTCGACCATCTTCCTGGTGAAGTCCGTCGGAGCGCATCACGAGCCTGCGACCGGTCCCGTCGTCGTATGCGGCAATCACCGCAGCTTTCTGGATCCGCCGATTATCGCCTGTTTCTTGCGAAGACAGGTAACGTTCCTGGCGAAGGCGGAGCTGTTCCGCATTCCCGGATTGTCTTGGTTCATCCGCTCCTGCGGCGCATTCCCCGTGCAACGGGGAGGCATGAGCATGGAAACGATGAAGACGGCGATCAAGGTGCTGAAGGAAGGCAATATGCTCGTCGTATTCCCGGAAGGGACGAGACAGAAGACGGAGAAGCTCGGCGAAGGCAAGAAGGGAGCGGCCAGCATGGCGCTTCGCAGCGGAGCCAACATTCTTCCCGTCGCGATCGTCGGCTCGTATAAGCCGTTCCGTCGAATGAAAGTCGTGTACGGGGAGCCGTTCGATGCGGCCGCGGCCGTCTCGCATCTGCCTCCGGCGGAGCAAGGCGACGCGCTGACCGCCCGGATCATGAGCGCCATTCAAGCGCTCTTAGATCAACATCGTTGATTACAAGTTTCCGAATACCGGCCCTGTACAATTGATTTCTAACGTATGGAAATGGTATTTTGGAATTATACTACATTCATCACTAAAGGGTTTATGGAATCTGAGGAGGGTATCGTTATGACGGAAGAGACGAAGGTACAAGCGAACGAGCAAGCGGCGGCGGAATCCGCGGACACGGTGGACATGAACGAGGTGACGACGATCAAGAAGGGCGACATCGTCACAGGCACCGTCGTGAAGGTGGAGGACAATCAGGTTTATGTCGACATCGGCTACAAGTACGATGGCGTCATCACCGCCCGCGAGCTGTCTTCCGTCCCTCTTGACAATATATCGGACGTCGTTCAATTGGGACAGGAAGTCACTTGCAAGGTCGTCAGCATCAACGACGCGAAGGAGACGCTGACGCTCTCCAAGAAGCAAGTCGAAGGCGAGAAGGCTTGGGATAAGATGCAAGCGCATCTCGATAACAACGAGACGATCGAAGCGAAAGTCGTCGACGTCGTGAAGGGCGGACTCGTCGTCGACGTAGGCGTGCGCGGCTTCATTCCGGCTTCGATGGTCGAGCGCCACTTCGTGGAAGACTTCAGCGATTACAAGGGCCGCACCTTGAAGCTGAAGGTGAAAGAGATCGATCGCCCGAACAATAAGCTTATCCTCTCCCAGAAGGACGTTCTGGAGGAGCAATACCAAGCGCAGAAGCAGGAAGTAATGGAGCGCTTGAACGTAGGCGACGTGATCGAAGGCACGGTACAGCGCTTGACGCAGTTCGGCGCGTTCGTCGACGTCGGCGGCGTGGACGGTCTCGTTCACATCTCCGAGCTGAGCTACCAGCATGTCGAGAAGCCTTCCGACGTCGTGAAAGAAGGCGACAAGGTGAAGGTGAAAATCCTGAAGCTCGATCCGGCCAACGAGCGCATCTCCCTCAGCATCAAGGCGGCGCAGCCGGGGCCGTGGGAGCAAGCGGGCGGCCAATTCCAGATCGGCGACATTATCCAAGGCACGGTTCGCCGTCTCGTGGACTTCGGCGCGTTCGTCGAAGTGGCGCCCGGCGTCGAAGGCTTGGTTCACGTGTCCCAGATCGCTCACCGCCGCATCGGCACGCCGCATGAGGTGCTGAAGGAAGGTCAGCAAGTCAACGTGAAGGTGCTCGACATTAACGTCGGCGAGAAGCGGATTTCCCTTAGCATCAAGGAGACCGAAGAGGCTCCGGAGCAGCCGCAGCGTCAAGAGCGCCCGGACCGCGCGCCGAGACAGCCGAAGGTGGACATTCCGGACGCGCAGTCGCTGAACTTGACGCTCGGCGAGCGCTTCGGCGACAAGCTCAGCAAGTTCAAGTAATCGGCGGATCGGAATCGAGGGAGACTATGACGCGAACGTCGCGCAAGATGGACCACGTGCACTTCGCGATCGCCACCGGCCAGAGCGGCCGGAACGGCCTCGCGGACATTCGGTTCGTCCACGATCCGCTCCCTGATACCAGCCTCGCCCATATTTCGCTAACGACCCGAATCGGCGACCTCGTCATGAGTTCGCCGATTCTTATTAATGCGATGACGGGAGGGGCAGCGGAGACGGAGCAGCTGAATTACAGCCTCGGCGAAGCGGCGAACGCGGCGGGCGTGGCGATGGCGGTCGGGTCGCAGATGGCCGCCGTGCGCGATCGCTCCCTCGCCCCGAGCTACACCGCGGCGAGGCGCGCGAACCCCGGCGGGTTGCTATTCGCGAACTTAGGCAGCGAGGCGACTCCGGACCAAGCGCGCGCGGCGGTCGAGATGATCGAGGCGAATGCGCTGCAAATACATCTGAACGTCGTACAGGAGCTCGTCATGCCCGAGGGAGATCGCTCCTTCGAAGGCGCGCTGGCGCGTATCGAGCGGATCGTGCGAAGCGCGGACGTCCCCGTGATCGCGAAGGAGGTCGGCTTCGGCATGACTGCGTCCGCGGCCGCCCGGCTGCTCTCGGTCGGCGTCGCCGCCGTCGATTGCGGCGGGAAGGGCGGCACGAACTTCGCGAAAATCGAGAATGCCAGACGGGACCGAGCGCTCGCCTGGTTCGACGAATGGGGCAACACGACCGCGGAATCGCTGCTCGAAGCGAAGGAAGCGACCCCGCCGGGCCGATTGATCGGCTCCGGCGGCATCCGCACCGGCTTCGAGGCGGCGAAGGCGATCGCGATCGGAGCGGACGCCGTCGGCATGGCGGGCGTATTCCTGCGCAAGCTTCGCGAGGAGGGGGCGGAAGCGCTCGTCGGCTTCCTGCGCGAGCTTCAAGAAGAGCTGTCGCTCGTGATGGCCGCGGTCGGCGCTCGGACGATTCCCGAGCTTCAATCCGCCCCGATCGTCATCGGCGGCGAGACGGCCGTCTGGTGCGAAGCGAGAGGCATCGATACTCGCAAGTACGCAAGGCGGATCGTGCGCGCGGCTTCGGAGTAAAACCGGACCGTTGGAGCGATAATAGGGGTAAGATTCGATTCCCTGGAGGAACGAGCATGAACCCCGGTTTTCTCTCTTATATCTTACTTACGCTTTCTCTGATCGTTATCGTCTTCGGCTTCCGGCAGCCGGCGATCGGCGACGGCTCGACGCGGGCGGCTATGTGGTTCGGTTTCGCGTGGATCGCGGCCGCCGCCTTCGAATGGAGAATCGACGCTTGGTCGGGCACGCTGACCTACGTCCCGCTGTTGGCTCTGGCGGCGTTCGCGCTGATCGAACCTTACTCCGCGAAGGACGCCGCGACCGCGTTGTCCTTCGCTTGCCTCGTCGGCGCGATCTACTCGCTTATCCAGCTCGTCGAGCGAATCGATCCGCTCGCGATCGCGGTGCATCCCGAGATCGACCCTGTCGTCTTGTGCGCCGTGCTGATCGCGTGCTACACGAGGCGCGCTTCGCTGCAGCTCGCGCTGCTGTCGATCGCGCTCGTCGTGAACGACGCGTACATGGCGTTGCTGTATGCGTCGTTCCGGCCGGCGTACTTCGGCGGCCGGGAGTTTCAAGACGCCTGGTGGCTGTCCGCGGTGTCGTTGCGGGCGATCACGGTCTCCGCGGTCGCGGCTTTCGCCATGGTTCGGAGGGAGAGCGGGCGGATTCGAGGGTGGCTTCGAGTGCGAAGGTGACAAGCCGCCTTCGCATTCGGAGCTTCTTTTTGTTATGATGAGGGCAGTTTACATGTAGTCGTCTACATATTAGGAGAGTGAATGTATGGCCAGACCGATCGTGGCCATCGTCGGCCGGCCGAACGTCGGCAAGTCGACGATCTTCAACCGTATCATCGGGGAGCGATTGGCAATCGTGGAAGACCGTCCGGGCGTCACGCGCGACCGGATTTACGGAACCGCCGAATGGAACGGCAAGCCGTTCAGCATTATCGATACGGGCGGCATCGAAATTTACGACGAGGACGAGCTGCTGAAGCAAGTGCGCGTTCAAGCGGAGCTCGCCGTCGAGGAGGCGGACGTGATCTTGTTCGTCGCCGACGCGAAGGCCGGCGTCACGCCGGCCGACGATACGATCGCGCAGCTGCTGTTCCGCTCGAACAAGCCGATCGTGCTGGCGGTGAACAAGATGGACAATCCCGCCAACACCGATGAAATTTACGAGTTCTACTCGCTGGGCTTAGGCGACCCCGTCGCCTTGTCCGGCACGCACGGCATCGGCGTCGGCGACCTGCTCGACGAGCTCGTGAAGCGGCTCCCGGACAAGCCGGAGGAGCTGTATGGCGACGAGGTGATCAAGATCGCCTTGATCGGCCGGCCGAACGTCGGGAAGTCGTCGCTCGTCAACGCGATTCTCGGAGAGGAACGCGTCATCGTCAGCGATATCGCCGGTACGACCCGCGACGCGATCGATACGCCGTTCGAGAAGGACGGTCAACAGTATGTCTTGATCGACACGGCGGGCATCCGCAAGCGCGGCAAGGTATACGAGGCGACCGAGAAATTCAGCGTCATGCGATCGATGCAGGCCATCGAGCGCGCAGACGTCGCGCTTATCGTCATTAACGGCGAAGAAGGCATTATCGAGCAAGACAAGCATATCGCAGGTTACGCGCACGAGGCGGGACGCGCGGCGGTATTCGTGGTCAACAAGTGGGATGCCGTAGAGAAGGACGACAAGACGATGCAGCGGTTCACGGAAGCCATACGGGATCACTTCCTCTTCATGTCGTACGCGCCGATCGTCTACGTGTCCGCGACGACGAAGCAGCGGCTGCATAAGCTGCTGCCCGTCGTGCAGCAGGTCGCGGAGCAGCACGCGATGCGGGTGCCGACGAACGTGCTGAACGATATCGTGGCGGACGCCGTCGCGGTCAATCCGCCGCCCACGGACAAGGGGAGAAGGCTGCGGATCAACTACATTACGCAGGTCGCGGTCAAGCCGCCGACGTTCATTCTGTTCGTGAACGACCCGGAGCTGATGCATTTCTCGTACGAGCGCTATTTGGAAAATCGCATCCGGACCGCGTTCCCGTTCGAAGGGACGCCGGTGCGCATCGCGACCAAACGGAAGAACGACGGAGAGTAAGGACGGAACCGCTTGCCGGTTCCGACGATACGGATGTAAAACCGGGAGTAAGGACGGAACCGCTTGCCGGTTCCGACGATACGGATGTAAAACCGGGAGTAACGACGGAACCGCTTGCCGGTTCCGTTACGGGTGTAAGACCAGTAATAAGGGGAGAAGGACAACGTGGAATACGTTCTCGCGGTCGTCATCGGCTATCTGATCGGTTCGATCAGCTTTAGCTTTTTATGGGGAAGGTTTTTTCAAGGCATCGACATTCGCAAGCACGGCAGCGGCAACGCCGGCGCGACGAATACGCTGCGCGTCATGGGCGTCGGACCGGCGCTCACCGTACTGGCGCTCGATATCGGCAAGGGCGTGCTCGCGGTATGGGTCGGCTGGTGGATCGATCCGGCTTCCCTGCTGCTGCCGATTCTCGCCGGCTTCGCCGTCATTATCGGCCACAACTGGCCGGTCTTCTTCGCCTTCCGCGGCGGGAAGGGCATCGCGACGATGATCGGCGTCGTCGCGACGCTGTGCTTCTTGCCTGGCCTCGCCGCTGGGATCGTCGGCATCGCTTCCATCTTCGCGACGCGCTTCGTCTCGCTCGGCTCGCTGTTGTTCGCGGCGCTGCTGCCGGTGTCGCTGTGGGCGTTCGGCCGGGAGCCGGAACTCATCGTCTTCAGTTTGGCGCTCGCGGCGTTAGCGTTCTACCGCCATCGGAGCAACATCGTCAAGCTGGCGCAAGGGAAGGAAAACAAACTTTCGTTCCGCCGCTCGAACCGATAAGGGGGAGGGACTCGCGATGAAAAA
>JAPSKX010000232.1 GCA_031181325.1 Paenibacillus sp.
CCGCCTTCACGCCTTTCTTGAGCGCGATATACGTCGCCAACGAAGCGACGCCGGCGGAATGAGAGCTCGGCATGCCTCCGGTGCGAAACAACGTCTTCCAGTTCCATGTGCCGTTCGTCGCGTATTCGAGCGGCAGCTTCAACGCCTGGGCCGCGGCGATCGTCCCGAGCCCCGTAAGAATCGCTCTATTCATCGTTACCACCTCAGTGGTAATGTCGACCGATCGAGACGGAATTATGCCGATACGCGAATCGTTATAACTTGGATAAGAACAAGTAAGCGTCGTCGTTGAAGCCAGGCAATCCTTCGTGCCCGAAGTCGGGATAGATGATATGGTTCTTCGGCGCGGCGATCCGATTGTATGCCGCGAATTGCGTAGACGGCGGGCAGACGTTGTCCATCAGACTGATGCCCATCAATACTTCGCCTTGAATGCGCTCCGCCAAATATTGGACGTCGATATAGCCGAGCGTCCGGAAAATCTCGTCCTCCCGCTCGTGACGCGGGTCGAAGAGGCGGAAGTACATGCGAAGCTCCTCGTAAGCGTCCTTCGCGAGGTCCATCTCCCAGACGCGCTTATAATCGCTTAGGAACGGGAAGATCGAGACGCACCGCTTCACTCTCGGCTCGAGCGCCGCGCATACGAGCGCCAGCGCCCCGCCCTGCGACCCGCCGGTTACGCCGACGCGGTTCTCGTCGATCTCCGGCATCGCCATCGCCACTCTTGCCAACTGCGCCGTATCGAGGAAGACGTGACGCATCGTCAGATGATCCGCGCCGGATTCAAGGCCGCGGATGAACAGGCCGCGATGCGTATTGCCCTTCACGCCGCCGACGTCCTCGGACTTGCCGCCGCCTTGTCCGCGGCAATCCAACGCGAATACGGAGAAGCCGAGATTGACCCAATTCAGCTTATCCGCCCAGTCGCCGGAGCTGCCGCTGTAGCCGTGGAAGATCAGCACGGCCGGCGTAGGCCCCGCCGCGCCCTTCGGACGGAGGTGCTTCGCGTACACCCGCGCGCCGCGAACGCCGGTGAACGTCAAGTCGAAGCACTCGGCGTTCGGCGCTTGGAATTTGCTGGGCGTCAACTCGACGTCCGGCGCCGTCGCGTCGAGCTCGGCGAGCGCTCGCGACCAATACGCGTCGAAGTCGTCCGGCTTCGGACTTCGCCCCTTATATTGTTTCAACTGCTCCAACGGCATATCCATTGCTGGCATCTGTTCTCTCTCCCTTGTTCGAATCGAGTATGTGGACCGCCATGACGGCTATTCCCAGTGTATTCCATCGGACTATCGTTTACAACGGTTTGTTGCCGATTCCTATCGTTCCATTACTTCAGCTGTTCCCGGACGAGCTCCGCCGCCTTCTCCAGCTGCGTATCGTTCGCCTGAATCGCTTCCCGCACGTCCGCGATCAGCGCTCGCGTCGTCTCTCCCGTCACGATCCCCGTCGGTTCGAGCTTCTCGGCCGTTTGGTACTGCTTGACCGCCTTCGTCGTCGCCGCGTCGAAAAATCCGTCTTCCCGCCCGGGGTCGAAGCCGACCGCCTTAAGCATCGTCTGAACGGTCTTGATGTCGTCGGAAAACTCGTTCTCTTTCATGACGACGTCCGAGCTGACGAGCGGAATCGAGGCGTACGGCGGCAGCGCGACGGCAATGTCCGGAGACAATCCGCTCTTATTGATCGTACTGCCGTCCGGGGTCAGCCATTCGGCGACCGTATATTTCATGTTCGAGCCGTCTTGGAACGGCTGGCTCAGCTGCGCCGTCCCCTTGCCGAACGACTTCTCTCCGACGAGCGGGATGCCGGCGGATTGCTGCAGCGCGCCGGCGACGATCTCCGCCGCGCTCGCGCTCCCGGCATCGATCAACGCGGCGACGGGCAGCTTCGCAAGGCCGATATCGTTGAAGTCGGAGCGGGTCACCTCCGCCGGATGGCCCCGGCGCTTGAATTGCACGATCGGCTCGCCGTCCGGAACCAACGTCTCGACGACCTCTTCGGCCGTGTCCGTGAGCCCGCCCGGATTTTGCCGCAGATCGAGAACGAGCCCCTTCATGCCTTCGCCCAGAAGCCGCTTCGCTTCTTTCATGAATTCCTCCGACGTCGTCTCCGCGAACGAAGCGATGCGGATGACGCCGACGCCGTCCTCGCGGAGCTCCCCGTACACCGTCTGCAAGGGGATCGTATCGCGCACGATCGACAGCTTCACTTCCTTGCCGTCGCGTAAAATCGTTAGGTCGGCGGTCGTCCCTTTCTTCCCGCGAATGAGCAGCACCGCCTCATGGACCTTCAGCCCTTCGAGATTTCGGTCCCCCACCTTGATGACCTGATCTCCGGGCTTGATGCCGGCCGCTTCCGCGGGAGAACCCTTGATCGGGGAGACGACGACGATGCGCCCGTCGATCTCCTCCATCGTCGCGCCGATGCCTTCGAAGGAGGCGTTGATGCTCTCGTAGAACGCCCGCGCCTCCTCTTCGTCCATATAAGTCGTATACGGATCTTCCAACGACCGCAGCATGCCTTCGATCGCGCCGTCGATCAGCTTCGATCGATCGACGGGCTCCAGATATCCCGTCTCGATCAGCTCCATCGCCCGCTCCAGCTTCGAGATGCCGCTCTGATCCAAGCTCGCGTATGTATAAGCTACCGCGCCGCCCGCGACGGCGGAAGCCAGCATGACGGGAATCCACTTCCATTTGCCCATATCCGTTCCTCGTTTCCAGTAGGTTCGATTATCAGTCGCGTTCATTATAGCCGAAGCGCGCCTCGAAATCGAATCTACTTCCGTCTCCTTTGCTTTCCCGAATGCGGTTTCACTATAATGGTATATGTTACACGATAACCCGTTCGGGAGGAATCCTTTTCTATGGTGTATGTCGCTCATTCGTCCAGGTACGATCACATGCGATACCGCCGGATCGGCAGATCGGGACTGAAGCTGCCCGCCATCTCGCTAGGACTCTGGCACAACTTCGGAGGCGTCGACGCGTTCGAGAACGGCCGCGACATGGTGCGCAAGGCGTTCGACCTCGGCATCACGCACTTCGACCTCGCGAACAACTACGGACCGCCGCCGGGCTCCGCCGAAGAGATGTTCGGCCGTCTGCTGAAGTCCGACCTCGCGCCGTACCGGGACGAGCTCGTCATCTCGACGAAGGCGGGCTATTATATGTGGCCGGGACCGTACGGCGAGTGGGGCTCTCGGAAAAACCTCGTCTCCAGCCTGGACCAGAGTCTGAGGCGCATGAATCTCGATTACGTCGACATCTTCTACTCGCACCGTCCGGACCCGGATACGCCGCTCGAGGAGACGATGGCCGCGCTCGATCACGTCGTCCGCCAAGGCAAGGCGCTTTATGTCGGCATCTCCAATTATTCGGCGGAGCAAACCCGCGAAGCGGTTCGCATCCTGCGCTCCCTCGGGACGCCGCTCCTCATTCATCAGCCGTCTTATTCGATGTTCAATCGATGGATCGAGAACGGACTGCAGGACGTGCTCGAGGAGAGCGGCGTCGGCAGCATCGCGTTCACGCCGCTGGCGCAAGGGCTGCTGACGAACAAATATATCGCCGGAGACATCCCGAACGATTCCCGCGCGGCGAAGACGACGTCGCCGTTCTTGAACGCGAAGGACGTCACCGAAGAGAAAATCGCGAAGGTGCGCCGACTGAACGAAGTCGCGGCCGCTCGCGGCCAATCGCTCGCGCAGCTGGCGCTGGCATGGGTGCTCCGGGGCGGCAAGGTTACTTCGGCGCTGATCGGCGCCAGCCGCCCGAGCCAGATCGAGGAGAACGTCGCCGCGCTCGCCAGCCTCGACTTCGACGAAGAGGAGCTGCAGCGCATCGAGGACATTCTCCGCGCATAATCGCGCCGGAAGGAAAGCAGAAGGCCGGCGTTCGGGAATCGCTCCCGAACGCCGGCCTTTCTTTCCATCCAAGTCCCTACAATGCCCAATTGCCCGCGCGGAAGATCGGCTCCCGCGTCCCGTCCGCCGCCACGCCGTCGATATTCATCTCGCTTGACCCGATCATGAAGTCGACGTGCGCCAAGCTGTCGTTCAGCCCTTTGGCGGCGAGCTGCTCCTTCGTCATCGACTTGCCGCCCTTCACGGTGAACGCGTACGCGCTGCCGATCGCAAGATGGTTCGAGGCGTTCTCGTCGAACAACGTATTGTAGAAGATTAATCCCGTATCCGAGATCGGGGAACGGTGCGGCACGAGCGCCGCTTCGCCGATGTACCGGGCGCCTTCGTCCGTCTCGAGCAGCCGCTGCAGCGTCTCGCCGCCCGTACCCGCCGTGAAGTCGACGATCTTCCCGTCCTTGAACGTGAAAGCGAAGTCGTCGACGAGCGTACCCGCATAGTTGAGCGGCTTCGTGCTTCGTACCGTGCCGTTCACGCCGTCCCGCTTCGGCGCCGTAAACACTTCCTCCGTCGGCATATTCGCGACGAACGTCGTCCCCTTCTCGTTCACGCTGTCGCCGGCGACCCACAGATGGTCGTCCGCCAGCTCCACGACGAGATCGGTGCCCGGCGCGGTATAGTGCAGCGCGCGATAGCGCTTCGCATTCAAATAATCGCTCTTCGTCTGCAGCTGCTTCAGATGCTCCGTCCAAGCGCCGACCGGGTCGTCCAGATCCGCCCGCGTCGCGCGGAAGATCGCGTTCCAGAGCGTCTCGAGCCGGCGCTCCTCCGGCACTTGCGGGAACATCTTCTCGGCCCACACGTCGGTCGCGACGGCGAGAATCGTCCAGCTGAATTTGTCGGAACGAACGCCGTCGTAGAAGTTCGTCATCGCGCTGCGCGTCGCCTTCGTCGCCGCCGCCACCCGGTCCGGGTCGATGCCCGAGAGCAAGTCCGGATTGGCGGAGACGAACGACAAGAAAGCCGCGTCCCGAGCGATCAATTGGTCGTAGTTGTGCGCGCGGAGCGCCGGACCGTCGCCGAACGACGCTTCCGGCGCCAGCTCGTAGCGGATGCGCGTCAGCGGATCGTCGTTCCATTCGACGTGAACGTGGCGGGCGCCGAGCGAATACGCCTCCTTCGCCGCGATCCGTACGAGCTCGAGCGCCGTCGTCGGGGCTTGAACGACGAGCGTCTGGCCCGGCTGCAAGTTGGCGCCGACTCTTACGCCTAGGCTCACGTAATTATGTAAAAGCGTAGTAAAATCGAACGGTTTCATTAGATCGCCTCCTCCCTTCTTTATACCATAAGAGGGGCCCCCGACGCCAAGAAGGAGGGCGGACGACCGCCCTCCCCGTTACTCGCTGCGCGATCGACCTCGCAGCAGGTCGAAGCCGATGCCGAGGAACAGCAACGCCGCGAACATCGGCTCCGCCCAGCGGCGGTATGCGTACGCCCAGGAATCGTGCGGCAGCCACTCGAGCAGCGCCGGCACCGCGATCCGGTCGAAGAGCAGATAGACGCCCAGGACGATCAAGCCGGCGCCCATCCACCGCTTGGCGGACGACGCCCACAGCGGTCGGTCGACGTCGCCGGACGCCGCGAAGACGTCGGCGATGCCGTTCGGAGCGACGCGGCGCAGCACGTCGAAGAATGCCCAGCACCACAGCAGCGGCAGCGCGTAGACGGCCAAGTCCAAGCCCATCTCCTGCTGCAAGAAGAGTAAGAGCAGCATCGCTCCGAACAAGCGCAAGCCCTCGAACAAGGAGCCGAGATACAGATGCCCGATGCCGGGGACGAGCGACAGGAAGCAAGCGATGACCGGACGGCGTCCGTCCGCTCCGGGAACGAACCATGCGTCGAGCTCCTCCCCGGCGGCCCAGCCATCGGGCTCGGCGCGGTTCGCCCGATCGACCGCGTCGACGGCGGCGTAGACGACGAGGGCGGGAATCGCGAACCAACCGAGCAGCAGCGCCTCTTCCCTTAAGATCAGCGCCGCGGCGAAGGGCACGATCGTACCGGCGATCGCGGCGAGCAACAGCGTAAGTCCGGTCCGGCTGCGCCCTAAGTACAGATGGCCGGCTCCGGGCAGCAGCGACAGCAACGCCGCCGTCGTTCGACTCCGACGCGGCGAGGCGAGCGGCGCCGAATCCGAGGCGTAAGGCGTCTGGCTCGCGACGTACGGCTTTCGTACGGAAAGCGTAATCGCCATATCGACGAGATTGACGCACCAGACGAAGAAGACGGCGACCGCCGCCAGCGTGAACGCTTCGATATGGAACCCGTCCATGATCGAATACAGAACGAACAACCCGAGCGGAGCGAGCGCGGCGCCGCCGTACAGCAGCGTTCGAACGTAATTTCCTAAGTACAGATGGCCGACCCCCGGAAATATAGAGAGCAGGAAGGCGACTGCAGGATGCTTCTCAACCGTGTGCGCGTGCATGAGATAACCCTCTTTCTTCGATCATTTGTTTGCGGGCGTGACGAACGGCGGCGATCTGCGAAAGCCGCGCCCGTTCCTTCGCCGTTCCCGCCGCGAACGCCGGCGTCTCGAACAACTCGATCAACGCCTCCTCCGATGCGCGCAGCGCCTGCGCTTCGTCCGCGAGAACGTATACGCAGATCGCGTAGACGCGCCGTTCGTACCGACGCAGCAGCGACACCTTGCCGTCGAAGTCGCTCGTCATGTCCGTTCACCCCTCGTTCTTGTCCTTAAGCTAAGAATCATTGTACGCCGTCAAGGTTAAGAACCTAGTAACGGAACCTTAAGAATTCCTTAAGAAACAAA
>JAPSKX010000233.1 GCA_031181325.1 Paenibacillus sp.
CGAAGCGGTCATGGCGGCCATTTACGGAGAGATTATGGTCCCGAACCGTCCGGTAGAATATTTGCTGCCGTATTCCACCGTGCAAGAGCTGTACGATATGAAGGACAACGCGGAGCCCGTCATGCCGGACCCGGCGGACGACGCGCACGTCAAGAAGAAAATCGTCGAGATGATCGCCTTCTTCGAGGACTCGTTCAATCGCAAGAAGATCGAGCGATCGTTCTCTGCGCCTTGGAAGCAAAGTCCGCCGCTCGTCGTGAACGAGCAGGTGTCGTTCGTGGTCGTGAATTCGATCGAGAACGCGCAGTACGGGGAGACGTTCGACCCGATCGAAACCGAGCTGCTGCTCGCGTCCCTTCGGGAACAGGTGCCGATCTTGACGGATCAGCTGGATTTCCTCGAGCGCGTCATCGAAACCGAAGTGCCGGTCCAGGTATTCGACATCGAGGACTTCGAATACGCCTTGGAAGCCGACGAGTCCGTGGAGGATCGGAAGACGACGTAAGCGAACCGGAGACGCGTTCCCCACGGCATCGCAGCCGGGACGCCCTCCGGTTTTGTTTTCCTTATTGACGTTAACCAGCGCTCAATATAGAATGTGAGATAAGTTTTTATACATAACGTTGCATACTAGGGGGATTAATCGGATGAATGTACGGACAAGCTGGAAAACGATTTCACTCGCGCTCGCGGCTGCGACGCTTACGTTCGCGGTCGGCTGCGCTTCCAACCAGGGCGGCGCCGATCAAGGCGGCGAAGGGAAAGTATATCAGGTCGGCATCTCCCAGATCGTGGAGCATCCGTCGCTCGACGCGACGCGGGAAGGCTTCATCGCGGGATTGAAGGACGCGGGTCTCGTCGAGGGCGAGAACCTCAAGATTGACTACAGCAACGCGGGCGGCGACAAGTCGTCGAACGCGACGATCGCACAGAACTTCGAGGCGGACAAGAAGGATCTCGTACTCGGCATCGCTACGGATTCCGCGGTGGCGTTGGCGAACGCGATCAAAGACGCGCCGGTCATCTTCACGGCGGTCACCGATCCGGTCGGCGCCGGCTTGCTCGAAGATCCGACGAAGCCGGGCGGCAACGTGACGGGCGTGTCGGACACGCATCCAGACGAGATCGCGAAGCTGATGGACTTCGTCGCGGCGAATTTCCCGGACGTGAAGACGGTTGGCACCGTCATTAACCAAGGCGAGCAGAACGCCGTCGTATCGATCGAGCGGGCGCAGGCGGCGCTCGACGCGCATGGCATCAAGATCGAGACGGCCGGCGTCGCGAACAGCTCCGAGGTGAAGCAAGCGGCGGAGTCGCTCGTCGGCCGCGTCGAAGCGCTTTACGTGCCGAAGGACAACACGGTCGTCTCCGCGTTCGAAGCGGTCGTCGACGTCGCGAACAAGAACAAACTGCCGTTGTTCGTCGGCGACATCGATTCCGTCAAGCGCGGCGCGTTCGCGACGTTCGGGTACGAGTACTACGACATCGGCTACACGACGGGCAAGATGGCGGCCGATATTTTGCTGAACGGGAAAAATCCGGGCGACGTGCCGGTCGGCTTCCCGGAGAAGCTCGACCTGTACTACAGCGAGCCGGCGGCAGCGGCGCAAGGTGTGGAAATTACGGACGCGATCCGCGGGTTGATCGCGGACGAAGCGGTGCAAGTGATTAAAGAAGTAACGCAGGCGAAATAAGCAGCAAGGCGAGAGTGACCCGTTCGCGGGCCACTCTTACCGTTTTCGGAGGGATATTCATGGGGTTCTTCAGTTCCTTGCTCGGTTCGGTCGTCGGCTCGGTGGAGCTCGGTTTGCTGTATGCGCTCATGGCGCTCGGCGTGTATTTGACGTACCGCGTGCTCGACTTCCCGGACTTGACGGTGGACGGCAGCTTTACGACCGGCGCGGGCATCGCGGCGGGCATGATCGTGGCTGGCTATTCGCCTTGGATCGCGACGATCGTCGCGTTCTTCGGGGGGCTCGCGGCCGGCGCGGTGACAGGCCTCTTGCATACGAAAGGCGGCATTAACCCGCTATTATCCGGCATCCTTATGATGATCGCGTTGTACACGATTAATTATCGCATTATGGGGCGGCCGAACATTCCGCTGCTCAACCAAGACACGGTGTTCCCGGAAGGCGAGCTGTTCCTCAGCGCGACATACGCCCTGTTGATGGCGCCGGTCATCGTGTTGGCGATTAAGCTCCTGCTCGATTGGTTTCTGCGCACCGATCTGGGCATGGCGATTCGCGCGACGGGCGACAACGCTCGCATGGTGCGCAGCTTCGGCGTCAACACGAACCGTACGATCGTTACGGGCGTCAGTCTCTCGAACGGCCTCGTCGCGATGGCCGGCGCCTTCGTGGCGCAATATCAGGGCTTCGCCGACTTGCAGATGGGCATCGGCATGATCGTGATCGGGCTTGCGTCCGTCATTATCGGGGAGGTCATCTTCGGCGTTCGATCGATCTGGCGGACGACGCTGGCGGTCATTCTCGGCGCGATCGTCTACCGCATCGTAATCGCGCTGTCGATCCGATACGGTCTGGAGGCGTCCGACATGAAGCTCATGACGGCGCTCATCGTTACGATCGCGCTCATCGTGCCGATGGTGAACAAGCGAAGAAGACAACGGCTCGTCGGGCAGCGGCGCAGCCTCGAGCTGACGGGGGAGGGGAAGAGCTGACATGTTGACGTTATCGAACGTAACGAAGATCTTCTATCCGTACTCCGCGGACGAGAAGATCGCGCTGAACAACGTGTCGCTCACGCTCGCGGAAGGCGACTTCGTAACGGTCATCGGGAGCAACGGCGCCGGCAAGTCGACGTTGATGAACGTCGTGTCCGGCGTGCTCGAGCAGGAGCGCGGCGACGTCTCGATCGACGGCACGGTCGTGAACGGACTGTCCGAGCATGAGCGGAGCCGCTGGATCGGGCGCGTCTTCCAAGATCCGATGGCGGGAACGGCGCCGCATATGACGATCGAAGAGAACCTGGCGCTCGCGCATCTGCGCGGAAGCCCGAGGGGCCTTCGCGCCGGCGTGTCGCGCGAGAAGCGGACGTTGTTCGTCGAGCGGCTTCGGAGCCTCGGGCTCGGGCTCGACAGCCGGCTGACCGCGCGGGTGGGACTGCTGTCCGGCGGGGAACGCCAAGCGCTGAGCTTGCTCATGGCGACGTTCACGCAGCCGAAGGTGTTGCTGCTCGACGAGCATACCGCTGCGCTCGATCCGTCCCGCGCGGCGCTCGTGACCGAGCTGACCGACAAGATCGTAAGGGAAAGCCGGCTGACGACGCTCATGATTACGCACAACATGGAGCAGGCGATCCGGCTCGGCAATCGGCTCATTATGATGGATAAAGGGAAGATCATTCTCGACATCGGCGGGGAAGAGAAGCGGGCGCTGACGGTCGAGTCGCTGCTGGAGCGATTCGCGGCGATTCGCGGCGAGAAGCTCGCCGACGAACGCCTCGTTCTGGGGTAAGCGAATCGGCACTGCGGGATAATCGAATAGACGCTATACGGATCGCCCGGCGCTTAGGTGCCGGGCGATCGCCGTTCCGTGGTGCCGTCCGGTCTCGATGAACACCTCGTTGGCGTCTTCCCCGGAGGCGACGACGCCGGCGACGTAGAGCCCCTTCACGGTCGTCTCCATCGTCTCGGGGTCGTACACGGGAGCGCCCGTGTCCGGCTTCGTCTCCGCGCCGGAGCCGTCCAGCAGCGTCCTGTCGGGGCGGAAGCCGGTGAGCGCGAGCACGAAGTCGGCCGCTCTCGACTCCGTTCGACCGTCCGGCCCTTGGATCGCCACTTCGCCCGGCTTGATGTCGATGACGCGGGACTCGTACAGCATGCCGATCGCGTCTCTCGCGACGGCCGCTTCGAACAGCGGGCGGACCCACGGCTTGATCTTCTGCTTGGCCGCGTCCCCGCGGTAGACGATGAACGGCTCCGCGCCGACGCGGACGAGCTCCATCGCGGCGTCAACCGCGGAGTTGTTGCCGCCGACGATCGCCACCTTCGTGCCGGCGTATGGATGCGCCTCGACGAAGGAATGCGAGACGTGAGGGAGATCCTCGCCCGGGATGCCGATCGCGTTCGGCCGATCGAAGTACCCGGTCGCGACGACGACCGCGCGCGCTTCGTAAAAGCGCTTAATGCCGTGACGTTCGGTTTCGACGAGGAAGAAGCCCTCGGCGGTCTTGCGGATCATCGTCGCTTCTTCGAACGGCCGCACGTTCAGCTTCCGCCGAAGGGCGACGCTGCGGTAATATTCGAGCGCTTCCGTCCGCGTCGGATTCGGATGCGGCGAGGGGAACGGATAGCCGCCGATCTCGAGTCGATCCGGCGTACTGAAGAAATGCAGGTGCGTAGGATAACGGTAAATCGAGTGCACGAGATTGTATTTCTCGACGATGACGGCGTCGAAGCCGGCGTCCTGCAGCGCGATCGCGGCCGCCAATCCGCAGGGGCCGGCGCCGATGACGAGAACGTCCTTCACAAGCGAACCCTCCACTCTGTATGATGCAATAATCGAGTATTAGGTTATCCTACCTCATTTCCGCTGTCGATGCCAAGGCCGGCGCCGACCGCCTCGCGGATGAATGCGGCGGCCTCGGCGACGCTCTGGTGCGGGCGGAAGACCGCGGCCGCGCCTGCGGCGCGCAGCGACGGCTCGTCCGAGGCGGGAACGATGCCGCCGACGACGAGCAGTCCGCGCCAGTTCGCCCGCTTCAGCGCCTCGGCGAGGCGCGGCACGATCGCGAGGTGCGCGCCGGCGAGCGTCGACAGCCCGACGCAGTCGGCGCCGACGTCGATCGCTTGCCGGGCGATCTGCTCCGGGTCGGCGCGGAGCCCGGTGTAATGGACGGTGAAGCCTTCCTCGCGAAGCGCCCGGACGACGACGAGCGCGCCGCGGTCGTGGCCGTCCAGGCCGCATTTCGCGACGAGCACGGTCGGGGGGCGTGCCGCGAAGTCCCGCGGCTGGGCGCCGTACTCGCTCGCTTCGGGTCCGATCGTTGTACCGTTCATGGCGCGATCTCCTCCTTCCGACCGTCGGGCTCGCGATGTTCGCCGAACAGAGCGACGAGCGCTCCGTAGATTTCGCCGACCGTGCAGCCCGCGTTCGCGGCGTCCGTCATCGCGGGCATGACGTTCGCGCCTCGTTCGGCGGCGCGCGCGACGGCGTCGATCGCGCGTTCCGCGTCCGCGCGATGCCTCGCGGCGCGGTGCCGCCGCACCGCTTCGACGACGCGCGCCTCCTCGGCGGCCGCGGCGGACCGCACCCGCGGCCGATCGGCCGCCAAGCGGGCGTCGCTCGCATAACGGTTCACGCCGACGACGACGCGTTCGCCGCGCTCCGTCGCGCAATACTGGCGATAGGCGGCTTCGCGCACGGTCGATTGGATGAAGCCGCTCTCGACGGCTCGCAGCGCGCCGCCGGCGCGGTCGACGGCTTCGACCCAACGAAGCGCCTCCGCTTCGATCCGGTCGGTCGCCGCCTCGACGGCGTGCGCGCCCGCCAGCGGATCGATGTAGCCGGCGACGCCGGATTCGAACGCCAAAATCTGCTGCGTGCGCAGCGCAAGGGCGGCGGAGGCGGGCGTCGGCAAGCGCCAAGCTTCGTCCTTGGCGTTCGTATGCACGCTCTGCGCGCCGCCGAGCACGGCGGCGAGCGCTTGCAGCGTGACGCGGACGACGTTGTTGTCCGTCTGCACGGCGGTGAGCTCCGAGCCGGCCGTCTGCGCATGGAATTTCATGCGCCACGACTCCGGCCGGCCCGCGCCGAGCCTCGCGCGGGCGAGCTTCGCCCACAGGCGACGCGCCGCGCGGAACTTCGCCGCCTCCTCGAGCAGGTCGCAGCCGGCGGCGAAGAAGAAGGAGAGCCGCGGCGCGACGTCGTCGGCGGACAGTCCCCGGCGCATCGCCGCCTCCGCGTACGCGAGCGCATTGGCGACGGCGAAGCCGATCTCTTGTCCGGCGTCGGCGCCCGCCTCGCGCAGATGATAGCCGCTGACGCTGACGGGATGCCAGCGGGGGAAGTACCGGCAGCACCATTCGATGACGTCGACGGCCATCCGCAGCGACGGCTCGGGCGGCAGTACATACAAGTTCCGCGCGCCGTATTCCTTCAGCACGTCGTTCTGCACCGTCCCGCGCAGCGCGTCGGGCCCGACGCCGGCGCGGCGCGCGGCGGTCGCCGCGAAGGCGAACAGCGCCGGAGCGGTCGCGTTGATCGTCATCGACAAGCCGACCGAGCCGAGCGGAAGTCCCTTCAGCACGGCCTCGAGATCCGAGAGACATGCGACGGAGACGCCTGTTCGGCCGACCTCGCCGGCCGCCCGCGCATCGTCGGGATCGAGTCCGAGCTGCGTAGGCAGGTCGAAGGCGAGGGAGAGCCCCGTCTGGCCTTCGGCGATCAGCCGCTTCAGCCGTCGGTTCGTCTCCCGCGCGGCGCCGGCGCCGGCGTACTGGCGCATCGTCCACAGCCGCTCGCGGTACATGGCCGGGTAGATGCCGCCCCCTGCTGCGCCGGCTGCGCGAGCTCGGTGAGCTGCACCGCACGGGTGTGCTCACGGACGACGAGTTCGCGCTGGCCAAGCAGGCGGTCCTCAAGCGGATGTAGCTCCTGGCCGGGAGCGTGCTAC
>JAPSKX010000234.1 GCA_031181325.1 Paenibacillus sp.
GCTTCATCCAGCAAGCCGCAACGCCGGAAGAAGTGTACAACTACCCGGTTAACATGTTCGTAGCGGGCTTCATCGGCTCGCCGTCGATGAACTTCATCCAAGGCAAGCTTGTCGACGAAGGCGGCGAAGTTCGCTTCAAGGCGAACGGCGTGAACGTGGTATTCCCGGAAGGCCGCGCGAAGACGCTTCGCGAGAAGGGCTATGTAGGTAAAGACGTCGTGTTCGGCGTACGTCCGGAAGACATTCACCAAGAGCCGATCTTCCTCGAGGCGTCCCCGAACAGCATCGTGAACGCGAACGTCGAAGTCGCGGAGAACCTCGGTCACGAGATGTTCCTCTACCTCGCAGGCATCGGCACCGAGTCGATCATCGCTCGCGTCGACGGCCGCGCAGGCGTGAAGGAAGGCTCCAACCTTCGGATGGCGTTCGACATGAACAAAGCGCACATCTTCGACAAGGAAACGGAAAAGAACGTATTTTTGTAAGAGATCGATACGAGAAGTCGCCCCGTTCGGGGCGGCTTCTTTTTTTTCGCGGGCGCCAGTTTGGTTGATTTCGCCATACGTTTCCGATACGATGGAAAGAAAGTCAACTGTACGGATATGGGAGACATTCATCTATGGCGAAAAAAGTGAAGGCGGCCGATCTGGTCAAGCATTTCGGTCTGGAAGTGTTGGCCGGCGAGGAAGGTCTGAAGCGACCGATCACGGTGGCCGATCTGCATCGTCCGGGCCTCGTGCTCGCGGGATATTCGAATTATTACGCGAAGGAACGAGTGCAGCTGCTCGGCATGACGGAGCTTTCGTTCTTAGAGACGCTGCCGGAAGACACGCGCCGCGAGCGAGCGGCGGCATTGTGCGCGGAAGAGACGCCATGCCTGCTTGTGACGCGAAGTCTGGAAGTGCCCTCGGAGCTGATCGAATCCGCGCATCGTTACGGGATTCCGCTGCTGCGCGGCACGATGACGACGACGACGTTCGCGAGCCGCTTGACCGGATACTTGGAAAATCGACTCGCGCCTTCGACGACGATTCACGGCGTCTTGGTTGACATCTACGGCGTCGGCATGCTGATTACCGGCACGAGCGGCATCGGCAAGAGCGAGACGGCGCTCGAGCTCGTGAAGCGGGGGCATCGGCTCGTCGCGGACGACGCGGTCGAGATTCGGCAGACGGCGGACAACGAGCTGCACGGCAATGCGCCGGATCTGATCCGGCATCTGTTGGAAATTCGCGGACTAGGCATTATTAATGTCATGACGCTCTTCGGCGCGGGCGCCGTCCGGAACTACAAGAAAATTTCCGTCGTCGCGCGATTGGAAAATTGGCAACAGGACAAGCAATACGATCGGCTGGGGTTGGACGAGGAGAAGACGCGCATTATCGACACCGACCTGCCGCTCGTTACCATTCCGGTCCGTCCCGGGCGAAACCTGGCGGTCATTATCGAGGTGGCGGCGATGAATTACCGGTTAAAGCGGATGGGATATAACGCGGCCCAGCAGTTCACGAATCGCCTCACCGAGACGATCGCGGAAGATTTCGACGAGGTGGAATAACGAAGGAGGACGGTTCATGGTTCATGCATTGGCGCTAGACCCGGTCGCGTTCGCGATCGGGCCGCTGACGGTACACTGGTACGGTATTATTCTCGGGACCGCCGCGTTGGTCGGCTTGGCGCTCGCGGTGCGGGAAGGCAAGCGGTTCGGCATCGTGCCGGATTTCTTCATGGACCTGCTGCTCATCGGCGTTCCTTCGTCGGTCATCGTCGCTCGCTTATATTACGTGGCGTTCCGCTGGCAGGACTACAAGGACAATCCGATCGACATCATTAAGATTTGGGAAGGCGGCATCGCCATCTACGGCGCGCTGATCGGGGCGCTGCTCGCGGGTTTCCTCTACATTCGGCATAAAGGATACAGCTTCTGGCGTATCGCCGACATCTGCGCGCCGAGTTTGTTGATCGGTCAAGCGATCGGGCGCTGGGGCAATTACGTCAATCAGGAAGCGTACGGCAGTCCGGTGACGGAGTCGTTCCTGCGCGATACGCTGCATCTGCCGAACTTCATCGTCAATCAGATGTATATCGACGAGGTGTATCGCCATCCTACGTTCTTGTATGAATCCGTGTGGAATATCGTCGGGGTGCTGCTGCTGTTCGGCTTGCGCCGACTGCCGTTCGTCCGTTCGGGCGAGCTGCTGCTGAGCTACTTCATCTGGTATTCGATCGGCCGCTTCTTCATCGAAGGGCTGCGCACCGACTCTTTGGCGTTCACGGGGCCGAAGTGGCTGGAGAATCTGCTCGAGACGCTCTGGTCTCCGATGTTGCTGCTAGCGCCGCCGGGCAAGATGGATTACGGCAATATTCGCATCTCGCAGCTGCTCGCCGTCATGCTGGTGATCGCCGCGATCGCGTTGATCGTGTATCGCCGCGCGGCGGGATACGCGAAGGAACGATATGCGGATCCGATTCATTCTTCGAAGGCGCCGGCGATCGACGCGGGCGCCGGGGCTGCGTCGGCATCGGCGCCGGCACAGGCTTCCGAGGAAGCCGCGACAACGAGACGGGAGCGTAAAGAACCGCATGATCCGAACGGTACTCTTTGATTTAGACGGCACGATCCTCGATACCAACGAATTGATCTTCCGTTCCTTCGAACATGTGTGGGAGCGGAAGGGCTGGCCGATGATTACGAGGGAGAAGCTGACGCCGCATATGGGCGGGAAGCTGCACGACATGTTTCGGGCGACGGCGAGCGTCGCGCTGGACGCCGAGGTCGAGGAATTGATCGCGTTGTACCGCGAGTACAACTGGGCGCATCACGACGAGCTCGTTCGTGGCTTCCCTCACGCGCGCGAGGTGATGGACGCGCTGCAAGCGTCCGGCGTCCGTATGGGCGTCGTCACCACGAAGATTCGCAAGACGTCGGAGATGGGGCTTGCGCTGTGCGGCATGGCGGAGTTCATCGGGACCATCGTCTCGTTGGACGACGTAGAGCACGCGAAGCCGCACCCGGAGCCGGTGCTGAAGGCGCTCGCCGCCATGAACGCCGATCCGGCGGAGACGATTATGGTCGGGGACAGCGCGGCGGACATCCTGTCGGCCCGCGCGGCCGGCGTCCGGTCCGTCGCGGTCGGCTGGTCGATCAAGCGCAAGGAAGACTTGATGCGCTGCGAGCCGGATTATTGGATCGACGATATCCGCGAGCTGCTGGATATCGTCGGCGCGGCGGAGGATGAACGCGGATGAGACGGTTAGAGCGATATCCCGCCCCTTCGGGGGCGGCGAACGCGCTATGGCATATGTACCGCACGGTGAGCTTCGCGAAAGCCGTGCGGAATTTTGTATTTATCCAGATTTCCAGGTACACGCCGCTGCTCGCGGTCAAGCGCTGGATTTACCGCCGCGTGCTCGGCATGCAAGTCGGCGAGACGTCGTCGTTCGCGTTGATGGTCATGCCGGACGTGTTTTTCCCGGAGCGGATCAAGGTCGGACGAAACTGCATTATCGGCTACAATACGACGATCTTGACGCATGAATACTTAATTAAGGAATACCGGCTCGGGGACGTGGTCATCGGCGACGAGGTCATGATCGGCGCGAATTGCACGGTGCTTCCCGGCGTCGTCATCGGCGACGGCGCCGTCGTGGCGGCGGGGTCCGTCGTCCACAAGGACGTGCCCGCCGGAGCGTTCGTCGGGGGCAATCCGCTGCGGACGCTCGGCTCGACGAGCGATGCGGATGCGGGGCGTACGGAGGGCGAGAAGCCGGGGGCTGTAAGAGAGTAGAGTTCGACGAAGGGGCCGGGGAGCGCGTTTCGAGGGAGGATCGGCGCGTGCTCTCCTCCCGCATGATGGCCCTGCCGCGCGCATTGACGCCTTCCATGCCGCGTGATATAGTTACGTACAGACGCTTTCGCTTGCTAATATGGTAGCACTTTAATGTAATAAAGCAATAGAGGGTCATGGTTGACGTGGCGCAAGGAGGAGAGCATATGTCCAAACCGAAGGTGTTCGAAAAGCCGGTCGGCGTAACGGATTATTTGCCGGAGGCGGTCGAGCGTCTGCGACGCATCGAAACGAACGTGATGGCGTGCATGCGCCGGTGGGGCTACCGGGAGATCATGACGCCGACGCTGGAATTTTACGATACGGTCGGCGTGGCGAGCGCGACGAGCGACAAGAAGCTGTTTAAGCTGTTAGACCGTTGGGGAACGACGCTCGTCATGCGGTCCGACATGACGGCGCCGATCGCGCGCGTCGTGTCGTCGCTGCTGCGGGAGCAGCCGTTGCCGATTCGCCTCGCGTACAACGCGAACGTGTTTCGCGCGATCGAAGAGGAAGCGGGGCGCAATTCGGAGTTTTTCCAGACGGGCGTCGAGCTAGTCGGCGACGCGAGCGCGGAGGCGGACGCGGAGGCGATCGCGCTGTCGATCGCGTGCCTGAAGGCGGCGGGCGTGCGGAAGTTCCGCGTGGCGCTCGGGCATGTCGGCTTTCTCCACGGCTTGTTCGAGGAGACGTTGGCGGACGATCTCGAGGCGCAGGAGACGCTGAAGGACCATCTGCTGCGCAGGGATTATGTCGGCTATCGGGAGGCGCTGCGACGCCTTGCGCTGCCGGAGTCGCTGCGCGCGGAGCTGGAAGGGATCTTGCGGCTGCGCGGCGGACGCGAGGTGTGCGATCAGGCGTTGGCGTTGTCCTCGAGCCCTACGGCGCAGGCGGCGATTCGCCATCTCTGCGAGGTATGGGCGGTATTGAGCGCGTACGATGCCGTCGCCGACGTGCTGATCGACCTGACGATGACGGGCGACTTCAACTATTACACGGGGCTGACGTTCGAGGGCTACGCCTCGGACTTGGGCTTCCCGGTGTTGAACGGCGGGCGATACGATAACTTGCTCGGCCAGTTCGGGCGGCCGGCGGCGGCGACGGGATTTTCGCTGAAGACGAATCGGATTCTGGAATACGTCGCGGCGAACGGCGCGGGCGCGGCGGACGGCCCGGAACGCGTGTTGATCGCGTACACGAGCGACGCGCGCGACGAGGCGCTGCGCGCGGCCGGCGCGTTGCGCTCCGGCGGGACGGACGCGGCGGTGACGACGGCGCGCGTGAACGATGCGGCGGAGCTCGACCGGCTGGCGGACGGCGCGGCGGGCCGCGGCGGGGTCATTTTCCAAGGGGTCGGTTATGATCGAGTGTTGACGTTCGGAAGGGGGAGCGAGGCATGAGCGAGCAATTGCTGCGCATCGCGATGCCGAAGGGGCGCATCTATAAGAAGGCTGCGGCATTGTTCCGGGAAGCGGGCTTGGATTTGCCGGAAGATCTGGACGATTCGCGCAAGCTGATTATCCCGGTGCCGGAGCTGCGAATGGAATTCATTATGGCGAAGCCGGTCGACGTGCCGACGTACGTGGAGTACGGGGTGACGGATCTCGGGATCGTCGGCAAGGACGTCTTGGTCGAAGACAATCGGGACGTCTACGAGCTGCTCGATCTCGGCATCGCGCGGTGCCGCATGTCGGTCATCGGGCTGCCGGATTGGAAGCCGACGCTGCATCCGCGCGTGGCGACGAAGTATCCGGTCGTCGCTTCGAAGTATTTCCGCGAGCGGGGACAGCAGGTCGAGGTCATCAAGCTGAACGGCTCGATCGAGCTGGCGCCGCTCATCGGGCTCGCCGATCGGATCGTCGACATGGTGGAGACGGGCACGACGCTGCGGGAGAACGGGCTCGTGGAGATGGAGAAGATGTTCGACATTACGAGTCGGTTGATCGCGAACCGGGTGAGCTACCGAATGAAGAGCGAAGCGGTGCAATCGCTGTGCGACCGGCTGTCGGCGGCGATCGCGGTGCGCGCGTAGGGGAGGTATTCGAGATGGAATTGCGGATCATGCGGCCGAGCGAGTTCGAGCTCGATCGGCGGATCGATACGGAAAACGAAGAGCAGCAAGCGGCGGCGCGCTCGATCGTCGAACGCGTGCGCCTCGAGGGCGACCGGGCGGTGCTCGCGTATACGGCGGAGCACGACGGCGTGACGCTGACGGCGGACCGGCTGCGGGTGAAGGCGGAGGAGATCGCCGGGGCGTACGCGGCGGTCGACGAGGAATTTATTGAAGCGATTCGCGCGGCGGCGGCGAATATTCGGGCGTATCACGAGAAGCAGATCAAGCATTCTTGGATCGATGCGCAGCCGAACGGAACGACGCTCGGGCAGCTGATTCGGCCGCTGGCGCGGGTCGGCGTATACGTGCCCGGCGGCAAGGCGGCGTACCCTTCTTCGGTCCTGATGAACATCATTCCGGCCGTCGTGGCGGGCGTGCGGGAGATCGTCATGGTGACGCCGCCGGCGACGAGCGGGAAGGAAGGCATCGATCCGTACATTCTAGTCGCGGCCGCGGAGGCGGGCGTGTCCGAGGTGTACCGCGTCGGCGGCGCGCAGGCGATCGCGGCGCTCGCGTACGGCACCGAGACGATTCCGGCGGTCGACAAGATCGTCGGACCGGGCAACATCTACGTCGCGCTGGCGAAGCGCTTCGTCTACGGCGTCGTCGATATCGACTCGATCGCCGGGCCGAGCGAGATCGTCGT
>JAPSKX010000235.1 GCA_031181325.1 Paenibacillus sp.
CGCGGGTATATGGAGATGGCGAAGATCAATCTCTCGATGTGCAACGAAGCGTTCTTGGCCGAAGAGGAAGCCGACAGTACATTAGGCCGCTTAGTTAGCGGGGTGTAGCCCTTGATCGTCAAACGCGGGGACGTATTTTTCGCAGATCTTTCGCCGGTCGTCGGATCGGAGCAAGGCGGGGTTCGCCCGGTATTGGTCATTCAGAACGACATCGGGAACCGATTCAGCCCGACGGTCATCGTAGCCGCCGTCACGGCGCAAATTCAAAAGGCGAAGCTCCCGACGCACGTCGAGATCGATGCGGAATCGCACGGGTTCGACCGGGATTCCGTCATCTTATTGGAGCAAATCCGTACGATCGACAAGCAGCGGCTCACGGATAAGATTACGCACCTGGACGAAGAGACGATGCGTAAGGTCGACGACGCGCTGCAGATCAGTGTGGGCTTGATCGATTTTTAGGTGTGCACGAGCGGGGGAGCGGGAAGCCCTCGTTTTTTTGTGTGGAGAGGGGAAAACATACATATGTCTTCAGAACATGTCACGCCGCCCGCGACCATCGCGCCCGAGGCGCTCGTCTGGACGGACGCCCAGGAGCGCGCGGCGAAGGATCGCATCGTAAAACAAATCGCGGCCGAAACGGGGACGAGCCCCAAGCAGGTCGGCACGACCGTGAGCCTATTAGATGAAGGAAATACGATTCCGTTCATCGCGCGGTACCGCAAGGAGATGACCGGCGAGTTAGATGAGAACGTGCTCCGCTCGATCGAAGAGCGGCTGACGTACTTGCGCGGCCTCGAAGAGCGCAAGCGCGAGGTGCTGCGCCTCATCGCGGAGCAGGGCAAGCTGACGGCGGAGCTGCGCGCGGCGGTGGAACGGTCGGGGAAGCTGCAAGAGGTCGAGGACTTGTACCGGCCGTACCGCCAGAAGCGGAAGACGCGGGCGAGCGTCGCGAAGGAGCGCGGACTCGAGCCGCTGGCGCTGTGGATGCAGAGCGGGCCGACGTCGGGCTCGCTGCTCGCCGAGGCGGCGAAGTACGTCGACGCGGAGCGCGGCGTGCCGACGCCCGAGGATGCTGCGCAAGGCGCGATGGACATCGTCGCGGAGACGATCGCCGACGATCCGAACGTCCGCGCCTGGGTGCGCAAGCATACGTTCCAATATGCGACGATCGTGACGGAAGCGAAGGACAAGTCCGTCGAGTCCGTGTACGAGATGTATTATGCATACCGCGAGCCGGTGAAGCGCCTGCCGCCGCACCGGACGCTCGCGATCAACCGCGGCGAGAAGGAAGACGTGTTGAAGGTGTCGCTCGAGTTCGATCCGGCGGCGATTCACATGTACATCGGGAAGCGCTACGCGGCGGATCGGTCCGTCGTGCGGGACGCGATGCTCGCGACGGTGGAGGATGCGTACAAGCGATTGATCGCCCCGGCGGTGGAGCGGGAGGTGCGCAACGAGCTGACGGAAAAGGCGGAGGAGCACGCGATCGTCATTTTCGCGGAAAACCTTCGGAACTTGCTGCTGCAGCCGCCCGTTCGCGGGAAGGCCGTGCTCGGCGTCGATCCGGCGTTCCGGACGGGCTGCAAGCTCGCGGTCGTCGACGACACCGGCAAGGTGCTCGACATCGCCGTGACGTACCCGACGGCGCCGCATCATAAGACGGCGGAAGCTACGACGACGTTCCGCACGCTCATCGCCAAGCACGACATCGACCTGATCGTCATCGGCAACGGCACCGCCTCGCGGGAGACGGAGCAGTTCGTCGCCGAGGTGATCCGCAAGATCGCGGCGGACGGCGGGAAGAAGCTGCAATATTTGATCGTCAACGAAGCGGGCGCTTCGGTGTATTCCGCCTCCAAGGTGGCGCAGGAGGAGTTTCCTGATTTCGACGTGGCGGAGCGCAGCGCCGTGTCGATCGCGCGACGGGTGCAGGATCCGCTCGCGGAGCTCGTGAAGATCGAGCCGAAGGCGATCGGCGTCGGGCAGTACCAGCACGACGTGTCGCCGAAGCGTCTCGAGGCGTCGCTCGGCGCGGTCGTCGAATCGGCGGTCAACCACGTCGGCGTCGACGTCAACACGGCGTCGCCGTCGCTGCTGTCGTACGTCGCGGGCGTGAACGCGACGACGGCGAAAAATATCGTCAAGTATCGCGAGGAGAACGGCAAGTTCACGTCGCGCAAGGAGCTGTCGAAGGTGCCGCGTCTCGGCGCGAAGACGTACGAGCAGTGCATCGGCTTCATTCGCGTGCCGGAGTCGTCTCAGCCGCTGGACAATACGCCGATCCATCCGGAGTCGTACGGCGTGGTGGACAAGCTGTTCCGCGAGCTGCGGCTGGAGCTGGCGTCGCTCGGATCGGCCGAGCTGCGCGCGCGCCTCGACGCGGTAGAGCCGGCCGCCGTCGCCGACCGGCTCGGCGTCGGCGTGCCGACGCTGCGCGACATCCTGGACTCGCTGAAGCGCCCGGGCCGCGACCCGCGCGAGGAGCTGCCGCCGCCGATCTTCAAGACCGACGTGCTGCAGCTCGAGGATTTGCGGGTCGGCATGGAGCTTACGGGCACGGTGCGCAACGTCATCGACTTCGGCGCGTTCGTGGATATCGGCCTGAAGAACGATGGCCTCGTGCACATCTCGCAGCTGGCGGACAAGTTCGTGAAGCACCCGATGGACGTCGTGTCCGTCGGCGACAACGTCACCGTATGGGTGCTCGGCGTCGACGCGAACAAGGGCCGCGTCTCGCTGACGATGAAGAAGCCTAGATAACGGATGCGGATAAGGAGAAGACGGTCTGCCAGGGGGCTCCCCTGATCGACCGTCTTTTCGTGTTTTCTACGGAAGATTATAGACTGCCTACGGTGAACACGTCGCGGAAGTCGTTCATATGCCGATGAAGCTGATACGCAAGCCCGTCGACGGGCAGCTCGATCGCGCCGAGCGCCCGCTCGCGGCTCAGCCGCGCCATCGCATCGTACAGGCGCTCGATCTCGGCGGCGTCGTACCGGCGAAGCCGGAAGTAGCCGAGCGTGACGTGCGGCGCGTACGGACGGCGCAGCGGGTAGATCGCTTCGATACGGTCGAACAAGTCCGTGAGGACATCGAAGTCGTCCCGAGACTCGGGGATATACTTGACGCTGACAACGTCCTTGCCGCTCGTGCTGACGCCGAGCGCCGTCATGCGCACGACGCGGCCGCCGTAGTCGGCGCGGATGCGGCGGAACTCGGCCTCGACGAGAGGCTCGTGCGCGGCGATGCTGCGCCGAACGTCGTCCGGCTCCGGCCCTGCGCTGTAGACGTTGCTCAGCGCATGAATCGTCAGGTGGAACGTGGCGGGATCGACGGGAACAAGCATGTCGGGCGCGGCTTCCATCAGGTCGGCTTGCAGGCGCCGTACCGCTTCGCGGTCCGTCTCGGCGAGCCGGATGACCGTCGTCGCGCCGTAGAACGCGTTCATCCGGTCATCCGGCGTAATCTTGGCGGACAACCCGTCCGCGATCGTCCATTCGGAAGGACGGCTATCCAGCTGCCGTCGAAATTCTTGTTTCCAACGCTCCATCTGTTCATCGTACATGCTTAGGGAAGCCCCTCTCCCGATTTATTTGACCGCGCCTTCGGACAGCCCGGCGATAAAATATTTCTGCAGAGCAAGAAACGCGGCGACGACCGGAACGACCGCCAGCAGCGCCGCCGCCGAAGCGGCGTGCAAATCCGACGAAAACTCGGAGAAGAAGCGGGAGATGGCCAGCGTAATCGTATGCTTCTCCGGCTTCTGCTGGAAATACAGCGCGAACTCGTAGTCGTTCCACGTCTTGAGGCCCTTCAGGATGACGACCGACACGGTCACCGGCTTCAGCAGCGGCAGGATGATCCGATAGAAGACGCTGAATCCGCTGCAGCCGTCGACGATGGCGGCTTCGTCCAGTTCGCGCGGAATCGTGCGCATGAAGTTGGCGTACAGGAAGATGCCGAGCGGCGCGTTGTACGCGGCGAGCGCGAGAATCATGCCCCAATGCGTGTTGACGCCGTTCATGTCGTTCATGACGGTATAGAGCGGGACGATCACGCTGAGCGACGGCACCATCATGACGGCGAGCACGACGCCCAGCAGCAGCCGGCTCGCGCCGGACCGGATGCGGGCGAGCGGGTAGCCGGCCATCGCGCCGACGGCGACGATGACGAGCGTCGTAACGGCCGTCAGCAGCAGCGAGTTGAGGAACGCCCGCGGCAAGGCGCCTTGCGTCAGCGCGACGCCGAAGTTATGCAGCGTGAAGTAGTCCGGCAGCGCCCATCGCGAGCTGAAGTCGCCGGTGCGCTTCAGCGCGACGGTCAACGCGATATAGATCGGCGCCAGATGGATGAGGGCGATCAGGACGCCGAGCGCCGGGAGGGCGACATTGCGGATCGTCTTCAATAGTCCACTTCCTTCCGGGCCATCGCGCGGTGAGTGACGGCGGTGACGGCGAGAATGAACAGGAACAAGGCGACGCCGAGCGCGGCGGCGTAGCCCGCGTTCTGGCTGTTGAAATACAGCTCGTTGATCATCGTCGAGAGGGAGTGCGTCCGGTAGCCCGGCCCGCCGCCCGTCAGCGCGACGACGAGGTCGAACAGCTGCAGCCCGCCGATCAGCTTCAGGATGACATTCGCGATGATGGCCGGGATGAGCAGCGGCAGCGTGACATGCGCGAAGACGCGCAGGGGCGACGCGCCGTCGACGCGGGCGGCTTCGTAATACGACGGCGGAATGCTCTGCAACCCGGCTAAGTAGATGACCATCGCCTGCCCGACGAACTGCATCGACGTGATGAACAAGATCAGCCACGTCGCCCGTTCGCCGTCCGCGAGCCAGTCGACGGGCTCGCGACCGGCGAGCCGCAGCGCGTCGTTCAGCGCGCCGCCGTCGTACTGAAGCAGGAAATACCACAGATAGCCCATGATGAGCCCCGACAGCAGCACCGGGAGGTAGACGGCCGCGCGGACGGCCGAACGGCCTCGGAACGCTCGATTCAGGAGCAGCGCAAGGCCGAGCCCCCAGACGTTCTGCAGCGCCGCCGAGCCGATGCCGTACAGCAGCGTATTGAGGAACGCCGTCCGGATGCGGGGGTCGACGAACAGTCGGACATAGTTGTCCAGCCCGACGTACCGGTACTGCTGCGAGTAGCCGTTCCAATCCGTGAGCGAGATGCGCACGCCCTGCGCCAGCGGGTAGAAGACGAACGCGGCGAACAGCAGCAGCGCCGGCAGGCAGAGCAAGTACGCCTCCTTCCTCATGGCGCTTGAATCAACCGCTCATAATCCTGACGCATCGCGTCGGCCGCCTGCGCCGGCGTCATCTCGCCCGACAAGAGGCCGGGGCCGACCGTCTTCAGCGTGTTCCACATGCCGTTCGGCAAGTATTGCCGGTCGAAGTGATTCGACACCTTAACGCCGTCATAGGCGCCGAACACGTCCTCGAGCGCCCCGAGCTCGACGTCCACGCCTTCGAACGCGGCGGGAATGCCGTAGGCGGCGGCGACGGCGGCGACGTGCTCGGGCTTCGCCATGAACGCGAGCAGCTGCAGCGCCGCTTCCTCGTGCGGCGTATCCTTCCAGACGCCGACCGCGTCGCGTTCGCCGGAGATAAGGAACGGCTCCGCGCCGGCGCCGCTCGTCGGGAGGCGCATCATCGATACTTGCGCTTCGGGATTCAGCTTCTTGATTTCGACGGTGGACTGATTGGATTGGAAGGCGAAGGCGGCTTTGCCTTGGGCGAACGCGTTGTACGTCGCTTGCTTGTCCGCCGTCAGGTGGTCGACGTTCAGGTACCCCTTCGCCTTCAGATCCAGGATGAAATCGGAGACGACGTCGAAGTTCGTCCAGTCGAACGCGCCGCTCTCGAGCTCGGTCTTGAAGCTGCGCTCCGTATTTTCGACCAGCAGGGAGAGCGAGATCCGGCTCAGGAAGCCCGCGACGTCCGACGTATCCTTGCCTCCGATGTGGATCGGCGTCAGGCCCGCGTTCTTGATCGCCTCGCAGGCGGCGAGGAATTGCTCCCACGTCTCCGGCACGTCCAGCTTGAGCTCGTCGAGTATAGCCTTGTTGTAGATCATGCCGCTGAGGTCGACGTCGAACGGGAGCACGTACATATTGCCGCCGGCGTCCGTCACGATCGGCTTGATTTCGTCGACGAGCCCGGCCGTCCACGGTTGGTCGTTCAGCGGCCGCAAGTATTCGCTGTATTTGCGCACCGACCAGCCGTGCGTCGACCACACATCCGGAAGATCGCCGGACGCCATCCGCGCGTTCATGAGGGGCTCGTAGTCCTTCGAGATGCCGTTCACTTCGACGGTAATGTGCGGGTGCTCCGCGGTGAACGCGGCGGCGATCGACTTGTACGCCTCCAGCGTGCCGCCGGCCGCGTTCGTCGCGAAGTCGAGCGTCACCGGCTCCGGTTCCGCGGCGGCGGCGGGCGTTTCGGCGGCAGGAGCGGGGGGAGGGGGCGTCGCGTCGGCCGGCGTCGTCTCGGTCCCGACGCCGGCAGAGCCGTTGGAGGCGCAAGCGGCGAGAAGGCCCGCAAGCAGCGAG
>JAPSKX010000236.1 GCA_031181325.1 Paenibacillus sp.
GTTGCGGAATACCATGACATACCGTCCCTCGTATTTCGTCACGCCGGCGTTGAACACCATGGCCGGACCGTACGGCACGTCCTTCGGCGCCAGCACCGGATTGGCCGGATGCCGGCGAACGACCGTAGAGGAGCGCAGCGCCCCGATTATGGATGAATTCATCGTAGATAAGCCTCCCGTATCATTTTCGGAATATGTCCCTTTACCCCTTCACCGAGCCGGCGGTGACGTGCATGAACGACTTGTTCGCGAACAAGTACACGAGCAGCATCGGCAGGATGGAGAGGAACGCCCCCGCCATCATGAGATTGACCTGCATCGCCGCCGACGTGCCGTACCGCAAGTTCGCGAGACCGACGGTCAACGTCTGCAGCTTCGGATTCGTCATCGTAAAGACGAGCGGCAGGATGTACTCGTTCCACGCATGCCGGAACGCGAACAGCCCCGCGACGCCGAGCCCCGGCGTCAAGAGCGGCAGAATGACGGTAAAGAACGTGCGCGTGAAGCTGGAGCCGTCGATCATCGCCGCCTCGTCCAGCTCGCGCGGGATCGCCTTGAAGAAGCCGATCAAGATGAAGTACGTGCTCGAGTGGGCGGCGATTAAGATCAGGATGACGCCCCAGAGCGATGTATTCAAGCCAAGCGCCACCATCAGATCGAACTGCGGCCGCAGCACGACCGCGCCCACCGAGACGAACATCATCGCCGCTTGGACCCCGACGTAGAGCGACTTGCCCGGGAACGCGCGTCGATCGACGACGTACGCGGCCATCGCGGCCACGAGCAGCGTGCCGATCGTGACGACGACGCTGACGTACGCGCTGTTCCAGGTGAACAACGCGAAGTTGCTCTGCTTCCACGCATCGACGTAGTTGCCGAATTGCCACGTTTGCGGCAGGACGCTGCCGCCCGTCAACAGCTCCGCGTTCGTCTTCAAGGAGCCGAACAACGTCAGCAGCACCGGGAACAGCGTCAGTATCGCAGTGACGAGCAGGAACGCCCAGACGACCGCACGGCCGATCCACCGTCCGAGACGCGGCTTCGTTATTTTCATAGTCATGTCGTCGGCCCCCCTAGTACGTCTGACTGAGCTTCTTCGAGAGATAAGAATACAACACGGTGACCAGGCCCACGATGATCGCGGACGCGAAAGCGACGGCGCTGCCGTACCCGAACTCCTGAACGACGGGCGAACCGGTCGATACCGGGAAGAGCAGCTTATACAGGTACAGATACATGACCTCGGTCCTGCCGATCGGACCGCCTTCGGTCATGACCATAATACTCTCGTACCCTTTGAGGGAAGCGATCACGGCCAACATAACGATCATCTGCATGACCGGCCCCAGCATAGGGATCGTAATGTACCAGAACTTCTGCGTCGGATTCGCGCCGTCGATCTCCGCGCTCTCGTACAGGTCGTTCGGAATGCTCTGCAGTCCGGCGAGGAACAGCAGCATGTAGTTGCCGACGGCGCCCCATACCGCGACGAGAACGACCGTCAGCATCGCATGCTTCGGGCCGAGCCACTCGATCGGCGCGCCGATGATCCGCCACTGCATCAAAATCTGATTCACCATGCCGTTGTACGAGTTGAAAATGATATAGAACACGACCGAGATGACGGCCGTACTTATGACGGTCGGCATGAAGTAGATCGCCCGCAGCGCATGACGCCCGCGGAGCTTTCCGTTCAGGATGACCGCCAAGACGAGCGACAGCGGAATCGTCAGCAAGAGCTTCCCGCCCGCGTAGACGAATGTGTTGCGGACGGATTCCCAGAACAGCGAATCCCCGAGCAGTCGCCGGAAGTTGTCGAGTCCGACGAAGATCGCTTCGCCGTACCCGGGATAATCGTAGAACATGTATCGCAGCACCCACAGCAGCGGGTAGACGCCTAACGCCAGCGTGAGTACCACGCTTGGAAGCAGAAATAGCGAATTTTCCCGCAGCGTCGCCAATTTGGTCTTCATCGTCGTCCCTCCGAATATTGTCTGTGAACGGGAGGAGGGGCCTTCCGTTTCGCGTGTTCCGCGATTCCAGCGCCCCTCCGCCCCGCTTATTTACCTAAGAGACTCGGATCGAACGACGGGTTCGGCTCCACCTTCAGCTCGCCCTTCGCCACGGCCGCGTCCAATGCCGCGTTATACCGCGCGTTCAGGTCGTCGACGATCGCCTGAACGTCGCCGCCCGTCAGCATGTACTTGAAGAACGCGTCCCCGTAGTTCGCTCCTTCCGGCGAGACGACCGGCGCCGCCGGCCAGAGCGAATCGTGCTCGCCGACGAGGAAGCCCGACATGCCCGGCAGATCCGGATCTTTCGCGACCGCGGCGATGCTCGGCACGATCGCGATGCCGAAGCCCTTCTCATGATACTCCGTCAGAATCGCATCGTCGTACAAATATTGCATGAACTTCCATGCCGCGTCCTTGTTCGCCGACTTCTCGCTGATGCCGACCCAGGTGCCCGCCGACACGATCTCGGACGTGCCGACGATGTCGCCCGTCAGCGTCGGCGCCAGCGCGCCCGCCCACTGAATATCCGTCGGGAATTGATCCTTGTACACGCCCGGCTCCGTCGCGAAGCTGAGATACATCCCGATCTTGCCTGCGGCGAACTGCGCGCGCAGCGGATCGATGTCGAGCGTCTCCGCGCCAGGAATAATGCTGCCGTCCTCGTACATCTGCTTGAAATATTCGATGACCTGCGCGTACGGCGCGAAGTCGTATTTGCCGGTCTTGTAGTCGAAGCCAAGACCCTGATGGCCGCTGAGCGACAAGATTTCCCGCACCGAGCGGTCGAACGCGCTCTTCGGGTTCTTGAAGTTGAGCGCGAAGCCGTAGACCCCTTCGCTCTTGCCCGCTTCCGTGATCTTCTTCGCCGCGTCGACCATCTCTTGCATCGAAGCCGGCGGATTCGGGATGCCCGCTTTCGCGAACAAATCTTGATTGTACACGAGGCGCAGCGTCTGTCCGGTGTTCGGCAACGAGTACAGCTTTCCGTCGAATTGGTTGACGCGATCGAGGAACATGCTGCCGAACTTCTCCTTCATCGCGTCGTCGAGATAGCCGTCGATCGGGGCGAGGTATCCCTTCTTGACGAACGTCTCCGTGTTGATGCTCTTCAGACGAAGCAGGTCGGGCGCCTGGTTGCTGGCGAACGCGATATCGACGCTTTGATTATAGTTTTCGGACAGAACCGTCACTTCGACCTCGATGTTGTCCGGATTTTCCGCGTTGAACTTCGTTACGAGCCCGTTGACGTACTCTTGGTCGTGCCGATCGTCGGTCCAATACGTGATGACCGTCTTCTCCGCAGGCGCGGCGGATTGCGCCGGAGCGGTCTCGGCGGGCGTCTCGTTCGAGGGCTCTTCGTTCGCCGTGTCCGCATTGCTGCCGCAGGCGGCCGTGAGACCGAGGCTGAGCGCGAACAACCCGGTCAGGCCGGTCCGTATGAATTTGTTGCTCATTCGTTATGTCCCCTTTAATTTCGAAAATGTCCTTCTGTCCCTCATTATAGGGGGTCCGAACGAGCTTGGGAGTGAGGTGACTTCACTCTGAAGGGCGACTTTTCTCCTATGCGCTATGCGCTAGCGCGCGGACGGTTCTCCCTCGGGGAAATACCCGGCCCGAAATTCCGACGGCGTCAGACCTGTCGTCTTCTTGAACACGTCGCTGAAATATCGGCGTTCCTCGTAGCCGACCGCCGCCGCCACGTCCTGCACCGGCATGCCGCCGACGAGCAGCGACTTCGCCTTCTGCATCCGCTCGGTCGTGACGTACTGCACGAACGTCGCGCCGGTCACTTTCTTGAACAAGCTCGAGTAGTAGCTTGCGCTGAGATGAACGACCGCCGCGCATTCCGCGACCGTCACGTTCCGGTCGAGATGGCGCTGGATGTAATCGAGCGACTTGTAGATGATCTTCTGCCCCTCCGACACCGAATGCTGCCGAACGAGCTCGCAGCCTTCCTTGCATAGCGCGGCGAGCAGCTGCTCGAGACTGCCCAGCGCGAGGCTCGAGGCGCCGCGCTGCGCCTTGTGTCGATCGACGAGCGGCTGTACGGCGGCGACGGGCACAAGCTCGTAGAAGGCGCGGATCGCGGATGCGGCAAGCTCGTCGTAGAAGCTTAATAGATAATCCGGATGCGGCGGCTCGGCGAGGCGCCCCAACGCGCCGAACATGTCGGCGAGCAGCGATACCGCCCGATCGCCGTTGCCGGAGCGGAGCGCGAGCAACAGCTCGTCCTTCCGGTCCAGCGCGAGCGGCGCCTGTCGGTCGTTCTTCGGCAGGTCGCCGTACGAGATCGCGCCGTTGCCGCCGGTATAGAGATGGTACGCCAGCGCCCGATCCGCCTCCAGGTACGATTCCGGCAGGTCGACGACCGTCTCCGCGAGGCCGCCGACGCCGATCGATACGGTGCACTTCATATAACGCTCGATGTGTCTGCAGATCAGCTCGGCGAGCTGATCCGCAGGCATCGCGGCCGATTCGTTGACCGCAGCGGCGAACCGCTCGTGCTTGTCGCGGAAGACGATGCCTCGCGTCGATGCGCGCACCGTTTCCTCCACGATGTTCTGAATCGAGAAGCGGATCAGCTCGATGTCGTAGACGGACATCGCCTCCGACCGCTCCGCGAAACCGTCGATCTCGAACAGCATGACGCGAAGACGCTGCGGGTCGAGGTCGATCTTGAGGAATTCCCATCGCTTCGCCGCCTGCGTCCAAGTCGTACGGTGGCCGACGAGCAGCGCCAAGTACTCTTGTCGGAGCAGCGGCAAGCTCTCCCGCAGCTTCGATTCCATCTCCTGCACGCTGAGCAGTCGGGTACGCTCTTGCGCGATTTGGGCTTTCGCCCGCTCGACGACGTCGAGAATCTCCTCTTCCGTGAACGGCTTCACGACGAAGTCGAACGCGCCGAGATGTACGGCTTGCTTGGCGTAATCGAAGTCGGCGTAGCCCGAGATGAGCACGACCTTGCAGGGGCGCTCGAGCTCGAGTACCGCGCGCACCATGGCGAGTCCGTCGAGCCTCGGCATCCGGATATCCGTAATGACGATGTCCGGCTTCGCGGCGCGGATCAGCTCGAGACCGTCCTCGCCGTTCCCCGCCGTACCGACCAGCTCGATGCCGCGCCTCTCCCAGTCGAGCGCCTTGAGACCCTCGATTACGCTCTTGATGTCGTCGATGATGCACAGCCGAACCGGCTTCTCGTTATGCATGCGAATGTCCTCCTTCGATGATTCCGTCGTCTTCGCCGTTCTTCGCGTCGTCGCCGTTCCGCTGCAGCGGAATCCTCAGCGTGACGGTCGTCCCCCGCTCCGGCTCGCTGTAGATCTCGATCGACGCCGCGCCGCCGTAACACAGCTGGAAGCGGCTGACCAGATTGCCGATCGCCACGCTTTCCCCGGCGTCCGGCGCGTACGGCGCTTGCGCGGCCGCCGCGTCCATCCCGCAGCCGTTGTCCGTCACGCGCACGAGGCATGCGTCTCCCGCCGGGACCGCTTCGACGACGATGTCGATGCGCCCGCCGGACTCGATGCTCCGGAAGCCGTGCAGGATGCTGTTCTCGACGAGCGGCTGCAGCACGATCCGAGGCACTTGCAGCGCAAGCAGCGACGAGTCGCGAACGTCGATGCCGTACGCGAACAGCGATTCGTAGCAGTCGGACTGCAGCTCGAGATACTGGCGAACGTGTTCGAGCTCTTTGGCGAGCGTCGTCATCTCCTGCCCCTTGTTCAGCCCCAGCTGGAACAATCGGGATAAGGCGACGACCATGCGCTGCGACTTCTCCACTTGATTCAGCTTCAGCTTCCAATAAATCGTGTTTAGCGTGTTATACAGAAAATGCGGATCCATCTGCGCCGACAACGACTTGATTTCGGCCGCCCGCTTGCTCGACTCCGCCGCCTTCACCTCGTCGATCAAGAGAACGATTTGCTCCAGCATTCGGTTGAAGCGGAAGCCCGCCTGGGCCAGTTCGTCGCTCTTGTCGCTCTCGAACCTCGCCGTCAGGTCGTTCGCTTCGACGCGCTTCATGACGTGCTGCAGCGCTCCAAGCGGCTTCAGCAAATACCGCGTGAACGCGCCCGACAGCAGCGCCGCGAAGAGAAGCCCCGTCGCGGCGATGCCGAGAATCATCCACTTCACGTAGATTAAATCCTTCAGGACGTGGTTTTGCGATTGAACCGCCAGAATCGTCCAATCGTTCAGACCGAGCGGCGCATAATTCAATAAGTATGTGGCCTTGCCGAGCTCCGCCGTTCGGTAGCCCGGCGCGCCGGCCGACGCGATGGCCGACGCGAGCGAACCGCTCGACGCCTCGTTCGCGAGCGCGTTCGATTCCGGATAGACGGGTTCGCCGTCGCCGTTCAGCAGCACCCGAACCGCCCCGCTCTCCGACTCCGGTCCGATCAGCTTCCGCAGGCCGTCCTCCCGGATGTTGA
>JAPSKX010000237.1 GCA_031181325.1 Paenibacillus sp.
GTTCATCGTCACGCTCTTCGCCTTCGCGTCGGTCGCCGTCGCCGTGACGTGGATGCTCTTCGCGTCCGCCCCGACTTTCACGCTGTACGCTTCCACCGCCGCATCGAACGCCGGCGTCAGTGTACCCGGCGCGACCGCCAGCGCCGACAACGTCGCGTCCGTGCCTAGCGGCGGCGGTACCGCCTCGCGTTCGACTTGGATCGTGTATTCCCACGCGGTGACGCCGTCCTCCGCCGTGACCTGTACCGCGATCTCGCCGTCATCCGGGATGCGCACCGTCTTCGCTGCGCCGTTGACGACCAGTGCGCCCGCTATAACCAACTTCGCCTTGGGATCGGCAGCGGAAGCGGTCACTTGAACCTCCTCCAACTCGCCGGATACGCGCACTTCGTACGCGAACGTCTCCGGCGAGAAGGCCGGGGCGAGCGCGCCCTCCGCAACGCGCAGCGAGGCCAGCGCTGCATTGCTCGACGCCGCCGGCTCGCTTGCGACAGTACGCTCCGTCTCCGGCGACAGGTTGCCCGATGCATCGACGACCGCGCCCGCCTGCAGCTTCAGAACGCCGGTCCCGCCGGCAACGAGCGGCTCCCGCAACGTCAGAAGCGCTTCGTTCCCTTCGGCGGAGGAAGCGCGCACCGCCGACACGACGCCGTCTTCGCCATCGTTCCAAATGAACTTCGACACATCGACCGTTTCGCCGATCGGCTCGCTGAACGCGACCCGAAGGAGCGATCCGCCCGCCTCGGCGATGACGCCGACGATCCCGGGCCCCCGATCGTCGCGTTCCGCGACCGCGAATTCGACTTCGGTTCCCTCGGTCATCCAGACGCCCGAATAACTCTGGAAAAAGTTCGCGTTCACCTTCGCACCGTACCCTTCGCCAGCCGTCAATGCGACCGCCGGCGTAAACCGGACGACGCGGGACAAATCCGCCCCCTCCGGATCCATTGGATTATCGACCGGCGCCAAGAAGAGCGCGGTTCCCTCGATCGGCGAGCCGTCCGCTCCAGTCACCGTAACGGCCGACGCCGGGAGCTCCGATACTCTCAGGTACTTTGTGAACGTTACGTCGACGTAGCTGCCGTCGCCGTACGTCGTGCCCACGACGGTCTCCACCGCCGGTGCCGAGCGGGAGACGAGACCGACGTTCACATCGGTGTGCGGCGGAGGAACGTCCAGCACCGCGCTTTCCGCCGGTTCGTAGCCGTCTTTCTCCCAGACGACCTTCCATTTGCCCTCCGGAACGTCCCAACCGTACTTGCCGAAATCGTCCGTGTCGTGCGGGTTCACCTGCTCGTAAGGCCCTGCATCCCAGACGGTCCATTCCCCGCTGTCCGGATCCAGATACAGCGCCGTCGCCTTCACGCCGGCAAGACGATTCGTCGGGACGGCCTCGTACACGTAACCGCTCGGATCGTAAATCCATTTCGGACGCGCGATCTTGATTCGCTTACGCTTCTTCTCGTCGATGTCTTCGTCCAAACATTGGTTGTACCCGGTGCCGATCGAATCGATCTGCTCGTCGACATAGCTGTCGACCTTCTTCCCGATCGCAGCCGTCGTTACCCCGGCGCCGACCGCCCACGGGCCTGCCAAGCTCATAAAGCCGGTGGCGACGCCGAGACCGAATTTGACGACCTCGCCGCCGACCGCGGCGGCGAGCGCTTTCCCCGCTTGCTTTACGGTTCGCGGGAGCTCGGCCAAGCAGTCCAATCCGCTCGCCTCGACCTTATACGTAATTTTATTGATTTTTTCGGCGAAGCCTTTCATCCCCGTGTACTGGCTGTTAATCGAATTGAACGTGCCGAATTCGCCCCCGTTCGGACCGAACTGCACGTAAGACTCCGTGACGACCGCGGCGAATACCGGATCGGCGTCTAGAATCTTCACGTCGCCCTTCCCCGCTTGCAGCTCGGCCGGCATGCCGCCTGGGAATAGCAATTCCATAGACGCGTACCCTTTCGTCACGACCTTAAAGCCGTCGTCCGTCTCCGTAATGCCGAACGATGCGTCCATGAGCGGTTGCCCCGTGTATTCGGCAAGCGCGAGCTCCTCCGGCGACGCGGAGTAGTTCGCGTTCGGCTGCAGCTTCAGGTTCACCGTCATCGTCATATCGTCCAGCTTCGGGAACGTCAGCCGCACCTCGCCTTCGTACATGCCGTCCCTCAGCGCGAATGGCTTCGTTACTTCCGCATCGAACTCTCGCATGGCGAGCGGAGCCGACGCCTTCACATCCTCGAGCTTCGGTATCGGCTTCGGCTCGAACGGTACCGGCTTCGCATCGAACTCGACGTAGATGTCGCCGAGCGCCTCGCGGTCCGTCGGCGCCGTCGCGCGGAAGATCCCGCCGTCCCTGACCGCCTTCACCGGATCGCCGAGCTGTCCGTCCAGGTAGACGTACACGTTCTCTACGTCGTCCGGCTTATCGAACTTCAGCTCGAACTGGAACGGATTGCCCGGCACGACCGTGTACGGGAAACTCGGGACGCCGTGCTGCGCGTTCAACGTCACGCGCTTGCCCTGTGGCGCCTGGGCCATCGCGAGCTCCAACAGCTTCGGCCGCTTCGTATCGTACATCACGTAAGCAACCGGCGACTGAAGCTTGACGCCTCCGGACAACACCTCCGCCCGCAGCGCGTGCGTGGCGGGATCGCCGAGCGCGGGCAGCTCCGCCTTCGTCGTCCAGTAGCCGGTCGCGGACGCCGTCGCCGCGCCGATCGGCTCGTCGCCGTCGTACAACTTCACCGCGCTGCCCGCTGGCGCGACGCCGCTGAGCTCGATCGTCGAAGCCGATACCCGATCCGGCGCTTCGAGCGTCACCATCGGCGCGTCCAGTTGCACGCTCCCGATCGTCTCTTCGACATGGCTCGCCCCGATCGTCGCCAGAATGCGCGCCGTCGAGCTCGCCGAGCTTCGGGCGAATTGTGGGTCCACCTTCACCTGGAAGCTGACGACCCCCGACTGCCTCTTCGCGAGCGCCCCGATCGGAACGGTCAGTGTGCCGTCCTCGAACATCGCTCGGCCCGTCGGCTGCGCGCCGCTGACGACGATATTGCCGGCGCCGTCCGTTACCGGGGTCATCCCTTCCGGAATGTCGAACGCAAGGCGCACGTCCTGCGCATCGTCCGTCGAGCCTGCTTTGTAGTTCGCTCGGAAGGTCAACGTGCCGCCCGGCACGATCCTGCGGTTCACCGCCGAATAGCCGTTGTCGTAGAGCGAAAAGTACTTATTCGCATGGAACGTTACGTCGTCGATTCTTAATATTTGTCGATCCGTCACCGTAAACTGCACGCTGGCGTACTCGTACTTCGCCGGACTGCCGACGAGACGTCCCGTCAGCTCCATCTCGTAGTCGCCGATTTCCGGCACCGTCACGGCGAATTGTCCGTCCGGACCGAAGTCGCTGTCGTCGACGTACGCTTTCGGCGAGCGATACCCGTTAGCGCCCAGTTTGTACAGCGTTCCCGTTACCCACTGATGATCGGTCTTCGCAAGCTTTCCGACGACGCGAGCGGCCTTCTCCTCCAGAAACAGCTTGGCGACGCCGTTCGCGTTCTCGTCGAGAACGACCTGCGTGCAATCCGACATTTCCGCCCGCGCTTTCCCGCTGATGCAGACCGATACCATCTGCCCCGGTTTGCCTTGGAAGTGGTACGCGTTCTCGAAGTACCCCGACATAAAACCGTGTTCCGTCTCCAGTCTGGTATAGAAAGCCAACTGCTCCATATCGACCGGTTCGCCGAACTCTGTATCTTCGAGATACTTGATGCGCGTCTCCAAAGTAATCATCCCTTGCAGCGGTTGCGACACCGGGAGATCCAACGCGGTCGTCTCCCCTTCCGCGACGGTCGCGGCGATCGCTCCGTTCGACCGATAATCGAAGGAAGACTCGTACACTTCGATAGACGCCTCGCCATGGAAGAGCGACAAGCGGTACTTCCCTTCCAGATCCGTGCGCGCCTTGCGCACGACCGACTGCCCGCGATACGTCTGCGTCGCCGTTACGAGCGCATTGCGGACGGCCGTCCCGTTCGGGGCGCGCACGAAGCCTTCCAGCAATCCTTCGCCCGGCGCTTCGAGCTTCACTTCATACTCGTTTGGTCCTGCCGTTAGCTTCACCGATTGGTTCGGTACCGGCTTGAACATTCGCTCGCCGACGTCGACCTTAGCCGTGAGAACCTCTCCTGCCTTTAGATTTTCTTCCCACGTCGTCGAACCGCCGTTCGTAAGGAATGTGTCCAGGAACGCACCGTCCGGGGCGAACAGATCGATTCGAATGCCGTCGACCGGCACGCCCTTCGGGTCGACGACCTTGAACCGCAGCTTCGCGGGCTGAACAATCGGCATCTGAACCGTCTTCGTCTTTCCCGCCTCCACGCGAAGCGGCCCGGCCGTTCCCCAGGTATGTCGATAATCGGGGGACCGCACCGAGAAGGAATAATCCTCTCCCGGGACCATACCCTTCATCGTATATGCATCCGTGCCGCGCAGTTGGATGAGCTGCTCCCCGTATCGGGCCGTCGACGCGGACAATAAGCTGTTCGTCAGATCGACGCCGGCAGCGGCGTCGAATTGAATAACGACAGAGCCTGCGACCTTCGCAGGCAAGCCGAACGCCGATTGCTCCAGCGGGTTTCCGGGATTCGCAGGATCGACGGCCTTCGCGGCGATCGAGGAGACCTCCGACGCGCCGTCCGGCAGCGTCCAACCCGCGGAATACGCGCCGGGCTTCGCCGTCTGTTCGATCAGCGTCAGCGAAGCCGTCCTCGTTTCTTCCGTCGCTCCGTCTTTCCAGGCCTTGTACGCGACCTCCGCCGTCACTTCGCGGCCCGGCGGAGCGTAGGCCGTTACCGTTATCCGGCTCTCCGGCAGCACCAAACCGTAACGCGATTCGTCGGTTTCCCAAGCGACGCGGAAGGACTCGCCCGGCTGCTCGCCGCCGTCGCCCATCTTTAACGTCGGACCGCCGAAGCTTTCAATGTACTCCGAATTCACCGCTTCGACTTGGAATTCATGCTTCGCTCCAGGCAGCAGTCCCTCGACCGTGAAGGAGTTTCCTCCGGCGGCACCGTATGGGACATAACCGACGTTCTCCCCATCCCGATACACATGGTAACCGAGGATGCTGCCTGCGTCCTCCGCGTCCGTCCAACGAAGCGTTACCCCGTTGCCGGCAGAGTCGACAGCCGTCAATGCGCTGCCCGCCGGCCACGTCGGCGCGTCCCCGCGAACGGCGATAAAGATGCCCGGAAGCTCGTATTCCTCTGCGGGCTCGCCTATGCTCCATAAATACTCGGAGTGGTAAGCCACCATCGCGCCGCCGCGCGCGGCGACAGGCGCCATGCTCGGATTCACCAACGGATACGGCGCACCCGGCACTTCTACGCGATACGCCGCGCCTCCGACTACGTCGGCCACATAGGCTTCTTCCTTCAAGTCATTCGCTTCATCGTTGTCGGGATCGCCGTCCTCCACATCCTCGACCCATACATAATCGAGATGGAACCCGACGTACCGGCCGTCTGCGCTAATCGTCGGCTCCACGCTGTCCCGGGTGAACGGCACGCCGCCCGAGCCGACAGACACCCGCTTCAGCCCGGGCGTCCCGCGCTCGGAGACGAAAATATCCATCGAATCGTTCGTATCGTCCGGGACAAGATTGTCCGCGTCGGATTGGAACGCTACGACCCCGCCGTCGTCGCTGATCTGCGGCAGCGAGCTCCGGCCTGTCGCTTCGGTTCCGTCGTGCCCGACACTGATCAGACGGAACGGTTCCTCCCCGCCCTCCCTGTCGTACACGTACACGTCCCGCGTCCAACTCGTATCCGCTTCGGCGAACCGCGCTTCCGTGTGGAAAGCGATATATCGTCCGTCCCCGCTGATCGACGGCCCGCCGCTATCTCCATCGTCGTACTCCCCCATGCCGGTCCGCCAGCTGACCCGGTCGACCTTATCCGTCGCCGCATCGTACAAGAAGACATCCCGAACGTCGTCGTCGTCTTCCGGCACCAACCCCGGCGCGGCGGAGTCGAACGCGACGTACCGGCCGTCGTCGCTGACGGAGATGCGATCAATGCCGTCATCGTATTCATCCTCGCTCGCGACGTCGGTAATTTTCCTCAAATCCTTCGTTTCGCGATCGTACAAATACGCATGGATTCCTCGATCCGTCAAGCCGGTCGCATGCGTGAACGCGACATACCGCGCGTCCCCGCTCAGGTCGAAATGCAACACTTCGTCGGCCGTGTCGGCGTTCGGGACGCCGACATCTTCCATCGCACCCGTCAAGCGGTCGTATACAGTCACCACCTGCTCCAGAGAGAACGGCTCGAGTACCATATGAAATCTCTTGTAGGCGACATAACGCCCGTCCACGCTTACTCGAATCTCTTGTTTATCCGGGACGTAAATCGAAGGAACAATGCCGCGGC
>JAPSKX010000238.1 GCA_031181325.1 Paenibacillus sp.
AGGCCGATTACGAGGAGTCGCCCGACCCCGTGCTTCGCCGGTCGGCATACGAATCGTTTACGCGCACGCTTACGACGTACCGGCATACGATCGCGGCGGCTTACGCGACGGAAGTGAAGAAGCAGACGGTATTGTCCCGGCTGCGGGGGTATCCCTCGGTCACTCATATGCTGCTGGAACCGCAGGAGGTCGAGCAGGAGATATACGAGAATGTCCTTCATACGATTCGAATCGAGCTTGCCCCGGCGATGCGGCGGTTCGCCAAGCTGAAGGAGCGCGTCCTCGGGCTGGACCGCATCCGGTTTTGCGATTTGAAGGCACCGCTCGATCCCGACTTCAGTCCCCCTGTCACCATAGAGGAAGCCGGCCGCCTGCTGAAGGAAGCCCTGTCGATAATGGGCTCGGAATATTCGGACATCATCCATGCGGCGCTGACGGAGCGGTGGGTCGATTATGCGGACAATATCGGGAAATCGACGGGGGCGTTCTGCTACAGCACTTACGGTGCGCATTCCTACGTTATGCTGACTTGGGCGAACACGATGCGAAGCGCCTTCTTCCTAGCGCATGAGCTGGGGCACGCGGGGCATCTGATGCTGGCGGCTCGAACGCAGCGCTACGTCAATTTCCAGCCTTCGATGTTCTTTATCGAGGCCCCGTCGACCTTGAACGAGCTGCTGCTGGCGCGCCATATCGTCAAGCGATCCGAAGAGCCCCGTCTGAGACGCTGGGTGCTGTTGCAGCTGATGAATACGTACTACCATAACTTCGTAACCCACTTGCTGGAGGCGGATATGCAGCGCCGGGTATACGAAGCCGCCGAGCTCGGCACGCCGCTGACGGCGGCCAAGCTGACCGCCTTGAAGGAAGCGGTGCTGCGGGAGTTCTGGGGCGACGCCGTGGAGCTGGACGCCGGCGCGGGTTTGACCTGGATGCGCCAACCCCATTACTATATGGGGCTGTACCCGTATTCGTATGCAGCGGGCCTGACGGTGTCCACTCAGGTTGCGGCGATGATCGAAGCGGAAGGCCAGCCGGCCGTGGACCGCTGGCTGCGCGTCCTTCAGGCGGGCGGTTCGGTCTCCCCGCTGGAGCTGACGCAGCTGGCCGGCGTCGACATGAGCAGTCCCGCGCCGATCCGGGCAGCGGTCGGGTACGTGAACTCCATTGTGGAGGAGTTGGAGCGGATGTTTTGAGCTCGGACCCGGGGGACTCCCTGGGCAGGACCCCCACACAAATAAAACAACCGCTGCGAGCAATGGCGGCCGAGGAGGAGCTCCTCCCCGTTCGGTCGAAGAAGCTCGTCGTCGGCTACACCTTGCCCTCGTATGCAATAGCCGATACCGCGAAGTGATCAAAGATTCCGATCGGGCGGTGCAATACCGCACATGAAATAAAGACGGCGGCAGCGACGGGAATCATCGAAGGGGCTGTCCCCCTTGGGACAGCCCCTTCCTCTACTACGCTTGCTTGGCGGGGCGCGGCACGATCGCGCCGTGCCGCTCCAGCATATCCCGCACTTCTTCGGCCGACACGTCGCGGACGGACGCGCCTTGCTTCGCCGCGAGCGCGGCCGCGGCGCCTGCCGCTTGACCGGTCGCCATGCAGGACGCCTGGACGCGGTAAGCGGAGCTGGCCTCTTGGTCTCCGGAGATGCAGCGTCCGGCCGCGAGCAGTCGATCGCTGCCCTTCGGGATGAGCGCCGATAACGGGATCGTCGGGACGATGCCCTCGGACAACGGTCGAATATCCGTCGTGTTATCGCCGTGGCGATGCACGTCGATCGGATAGAAGCTATAGCACACCGCGTCCGGCCACACCTGCCCGCTTACGTAGTCGCCGTAGGTCATCCTCCGTTCGCCTACGATCCGCCTCGTCTCCCGGATGCCGCATTCGGTAGCGACATAACCGACCTGCAGCTTCTCGCAGCCGGGCACTCCGCGCAAGAATCGATAGATTCGCATCAACGCTTGACGCGCCCGCACCTCCGCTTCGGAACGGGAGGTCGAATCGGCTCCGTCGATGCCGGTGACATGCATGTAGTTGCCTCCGCCGGCGCGCAGCTCCTTCAGGAACGGAATCGTCCCTGCGGCGTTGGTATGATCGGTTCGGAGGATCGCCCCTTCCGCCGCCGCCTTCTCGTACGAAGCCGCCAATGCGGCGGGATCGACGTCCTCGAATCGGTATCCGGTCAACTCGTAAATCAGCGTACCGGGCTGAGGATGCGCTTCCCGCTCCAACGGATAGCCCATAAGATGGGCGATGTTCGCATCCCCGGTCGCATCGACGACCTGCTTCGCGCGGATGAAGCATAGTCCGGTCTTCCCGGCGATCGCGATCCTCACGCCGCCATCCTGTCGCTCCACGGCGGCCGGCATCTCATGAAGCCTTACGTCGACCCCTGCCGCGTCGCAGGCTTCATCCAGAATCGCGCTGTAGACGAACCGATTCACCGAGATTTGATGCTCCCAATGCCTGTGCCCGTACGGAACGTTGAAGTCCGGCAGCACGGCGCCGCCGCGGCGGACCGTCTCCTCGATCAGCTCCCAGCCGATCCCCGCGATCACTTGCTTTCCCCAAGCATGGAACAAGCCGGGGAAGTTGACCGATGCGACGACCGTCGTCCCGCCGAGAATGCCGTTCTTCTCCACCAACGCGGTCTTCGCCCCCGCTCGGCCCGCCTGAATCGCCGCTATGCAGCCGGCGGAGCCGCCGCCGAATACGACGACGTCGTATTCGGCGGCGACGGGCAGCTCGCAATGGAACGCTTCCATCGTCATCGTGCAACGCCTCCCTTATTCAATGAACCCGAGGTCCTTCAACGCTTTATCCGCTTCCGCAATATACAAGTCCAATTGGAAGGTGTCCTTCAACGTCTGAACGAAGGCGCTCATCTCCGCGATCGGGCGCTTCCCGTGAATGAACTTGATCATCTCTTCTTCCTCGTATTTCGACTTATCCGCCGGGTTGACGCCCTCCGGCGTCGAAGCGAAGTTCGTATAGACGCTAATATAAGGAAGATTGTTCGTAAATTCGAAGTATGGCGCCAGTTCGCCGAATTTCGTCGTTAAGTATTCCATCTCGACGCGGCCCGTGATTTGGTGTATGCTGGCATGCCCCATCTCCGTAACCATCTCTTCGATAATATCGATGTTGCCGTCCACGATCTTATAGTTCCGATCCTTGATGCCGTAGTTGACGAGAATTTGCCCTTCGCCGCCGGACACGTAGTTAATGTATTCCAGCACCTTCGCGACCTTCTCCGGCTGGCTTTCCAACGACTTCGGAATGACCAAGCGCAAATTCGTGCCGCCCTCGTCGTAGAAATCGGCGAACTTGCCGCCCGGTCCCGACATCGCGTCCAATTGCGTCCATTCTTGACTCGGGTTGATGGCGTTCATCTTCTCCACCATATCCGGGCGCTTCATATGAGCCCAATGCGCGTACACGATGCCCGCCTGCCCCTTGAACGCCTTCTCTTGATGCATCAAACCGTTGTTCGTCAGAAACTCCGGATCGATCAGCTTCTCCTCGATCATGCCCTTAATAAATTCCACGGCTTGCGCCGTCTCCGGCATCGCCGTCGAGTAGGCGACTTGGTTGTCGCGAATCATCATCTGCCCGGGCGCCGCTACGCCGAACGCGGCGAAGATCGGGCTGAGCGTGCCGTTGAAGCCGTTGCCGGTAATGCCTTGCGTGTCATGCTTGCCGTTCCCGTCCGGATCCTGCTCGACGAACGCCTTCGCGACCGCCTTCAACTCCTCGAGCGTCGTCGGCTGTTCCAGACCGAGCTTGTCGAGCCAGTCTTGTCTGACCCAGAACGTCGTTTGGACCGGAATCAGCGGGCGATAAGGAATCGCGAATTGCTTGCCGTCGACGACGCCCTTTTTCATATGCGTCTCCGTGAATCCGTTTTCAGGCGTGAGGTGGTTCATGTCCTTCAGATACGGCGTCAGGTCCAGCAGCATGCCCTGCTTCGCGAACTGCTCCATCTGTACCTTGTTCACCCCGAACACGTCCGGCGGCGTGCCTCCCGCGATCTTCACGTTCAATTGCTGAGCATATTCGGTCGGAGCCGTATTGTAAACCAAATCCATGTTCAACGCCTTGTTCAGTTCCGGAAGAATAATATCTTGATCCGGGGCGGGCAGCGCCGGTCCCTCGCGAAACAGATTGATCTTCATCGGCTCCTTCGCCGACGATGCCTCGCCGGTCGAAGGGTTCGCCGCCGGTTCCTTCTCCGTACCCGTAGTCGCTCCGCCGCCGCAAGCCGCCAGCAGCGTCGTCGACAGTAGCGTAAGACCCAACATCCCCGCCGTCATTTTCTTCATCTCTGCTAACCCCTCTCATTCTTATGATTATGTTAACCTTTTACCGACCCGAGCAGTGCGCCTTGAGTGAAATATTTCTGGATAAAAGGGTAAACAACGACGATCGGCAGCGTCGATAACACGACTGCGGCCATCTGGAGCGACTCCGTCGGCACGATGCGCTCGAAGTCCAGCTCCGGCAATTCCGTCTGAATTAACATGCCTCGCAGAATGACCTGTAACGGATGCTTCGCGTTGTCGGAGACGTAGATGATCGCCGCGAAAAATTCGTTCCAATGTCCGACCGCGTAAAACAGTCCGACGGTCGCCATAATCGGCATGGACAACGGCAGCACGATCTGGCACAGAATCCTCAGCTCGCTCGCGCCGTCGATTTTCGCGGCCTCGTCCAGGCTTTCGGGCAAGTTTTCGAAGAACGTCTTCATGATTAGTAAGTAGAACGTCGCCACCGCGCTCGGAACGATCATCGACCACACCGAATTGATCAACCCGGTTTCCTTCACGATTAAGTACGTCGGGATCGTGCCTCCGCTGAAGAGCATCGTGAACACGACCAACATCAAGATCGGATTGCGCAAGGGCATGTTCTTCTTGCTGAGCGGATACGCCATCAACGTCGTCACGATCAGATTCACGAGCGTGCCGACGATCGTAATGAACAAGGTGACTTGATACGCTCTTGGGATCGTGCTGTCCAAGAGGAAGGTCCGGTACGTCTCGAAGTTGATCTTGCTCGGGAAGATCGCGAAGCCCCCGTTCTTCAGCACCTCCGAATAAGGGGTCAACGATACCGATACCACATACATCAGCGGGAATACGACGCAGAGGGCCAACAGCGCCAAGATCGCATACACCAATGCCAGATAAGCCCTCTCTTTCTTGCCGATTACCATATGCCCTCCCCCCATCTCTGCGCGATCTTGTTGGCGATAAGCACTAAGCCTAGGCCGATGACCGACTTGAACAAGCCGATCGCGGCGGCCAAGCTGAAGTTAAGCTGTTCGATCCCGGTTCGGAAGACGTACGTGTCGAGGATATCCGCTACCGGGTATACCTGAACGTTATACATAATGTAGATCTGATCGAAGCCGGCCTCCAATATATGGCCCAGCTTGATGATCAGGAGCAAGATGATGACGTTCCGGATACCCGGCAGCGTAATATGCCAGATGTTCCGCAGTCTTCCGGCGCCGTCGACGCGTGCCGCTTCATATAACGACGGGTCGATGCCCGCGATGGCGGCCAGGTAGATGATCGCGTTCCAGCCGAACTCCTTCCAGATTTCCGAACCGACGAGCAAGCTCCGGAACCAGTCGGTCGAGGTCAGGAACGGTATGGCCTGCCCTCCGTTGCCCTTCAACCATGAATTCACGAGCCCCGTCGATTCCGACAAGAAAATCATTAGAATGCCGTAAATAATGACCCATGATAAAAAATGCGGCAGGTATGCGACGGTTTGCACGACCCGCTTGAACGCCTGATGTCGAACCTCGTTCAACAGGATGGCGAAAACGATGCCGGGCGCGATGCCCCACGCCATCTTGTACAAGGAAATGAGCAACGTGTTCGTTAAGATGCTCTCGAAATAGGGCGAATCGTAGAAATACTTGAAGTGCTTATACCAAGGGTCCGCCCAAGGGCTGTCCAGGATGCCCAGCATCATATTAAAATCTTTGAAAGCGATCAGCGTGCCGTACATGGGGGCGTACTTGTATATCGCGAAATACGCAAGACCGGGCAGCAGCATCATATACAAGTAGCGATAGTTCCACATCAGCCGGAATCTCTGTGTCATCGTGCGCAACCTCCCTATGAAAAAATAATACCCCGTTCAACCGGAGCGTTGAACAGGGTATCCATATCGTAAACATAGGGGAATGTTAAGGCATCGGCTGGCGCATCGTCACTCGAAGACCGCCGCTCTCGTTCCGCTCGAACTCCAATCCGTACGCAGGGCCGTAGTGGGCCTTCAACCGTTTCCCCACGTTGCTAAGCCCGATCCCGCCGAATTTCGAGCCGGACCGATCGCCGTCCAAGCGCCGCAGCGCCTCGAGCTCCTCGTCGCTGCAGCCGGGGCCGTTATCCTCCACGCGGCAT